>CALMPG010000097.1 GCA_937871915.1 uncultured Phycisphaerales bacterium
CCGCGTCGGGTGTGGGGGGCTTTCGGGGCGGGGGGGGGGGGGGGGGCGGGCTGGGCCATCATGGCCCTGAGGCGGGCGGTCACGCTGGGAACCACTTCCGCGACGCGGCGAATCTCGAGGACGCGCATGGCCTTGTCGGGCATGGGGCGGCCGTCGGCCGTCGGGCCCGAGGCGATGACCTTGACTGAGTCGCCGAGGACATCGGAGAGGATGAGCGAGCAGACCGGCGAGGGCGCGGCGAGGCGGGACAGGCCGCCGCCCTTGAGCTGCTCGAGGCAGGTGCGCACGACGTTGAGTTCGGCGATGGTGGCGCCGGCGCGGAGCAGGGCGTCGGTGATGGAGCGGATGTCGGAGAGGGTGATGCCGGGCTGCGGGAAGGTGAGGTGCGCGGAGGCCCCGCCGGAGAGGAGCGTGAGGAGCGGGAGTCGGCGCGAGGAGGCGAGCCGGGCGGCGTCGCTGGCGGCGCGGGCGGCTATCAGGTTGCGCTGGCTTGGCAGGGGATGATCGGCTTCGAGGACGCGCACGCCGGCGGCGTGGAGAACGGGCGGGCACTTGGCGCCGACGGCGGTGATGACGACGCCGACCGAGGGCCGGACGCCGCACCGCTCGACGGCGGCGAGGGCCATGGCCATCGAGGCTTTGCCCGCGGCGATGAGCATGCCGCCCTTGAGCCGCTCGGCGAGGGCGGCGTCGGCGGGCCAGTTCCGGACGACCGCCTCGGCCGGATCGGCGGAGGCGAGGACGTCGGCGACCACGCTGCGGAGCACATCCGGGTGCCTGGCAAAGCGGGTTTGGGCCACGAGCGGTTGCGTCACGAGCGGACTCCGGGTACCGTGCGGCGGGCTAGGTTGGGCCCGAACGCCGCACCGTCACCCGGCAGGATACCGCATGTCAGAGTTTCCGCCCCCGTTGCCTCCCGATCGGCCGGCCCCCTCCCCCTCGGATGCGGGGTCTGGGTCGAATGGGTCGCCGCCAACCGACACCCTGCCCGAGGTGTTGCCGCCGACGATACCGGGGCGGCTGGGCGGCAACTTTCCGCCCGATCGGGCCGGCGCCGTGCTGGGGCTGGGGATCGCATCGCTGGGGGTGCTGGTGCTGGACTTCCTGGGGCTGATCCACCCGATGTGCTGCTGCGGGGCCTCGATGATCTCGATCGGACTGGCGATTCCGTCCATTGTGATGGCGAACGCGGACCTGGCGGCGATGGGCGCGGGCCGGATGGACCCTGCCGGCCGGTCGTCCACCTCCGGCGGGCGGACGTGCGCCATCATCGCGCTGGTGATCGCCGGGCTGATGATCATCGGGGCGGTCATCGCCGTCATCGCCGGGCTCGCGCTGTTCGGGGCCATGTCGGCGGCGGGGAATCGGCCGTAGGGGCGCTACTCGAGCAGCCAGCCCTTTTCGGAATCCAGCCGGAGGAGCGTGGCCGCCGAATCCGCGTCCACGGGCGACTCTCGCAGCATGGTCGCCTCCATGGCCTCCTCATCGCTGACGTGGCGGAGGATGCTCTGCTCGACGTAGGGCTGGATCATGGGCCAGTCGGCGGCGAAGTCGCCGGTGAGGTGGAGGAGAGGGAGGCCGACCTGGGCGAGCACCTCGTCGGTCATGCGGTCGCGTCCGCCGCCGAGCGCGCGGGCGTTGGTGGGGCGGTTGTCGAACATCACGGCCACGAGGGGTCGCCAGGTCCGGCGGTCGCAGAGGACCAGGTCGAGGGAGCGGAGCCGGACGCGCTTGCGCCAGTCGCGCCAGTCGTGGGGGTCGCGGCCGTCGGGGGGGGTGGGGACGACGAGGGTGTCCATTCGCACGCGCGGGCAGAGGATGACCCACGCGGGGACGCGCCGGTAGAGGGCGTTGACGAATCGACCGACGGAGTGGCCGAAGATCGACTCGCGCAGGGTGAAGGGAGGCGTTGTGAGGATCATCTCGCCGTCGGGCGTGTTCACCATTCGGCCGGTCACGGGGGTGTGGCGGGGGGGGCCGTCCCGTGGGTGCTGGCGGGGGCGCGAGGTTGGGCGGGATGGGGGCGGCCCGGGGGGGGGGGCTGGGCACCCGGACCGTCCGGGGCGGGGGGGGGGGGGGCTCGCCTTCGCGCTCGGGAAACGTCGGCGGGCCGCTCGCGGGCACCCGCACCGGCGGGGCGATCTCTTCGATGGGCGGTGCGAGGACGGGCGCAGCGCGCTCCGTGGCGATGGGGATGCGCTCGGAGGTCTCCTTGAGGGCGTAGCGTTTGCGGCGCTCTTCGACGGCCCGGCGCTGCTGGCCGCGGGCGCGCAGGAGCCACGCGCCGGCCGCGACGGCCAGGATCGCACAGACGGCTGTCAATCCCCAGAGCGCGTAGATCATGCGAGGTTCAACCGGAACAGTTGCAGAAAGTGGACCGCCGCCTCGGTCCTCCTGTGGTGACTTCGGCGGCGGTCCGTTTCTGCCCTCTTGGATCTGTACGAGCGCACCGGGGGTCTCCGGCGGGCGGGCCCGAAAAAAGTGCAAATCGCGGACCTACCAGGTCAGTTTGGCGATCCGGGCGGCGGCCTGGGCCAGCCGGGGCGACTCGACCGTCAGAGCGACCCGGAACCACTCCCGGGCCCGGGGGCTGAAACCGGCCCCGGGGACGACGACGGTGTCGGCCTCGGCGAGGAGTTTGCCGGCGAAGGTCATGGAGTCGAGGTGGCGGCCGTCTGTGCCCTTGGGGGTCCGGGCCCAGACGAAGAACCCGGCTTCGGGGGTGTGGACCTCGCACCCCGCGGCCCGGAGGCCGGGGACGATGGTGTCGCGGCGCTCGCGGTAGAGGTTCCGCATGCGGTCGACGTCGGGGTGCTGGTAGCCGTCGAGGGCGGCCGCGCCGGCGACCTGGATGGCGTTGAAGAGGCCCGAGTCCACGTTGGCCTTGATGCCGGCGAGGGTGGCGATGATGTCGGCGTGGCCGACGGCGAAGCCGATGCGCCAGCCGGTCATGTTGAAGGTCTTGGAGAGGGAGTGGAACTCGATGGCGGGGGTGGACTCGATGTCGGCGTTGGGCGCCTGCCAGGCGGAGACGGGGCGGTGCTCGAAGAAGAGTTCGGAGTAGGCGAGGTCGGAGGCGAGGATGCAGCCGCGTTGCTTCCCTCGGGAGCCGGGTTCCCAGGTGGAGTTGGTCCACTCGACGGCACGCTCGAAGAAGGGGACGTCGGCGCAGGCGGCGGTGGGGTTGCTGGGGTAGTTGAGCCAGAGGATGCGGGCGTTGGCGGCCGCGCCGGGGGGGATGTCGGAGAAGGTGGGCCTCCACTCGGTGTCGGCGGAGACGGGCATCTTCTCGACCTTGCAGTGGGCGAGGACGGCACCGATCTCATAAACGGGGTAGGCGGGATCGGGGACGAGGATGGTGTCGCCGGGGTTGGTCACGGCCCAGGGGAGGTGGGCGATGCCGTCCTTGGAGCCGATGCAGCAGACGATGTGCCGCATCGGGTCGACCTTGACGCCGAAGCGTTCGGACATGAAGCGGGCGGCGGACTCGCGGAAGACCTTCAGGCCGCCGCCGACGGCGGGGTATTGCTGGTTGACGAGCTCGCGCATGGCTTTGTTCATCGCCTCGACGATGAAGCCGGGGGTGGGTTGGTCGGGGTCGCCGACGCCGAGGTTGATGACATCCGCGCCGGCGGCGATGCGCTCGCGTTTCTTGCGGTCGATCTCGTCGAAGAGGAACGGCGGGAGGGCGGCCAGCCGGTCGGAACGGACGGGGATCGAGCGGGAAACAGCGGACAGCGCGGCGGACATACGGTCCTTTCTCAGGGGTGGTGGGCGAATCAACGCATGTTATGGCGGGCGGGCTCGCGGGGTTACTGGCGCGGCCCGCGTTTGATGCGCCCCCATCGCTCGGTGAGGGTGCCCAGGCCGATGATGGCGGCGACGAGCGAGTAGATGTAGTCGATCGGGCCGAGGGCCTTGAAGAACGTCCACCAGACGGCCCAGGCGAGCAATCCGAGGCCGCCGGCGATCGAGAGCAGCGACCAGGGCTGGAAGGCCACGCCGAGGAGGATGAGCAGCGGGCCGAAGTTGCTCTTGCCGGAGGACTGGACGAGCAGGTAGATGCCAAAGCCGATGAGGACGACGCCGAGGAGGGCGCCGAGCCAGTCGTTGGGACTTCGTTCGCGGGGGGGCAGGTTCGCCGAGGGTTGGGTGCTCATGGGTCTCCGTTATACCACACATTGAGGTTTTTCGCTGCGACGCGGTACAATGGCGCGTTCGGGGGTAAATCTCAGGAGGCGATCATGATCCGATCCAGCCACAAGACCTTCTTGGCGGCGCTTGTCGCCTGCGCCCTCGCGGGTTGCCATGGCTCGGGCGGCCAGTCCTCGCACTACACGCGCGAGGGTGGCTCGGGCGCGGCCGCGACGGCCCAGACGCAGGCCCGGCTCTTCCAGGGCATGGGGCCGCACACACGGACGATCTCGACGTCTTCGGCGCGCTGCCAGCAGTTCTTTGATCAGGGGCTGACGTGGGCGTTTGCGTTCAACCATGATGAGGCGATCCGGTCGTTTACCGAGGCGGCGGCGGCGGATCCGACGGCCGCGATGCCGTGGTGGGGCATCGCCCTGTGCAACGGGCCGCACATCAACAACCCGGCGATGGATGACGGGGCACTCGAGGGCGGCGTGGGTCGCGTGGAACAAAGCGAACGAACTGGTGCGCTCGAACCCGACGACCACGCCGACGGAGCGGGCGCTTGTTGAGGCTCTTCGGGCCCGCTATGTCGATCCGGCCGCGGGCACGGTGCCGGCCCCCCTGACGCCGGAGGAGCGGGCGCCGCTGGATCGGGCGTACGCGGATGCGATGAAGCGAGTGCACGATCGGTTCGGCGGCGACGCCGATGTGTGCACGTTGTACGCCGAATCGCTGATGGACCTGCGGCCGTGGGACCTGTGGAGCGTCGCGGGCGAGGCGAGGCCGGAGACGCCGGAGATCACGGCCGTCCTGGAGAAGGCGCTCGCGCTCAATCCGAACCATCCGGGCGCGAACCACCTGTACATCCACACCTGCGAGGCGGGGCCCGCGGGCGTGCCCGAAAGGGCGATGGCCGCGGCGGACCGGCTGCGGACGCTGGTGCCCGCGTCGGGGCACCTTGTGCACATGGCCGGGCACATCGATGTGCGCGTGGGCAAGTGGGCGCAGGCTGCGGAGCAGAACCGGCAGGCGATCAAGATCGACGCGGCATACCGGGCCATGTCGCCGAACCAGGGCTTTTACAACATTTACATGGCCCACAACCACCAGTTCCTGTCGTGGACGTGCATGCACACGGGGCGGAAGGCGGAGTGCCTGGCCGCGGCCCGGGCGATGATGGAGGGCATCCCCGCGGCGTTCATCGAGAACATGCCGGAGGCGATCGATGGGTACCTCGGGCTGGAGATCGAGGCCCTGCTGCGCTTCGGCGAGTGGGACAGGATGCTCGCGATGCCCGAGCCGATCGCGAAACTGCCGATCAAGCGGGCCTTGTGGCGCTACGGGCGTGCGACGGCGTTTGCGGCCAAGGGCGATGTGCCAAGCGCCGAGCGCGAGCAGGCGATGTTCCGGAAGGCCGTGGAGCAGATCCCCGCGGGTCGGCTGATGGCGATCAACGATGCGCACACGACCATGAAGATCGCCGAGCACTCGCTGGCGGGCGAGATCGCCTTCCGGCGGGGGAGCATCGACGAGGCCGTGAGCCAACTCCGCGAGGCCGTGAAGATCGAGGACACGCTGCGGTACATGGAGCCGCCGGACTGGGTGTGGCCGACGCGCCACCAGTTGGGTGCGGTGCTCATGCACGCGGGGCGGTTCGATGAGGCGGCGGAGGTGTACCGGGCGGACCTGAAGAAGTGGCCGGAGAACGGGTGGGCGCTGTTTGGGCTGGCGGAGTGCCTGAAGGCGACCAAGTCGCCGGAGGCGGCGGCGGTTGAGGCTCGGTTCAAGACCGTGTGGGCGGATGCCGACACGCCGATCAGGGCGACGTGCATGTGTGTGAAGAAGTGACCACAGAGGCACAGAGACACGGAGGGAGGCGGGGGGAGGAGGGGCGGACGCCGACTGGGTACGCGCATTTGCCCCACATGTCGCTCCGGCAACGTCGTGGCTCGGAGTGGAGATTGAAACACTTGGCTACCGGCCGAAGGCGCGCCGGCAGGAATCGACCACCGGATCAATGTCGGGCGTCACGCCCGCGACGATGCGCACGACTGCGTTCACAAATGACTCGGGCTGGCAGTCGGGCTCGGTTCCGAGCTTGAACTTGCCTACCTGCAAGTTTGCAGGATCGCTCAGATCTTTGGGCCAAGGGCTCCATCGCCATTTGGGCGCCCAGCCGTGGCGGGCGGCCGCTTGACGTACTTGATCACCGATGGCACCCTTCAAGTCCAGCATCGCTCGAATCTTGGTTTGGTCGTGATCGGCCTCCCTCCCCTGCCTGTGATACAACTCGCAATGAAGGTGCAGCACATCAGTCCGCTCGGACTCGAAGTGGAGATACAGGCCCTCGTACCCTTCGGGCCGATCTGGAAAGCGGATCTTCCACTCATTCTTCGTGAAAATGATCCGGCCCAAACGCTCACGCCCGCTCGGAAAGTACCCGATGTCCGGTTCCTTTCCAAAGCCGTATTGCGCGAGCGTTGCGCTCTTCTTGAGCAGACTGACCGCTTGTTCGAAGACCGGCGAGTTGCTTGGCATGCCGCATGATACAGATTGCTCCGACGGGTGGCCCTGCCTTGGCGTGCCACCCGCCCAGGCCCTCTGCGCACACACAGCCCCCGTTCTCGGACCCCCTCACCCCGCCCGGACGGAATTGTATTTTGGAGGAGCGCCGCACCGGCCCCGCCGCGAGATCGTGCAGCCGCCGCGCGCTCAACCGCCCCCGCCAGAGTCCGTCCGTGCGGGGTGAGGGGGTGGAGTGCTGTGCGTGGTCACGCCCCGAAGCCGAGGACCGAGAGACCCCGTTACCTGCCGGGCCAAGGCGTGAACAATCGTCGGCCCACCACCGTGAGGCAGGTTATCAAGAAAGAAGGCACTGCACCGTGGCCCCCCGGGCCGCGACCCTTGGCGATCGGCATCACGTTGCCCAAGGCTGTAACGTGTTGGCACGCGGGGGTGGAAGCGAGCTACGGTTCTTGCGCCGACGGACTCTCCACTGCGGGCCTTCCGATCGCGATGTATTGGACTGCCCAAGCAACTGTGTCGGGGGTTGCGCGGCCGCTGGTTTCAAGCGTCCACGTGAACCATTTATCGGTAACTTGGCCCACGGAGAGTTTGAAGCCCGCTTTACCTCCGTTCACTGCCATCACTGCCTCCGACGGGCTCAGCATGACCGAAGGTTCACCCGCGAACCGCACCGACGCGGGAAAGAACTGCTTTCCTTGGACTTGGACCATGTCCCCAGCAGCTCCTTTCGTGGGTGTCCACCCAACTCTAGGAAGCGGATCCAAGGGCCTTACAACAAACACGGTCGACTTTTGGTGGACGGAGTAGTGATGGTTGATCACCGTCTTCGTCACCTTCGCGATCCGTTCATCCACGAATGCGTAGGCACCGATACCAGCGGCATACGCGCCCACGATCAGAGCAAGCACAACGAAAAGCAGGGTCTTCGTGACCGGGGTGCCGTCAGAGTTGATGCCCATTTACCATCTCCAAGTTGCCCAACGCGAGCGCCGTCATGCGAAGGAATCCACGTTGGGTGGGGGGGGTGCGGTGGTCTTCCACGCGATTGTTCGACCTACGCCGCGGCCGAGTCTGTGCCCGGAAGCGGCTTGCCCATCGCCCGCGCGTGCAGCACGTCCGGATCCAGATCGATTCCTCCGGGCCAGCAGACCGTGCGGGTCTTCGGATCAACCTGGACGCCCGCGAAGAATGCCGGGTCGCGCCACGCCGCGAAGACGCCCTTGCCCACCAGATGCGCGAGATTTACCCTGCCCGCGGTGCCGTCGGTGAACGTGAGGGCGAGCACGTATCCCGGCTCGGCGCTGGCGGATGCGATGCGGACCATGGGCGATCTTAGGGCAGCGGCTCGATCGGATCGATCGGGGAGGGGAGCGACGCCTGCGACCACGCCCGGCGAAGGTCGGCGCGATGCAGGAGGGCCCACTCGACCACGATCTGGTACGCCCGCTTGGAGAGCGACCCCCGCAGAATCTCCAGCGTCTCGATCGAGACCCGGGCTTCCTGCTCGGCGTAGAAGACGTGGAAGTGCGGAGGAGGATGGTCCTCGAAGTACATGCAGATCGAGATGCCGTAGAACTCGCTGATCGTGGGCACGAGACGCCCTCCACGCGTTACTTTTTCGCGGCGGCGGCCGCTTCGGTCTTTTCCTTGCGGCGGCGCTGGAGTTCGGCGTCGATGAAGGGTTGGACCTCGCCGCGGAGGACGCGTTCGTAGTCCGTGGCCTCGTGGTTGGTGCGGTGGTCCTTCACGCGGTTGTCGTAGAAGACGTAGGAGCGGATCTGGGTGCCCCAGCCGCGCTCGACGGCGCCGCCGGTGGCGGCGTTCATCTCGCGTTCCTTGCGCTCTTCCTCGAGTTGTTCGAGTTTGGAGGTGAGGATGGCGAAGGCCTGCTTGCGGTTCTGGCCCTGTTCCTTGTAGGTGTTGGTGGTGACCTGGATGCCGGTGGGGATGTGGGTCAGGCGGATGGCCGTGGCGACCTTGTTGACGTTCTGGCCGCCGGGGCCGGAGGCGCGGACGAAGGCGACGACCTCGACGTCCTTCTCGGGGATGACGAACTCGGTCTCCTCGAACTCCGGGACGACGTCCACGGTGGCGAAGGAGGTCTGGCGCTTGCCCTCGGCGTTGAAGGGGGAGACGCGGGCGAGGCGGTGCGTGCCGCGCTCGCAGTTGAGATAGCCGTAGGCGAAGGGGCCCTTGATGTGGAGCGTGACGGCGTCGACGCCGACCTCGGTGCCGAAGGTCTTGGACATTTCTTCCATGGCGAAGCCCATCTTCTCGCAGTAGAAGATGTACATGCGCAGGAGCATGTCGGCCCAATCGTTGGCCTCCTTGCCGCCCGCGCCCGCCTGGATGGTGAGGAAGCAGTTGCGGTGGTCGTGCTTGCCGGCCAGGAGGGACTGCATCTCGATCTTGTCCATCCGCCCTTCGATGTTCGCATCCGGCTTCCCGGCGAGGGCGAAGAGTTGGGCGTCGGCTTCTTTCAAGAGGTCCTTGTCGCCGGACTCCTTGGCCATCTCGTAGGCGACCTTGGCGTCCTCGAAGTCGGCGATCACGGCCTTGAGGGGCTCGAACTTGGCCCGGAGGCTCTTGAGGTTCGACACCACCTGCTGGGCCTGCTTCTGGTTGTTCCAGAAGTCGGCCTGCTCCATGCGGGCCGTGAGTTCGGCGATGTCGGTGAGCCCCTGGTCGTAGTTAAAGCGAGTCGCGGATCGTCAAAATCCGCGCCTCCAGGTCCGCGATGATGGGTTGGTGGGCGTCGTAGTTCATGGGCCGGCTCCAAGGCCCCGCCAAGTCTGACGGGGAGGCCAAGAGCGTAGGCAAAACCATCCACGATTGCGCCAACCTGGCGGGTCGGCGGCGTTATCACCATGTGCGGGCCGCGCGTTGCCCGCAAGGAGACCGCCCATGCTCGACCGACGATCCGTCCCGCCGCTTTTCGCTCCCCTCGCGGCCCTCCTGCTCGGCGCGGGAGTGCTGGCCCAGCCGCAAGAGCCGTCCCCTGCGCTGCGGCCTGCCACACGGCAGGGTCAGCAGGCCCCCACGGCTCCGCCGGCGCCGGTGGGTGCTTCGTCGAACCCGGAACCGCTGGTCTCGGTGGAGTTTCGGGGCGGCACCGTGCGGCAGTTCGTCGACGCGATCCGCGCCTCGGCCGGTTCGGCCAACGTCAATGTGATCATGCCAGCGGAGGCGGACGGCGTGCCCCTGCCCGCCATCTCGCTTCGCGAGGTGAGTCCGTACACGGCGCTGCAGGCGATCGAGTTCGCCGCGAACCAGGACGGCACGGTTCAGTTCGCGATCACGCGACTGGGCAAAGGGGAGGAGGGGAGTGCGACGTTCGCCGTGCGGTTCGCGAGCCGGACGCCCCCGGGATCCGGCTCGTCGATGGCGGCTTCCGCGAAGCAGGAGACCCGCGTGTTTTCGATTCGGGACCTCACCGAGGCCCCCGCCGACCTTCCTGCCGATCCGTCCATGGTGGCGTCGGCGGAGACGGTGCTCAACGCGGTTCAGGCCGCGTCGCGCCTCGATTCCGACGCGAAGACCGCCCCGCCGGAGTTGATGCTGCACAAGGACTCCATGCTGCTTATTGTCCGGGGGACCGCCGATCAGCAGCGCACCATCGAGTCGGTGCTGGGGCAACTGGGCCAATCGGTGGCGGCGAAGCGTTCCCGGGCGGTCGAGGCCGCCACGCGTGAGCGGGCCGCGCGACTGGAGGAATCCGAGCTGCGCGTGCAGATCGACATGAACAACTCGCAGATCAGGGAGGAGGAGGCGGGGCTTGAGCGTGTGACGATGGAGGTGGATCGGGCCAAGAAGCTTGCCGATCAGGGCCAGATCTCCAGCACCGAGCTCCAGAACATGCAGACGGCGCTGGTGAACGCCCGCGAGGCCCTCCAGCAGGCGTACGCCACGCGCCGCGGGCTGGAGGAACGACAGGCGATCATGGAAGTTCGTCGCAAGACCATGGGCGGGGCGGGCGCTGGAGGCGGGGAGTCTCCGGTCGCGGTGGTGTACGACTATCGAGACCTCGAGCCATTCGCGGGCGACATCTTCGGACTTTGCAAGGAGGTGGCCGCGCTGGGGGGGTCGGCCAGGGAAGTTCGCATGGAACACCCCAGCAAGGGGATGCTTGTGCTCCACGCCACGCCCGCCCAGCACCGTACCGTCGTGCACATGCTCAACGCGATCCGGCGGGCCAAGGCCAACGAGCCGAAACTCCCCGGACTCGACGCCGACGACCTGATCCGCAAGGGTGCGGACAGTCAGGGCAAATAGCCCCCCACCTCTCGGGGGCCGAAATGGGGAATCCCACGTCACAGGCAGCGCTCCAACTCTCGCTCCACCCGCTCGCGAGGACAGGCCACATGGCCGAGCCCCCCATGGCGACCGCCCGATCCGCCGCGCCAGCGCGGCCGGGGAACGCGACCGCTTCGGCCGCCGGAACGTCCCCGATCCTGGACCTGCTTCGACAATCGGGCCGGGGCGAGGGGAGGGCGATCGGGCGCGTGTACGAGCTTCGGTTTGATCGTGTGTTCCTCGCCGCTCGCCGGGCGACGGGGCGGGGCGAGGACTTTTGCCTGGATGTGGTGCAGGAGACTTTCCTGCGGGTGCTCAGGTCGGGGTCCCAGACGCGCCGGCTCCGAGATGAGGACCATGCGGAGCGGTGGCTGGCGGCCGTGACCCGGAGTGTGGCTCTCGACCTTTTGCGCGCGGAGCAGCGACGCGAGCGGCGCGAGCGTGGTGCGGCCCGCGGGGAGTCTGCCTCGACCGGGCGCGGTCCGCCCGACTCGCTCATCGCTTCGCTGGAGCACGAACTGCGCCAACTCCCCGCAGAGGACCGCGAACTGCTGCACCTGCGTGCGACCGGGATGACACTCGCGGGGATCGCCGAGTTTGTCGGGTCCACCATCGGCTCGGTGCATGGGCGACTCCGCCGGCTGACCGGCACGCTTGCGAGCCGGAAGGATGAACATCATGGGTAACAAACACCTGCCCACACCCGAAGAGGAGACGCGACTGACACCCGACGGTGCTCGCCGTCGCGCGGCTATCGGATCGCTGCTGGCCACGACGGCCCGCAACCGGCGCACAGGTCGCACAATCCTCGCCTCGGGATCGGGGCTTGCGGTGCTGATTTGCGCGTTTGTCGCGATCCAGGCGTTGTCCCCGCGGCACCCGCCCGGAAAGGACCTCACCCAGAACCCTGACCCGGGTCCGCGGACCGAACCCTGGTCGGTGCCCCCCACGCCCGCGACTATCCACATCGCCATTGTGACAAACCAACCGCTGCCCGACCGCCCATGCTCGGAGTCTTCCTCGGCCTCCTCCTCGGGCGTTCCTATCTGCATCCTCGACGACGACCACCTGCTGCGGGTGCTCAACCGGACGGGCGAGAGCTACGGACTTGTCCGAATCGGCGGGCGCACCGAGGTGGTGCTGAACTCCCGCTGAATCGGCCCCGGGGGTATTGTCCCGCATGTTCGTGGCCCTCCAGCAAGCCCCCGCCCCCGCCACGCGCGTGCACTCGCCCGGCGAGAAGAAACTCGCGGTTCGCTCGGCCGCGAGTCTGACGCTCCTGGCGATCATCGTCATCTTCGTCATCGGGGCGGCCGCGCTGATCATCATGAACCGGCACAAGCGGCGCGTGCTGGCCGATCCGACGGGCGCCAAACGCCGCAAGCGCAAGTCGTCGCCCGATCCGTGGTCGGAGGCGGGCAAGCGGCTGGATGCGTCCACGGTGGGCTCGCGCGACGATACCGTGGACATCGACCCGGATGAGCTCGGACCCGGCGACGTGGGCGGGACCACGCCTCCTTCGACTCCCCCGCCGCACGACCCGGACCGCATGGGACCCAACCAATGACCCTTCCTCGAACACACCACCGTCCGCTGGCCCTGATCACCGGCGGTGCGCGGCGCATCGGGCGCGCGACGACGCTTGCGCTGGCCCGGGCCGGGTGCGATGTCGTCGTCACGTACAACACGAGCGCGGCCGAGGCCGAGGCGACGCTGGCGGAGGCCCTGCGCCTCGGGGCGAATCCGGCCGAGTCTCGGACGCTGCAACTCCGTCTGGACGATCCGGCCACTGCCGACGCGGTGGGCGATGACCTTGCCCGGACGCTGCCGCGGCTGGACGTTCTGGTGCACAACGCGTCCACCTACGAGCGGACGCCGCTGGCGGCGGTGTCTCCGAGGGTCGCCCTGGCCGCGTTCAACACCAACGCGCTGGCGCCGCTGCTGCTCTCGAAGCACCTTTCTCCGTTGCTGGGCGCGTCGGAGGCGTTCTGCGGGGGGAGCATCGTGGCGATGTGCGATATCCACGCCCTTGGCGAGCATGGCATTCCTCGATCGAAGGACTATCTCCCGTACGCCATGTCGAAGGCCGCGCTGGCGGAGATGGTCCGCTCGCTGGCGCGGGAGCTGGCTCCCCGCGTGCGGGTGAACGCGGTGGCGCCGGGGGTGGCGATGTGGCCGGAATCGGGCTCGGAGGCCGAGAAGGCGGCGCAGCAGGCGTACCTGAGCAAGGTTCCCCTCGGGCGGGCCGGCACGCCGGAGGAGTGTGCGGACGTTGTGCGATGGCTGGCGCTCGAGGCGACGTATCTCACCGGTGAGATCGTACGCTTCGATGGGGGGCGGAATCTGGTGTAGCCCTATCGGGCGCCCTTCTTCTCCATCGTCGCGAGCAGGTCCCGGCCCTCTTCGCTGCCGAGCATCGTCGCGGTTCGGGCGTATTCCATGGCCTTGGCCCGGTCGCCCGCGCGCTCCCACCACTGCGCGGCGGCACAGGCGATCTCCGGGTCCGCGGGCATGGCCTTGGCGGCCGTTTCGTACATCGAGGCCGCCTGGGTCGGGCTTTGCATAAGGCCGTAGCTCTCGGCCATGAGGCTGAGCGTGGCCTTGTCCATCCGCTGGGCCGGGGGGAGGGCCTCGAGGATGGTCGCGGCCTTCTGCGGATCGCCCTGGCGGTTGAGGACGCGGGCCTGGACGAGGGCCCAGCGGGTGACGCCGGGCTGGAGCTTGCGGGCCGTCTCGATGTGCTGGCCGGCGAGGCTGTTCTGGTTCTTCCTGAGTTCGAGCTCGGCCATGGTGCCCCACGCCTCCGCGAGGTCGGGCTTGATCTTCACGGAGCGGATGAGGCTGGCCGCGGCGGCCGCGTCGTCGCCCTTCTTGATGTGCATCATGGCCAGGAAGAGGGGATAGCGGGCCTCGCCGGGGTCGAGGACCTGGGCCATCCAGTAGTGCTCCTCGGCGCGGTCGATCATGCCCGCCCCCCCGGCGACGTTGGCGCAGGTTCCGGCCTCGAAGTGCAGCTGGGCGAGGGCGGGGTCGCGCCGGACGCCGGCGATCTTGGCCTCTTCGGTGCCGATCTTCACCTTGGGATCGTCGGAGAGGGCGATGGCGGCCTGGTACTGCTGGTAGGCATCGGCGTGTCGCTCCAGCCCGATGAGGGCCTGGGCGTAGGCGATTCGCACGGCCCGGTCGGTCGGGCTTTGCTGCGAGAGTTTGTCCATGATGGCCGCGGCCTCGGCGAACTTTTTCTCGCGCTGGTAGGTCGCGGCCGCCTCCAAGCCCGCCTCGATGGCCCGGGCGCCATCGCGCATCTTCGCGGCCGCGGCGTCGGCCGCCGAGGGGGGCGCGACGAGGGACTTGACGGCGACGAGCGTGCCGACGGCCAGCACGACGGCCAGCAGACCCACGATGGCCATGAGGCCGCGGCGGTCGGGATCGGGAGAGCGAGTGCCTTGGCTTGCCGGTTTCATCATGGGGAGGATATCGGCCAGCCGGTCGAACCGACAGGCAAACTCGCCACCAATCCACATCGCATGCCGGGTCGGCTCCGCACCTGGTCCCGCGTGCGTGGCCTTTCGCACTTTCCCCTTGCCCCTACACTCCCTGCCCATGAATCCGGATGCCCCGACAACTTCCAAGCCCGCCAAGGCCGCCGCCCCCACCCCTCCCAGCGGCGCGGCCGCGCCTTCGCCCGAGCCGGGTTCCAAGGCCTACCAGCCCGCCGCGGCGGAGCCCCGGATTTCGGCCAGGTGGGCCGCGTCGGGGGCGTTCCATGCGGACCCGGCGAGGGTGCTCTCGGGGGAGAAGAAGCCGTTCTGCATCCTGATCCCGCCGCCGAACGTGACGGGGGCGCTGCACCTTGGGCATGCGCTGAACAACACCTTGCAGGACATCCTGACGCGGGCCCATCGCATGATGGGATACGAGGCGCTATGGATGCCGGGGACGGACCACGCCGGGATCGCAACGCAGGCGGTGGTGGAGCGTCGGCTGAAGAAGGAACAGAACAAGACCCGCAAGGATTTCACGCGCGAGCAGTTCATCGCGCTGGTGCAGGAGTGGAAGGACGAGTACGAGGCCCGCATCACGGGGCAGTTGAAGGCGATGGGGTGTTCGTGCGACTACGACCGGCAGCGGTTCACGATGGACGACATCTGCGCCCGGGCCGTCCGCGAGGCGTTTTTCCGGCTCTTCAAAGATGGGCTGATCTATCGCGGGAAGCGGCTGGTGAACTGGGACCCCGCGCTGCAGACGGCGGTGGCGGACGATGAGTGCTATGAGGAAGAGCATGATGCGTTCTTCTATTACCTGCGGTATCCGCTGGTGCACCCGCAGGCGGGCAAGAACCCGGGCAGCGATGCGCAGCCGGTGACATGGGATGAACTCGCCGCGCGGGGCTACCCCGGCGCGAGCCAGAACCCCGCCGATGAGCCCGCGTGGATCACCGTCGCCACGACGCGGCCGGAGACGTATCTGGGCGACACCGCCGTGGCCGTGAATCCGAAGGACCATCGGGCCAAGGCTCTGCGCGGGTTGTTCGTGGAGTTGCCGCTGGTGGGCCGCGTGATTCCGATCGTGGAGGATGACTACGTCGTGCTTCCCGCCGCGCTGTGGGCGGATCCGGAGGAGGCCAAGAACGACCCGAAGGCGCAGTACGCCACGGGGTTTTTGAAGGTGACGCCGGCGCACGACCAGAACGACTACGAGCTCGGCATCCGTCATGGCCTGCCGATGGTGAACGTCTTCGCGCCGGATGCGAGCATTTCCGACAAGCACGGGTGGAGCGAACCGACCGAGATCGAGGGAGCGCATGTGTTCCTGCACAAGACGCGCGAGGAGGCGCGCAAACTGGTGCTGCGCGAGTTCGAGGCCCGGGGTCTGCTGGAGAAGCCGCGCCCGTACCGGCACACGCTCACCCACTCGGACCGGACGAAAGCGGTGATCGAGCCGTATTTGAGCGATCAGTGGTATGTGCGGGTGACGGATGACAAGTTATCCGGAGCCGCAAATCGTGCGCTCGTGCCCGAGCAGCGTTCCGCGGGCGGTGCGGCGGCACATTCTGCGCGGCCGAGGCCCTTGGATGCTCCATCGAAGGGCTTGGAAGGTCTTTCCAAGGGCTTGGAACTCAACTCGAAGGGCTTAGAAACCCTTTCCAAGGGCTTGGATGCTCCTTCCAAGGGCTTAGGAAGCCTTTCTAAGGGCTTGGAATCCCTTCCTAAGGGCTTAGAAACTCCTTCCAAGGGCTTGGATGCTCCATCCAAGGGCCTGGGAACATCATCGAAGGGCTCGGAAACGGCGAGCATGGCCGCATCCGGCGCCTCGGAGTCCGAGAACGCGCGGATGAACGCGAGCGGCGACGGCTCCATGCGCTTCTCCCCCGCCCGCTACGCCAAGACCTACGAGCAGTGGCACGACAACATCCGCGACTGGTGCATCTCGCGCCAGCTCTGGTGGGGGCATCGGATTGCGGTGTGGGGACACCCTCGGCTCGATGCTGCCGCGTTCGCCGGTGTCGCGGAGTTCTGCGATGATCCCGACCTTGCCGGATTCGAGCGGTACACGGGCTGGAACGTGGAGCGACTCTTCAATGAGTCGGATTCTGAGGTTCTCGGCATACACATCCCATCCGAGCCGTTCTTCGTCTGCGTCAAGCCGGGCCGCCCCGATCTGGAGGGGAAGCTCGAAGCCGCAGGCTTCACCCAAGACCCCGACGTCCTCGACACCTGGTTCTCCAGCGCCCTCTGGCCGCTCTCCACCATGGGCTGGCCCGACCCGGCGCAGTCGCCGCAGACCGCGGGCCTGCTGGAGGCGTTCAACCCCACCACCGTCCTCTCCACCGCGCGCGAGATCATCACGCTGTGGGTGAGCCGGATGGTGATGATGAACCGGTACTTTCTTCCGGCTGGTACGAGCCCCTCGCGCGAGCGAGGGACGGGCAGAGCGGGCGATTCATCCTCCGCTTGCGCGGTGGGCTCGTATCCGCCGGGCACCGGCCCCGTGCCCTTCCACAACGTCTTCATCCACGCCGTGGTGCAGGACGGGGAGGGGCGGAAGATGTCCAAGTCGCTCAACAACGGCGTGGACCCGCTAGACATCATCGAATCGCACGGGGCTGATGCGATGCGATTCACGCTGGCGCAGATGACGACGCAGACGCAGGATATCCGCATGCCCGTGCGGAAGGACCCCAAGACGGGGAAGAACTCCAGCGAGAAGTTCGATGCGGGGCGGAACTTCTGCAACAAGCTGTGGAACGCCTCGCGGTTCGCGATGGCGATCCTGCAAAGAGCCTCTGGCGTAAGCCAGAGGGGTGAGGCGGCGGACGCGGAGGAGACCACCTCTCGCTCACGCGAGAGGCTCTCTCTGACCGACCGGTGGATGCTCTCCCGCCTCGCCAAGGCCACCCGCGCGTGTGAGGGGTCGCTGGCCAACTACGAGTTCTCCGACTACTGCCAGACGCTGTATCAACTCCTGTGGTGGGACTACTGCGACTGGTATCTCGAGGCGATCAAGCCGACGGTGGATGCGGATGCGAACCAGCGGGCGGTGCTTCGCACGGCCCTCGATGTGATCCTGCGGCTGCTGCACCCGGTGGCGCCGTTCATCACCGAGACGATCCACGAGCAGTTGAGGGCTCTGGGTACCCCGACACTCCGTGGCGGGTCTTCGGGCGATGCATCAACCGCGGAAGCCGCGACGGAGTCGCGGGGTACCCGAAGCAAACCCGCGACCGAGTCGCGGGGTACCCGAGGCGAACCCGCGACGGAGTCGCGGGGTACCCGGCCGATTCCCGGTATCACGCTCGAAACTCGCGACCTGCTGTGCTCCTCATCGTGGCCCGCGATCGACGCATCGCTCATCGACGAGCAAGCCGAGGCGGAGTTCGAGTCGCTGCGCGAGCTCATCAACGCGATCCGGAACGTGCGGGCCGAGCATCAGGTGCTGCCCAAGCGGAGGATCACGCTGCACTGCTCGGAGGCAGCGGCGAAGCGGATCTCGGCCGCGGCTCCCGGGCTGGTCGAGAATCTGGCCGGGCTGGAGGCGATCGGCACCACCAAACCCGCGTCCGGGGTCCCGGCGGTGGCGTTCCGCGCCGGCGGTGAGGACATGCACCTCACCAACCTCGCCGACGCGATCGACGCGGGGGCCGAGAAGGACCGCCTCACCAAACAACTCGAAACCCAGCGCAAGAGCGAGGCCGCGCTGGCGGGTCGGCTGAACAATCCCGGGTACGCGGACAAGGCCCCGGCCAAACTCGTCGAGGAGTCGAGGGCCCAACTGGCCAAGATCCGGGCCGAGATCGCGGCCATCGAGGCCAAGCTCAAGGCGATGTAGACCAAGACCCATCCGCGGACGTCCCGAAGGCAACACGGAGGAACAGAGACATGCAGGGATACGTCCGACTGGCTTCCTCCGTTCCTCCGGGTCTCCGCGCCGTCCTCTACGGACTGGCGATCGCGTCTCTCGCGGCCTGCTCGAACTCCGCCCCGAAGCCGTCGAGGCCCATCGCCGGCAATGCCGCGATGGGTGCGGTTTCCGGTGTGTCCTCCGAGGCTCCGGTGGCGGGGGACTCGGCCATCGAGTCCGTCGAGCCGTGGTCGTTCAACTCGAATGAAGGTCGCCTCGTCCGCACGGCCCACTATCGCCTGTTCACCACGCAGGCGGACACGGTGCTCAACTCCCGCATCCCGCTGTTTCTCGAGTCCGCGCTCGACGCGTACCGCACGAGCATCACCGGCACGCACGCGCCGCTCCCCGAGCCCGAGCTCAAGCTCGACACATACATTCTCCGCACCCGCCCCGACTGGGCCTTGCTCACACGGCAGATGACGGGGAACCAGGCGGACCTGTTCCTCCGCATCCCGCGCGGCGGGTTCGCCTTCGGGGGCAAGGCCCTGATGTTCGACATCGGCGCCCGCGACACCATCGCCATCGTCTCGCACGAGGGGTGGCACCAGTACACGCAGCGGGCCTTCAAGCGGCCGCTCCCGGTGTGGATCGAGGAGGGGATGGCCACGTACATGGAAGGGCACCGCTTCGACGGGAAGGGCGCGCCGCAGTTCCTGCCGTGGTTCAACACCGAGCGGTTTGATCAACTCCGGCGGGCGCACACGGCGGGGCAGCTCATGTCGCTTCCGGCTCTGCTGGATTCTTCGCCGCAGAATCTTCTTTCGGGGGGAGGGGCGGGGGGCGGCCTGAATCCCAACGCCGATGCGCTGGTGTACTACGCGCAGGTGTGGGCGCTCACGCTGTTCCTGGCCGAGGGGGCGGGCGGTCGGTATCACGCGCCGCTGGGCACGCTGCTCCGGGACGGCGCGTCGGGGGAGATCGACGGGCACCTCGGTCGAGCCTTCGGGGCGGGGAACGCTGCCCGCATCCTCGCTTTTCGACGCGGCCCCGGGGTGTTCACGGCGTATTTCGGCGACCTCGGCGCGGCCGCTCGAGAGTATGACGCGTTCATCAAGCGCCTGGTGCATCCGGGGTCGCGCAACGCGGTGGTCGAGGGGGTTTCCCCGTTCGCACGCCCGGAATGAGCCGGCCGCGTGGCGAACGGCGTGGATGAGATGCTGTTGGCACGCCTCGAAACCCGAGGATTCCCCGAACTTCCGTGGCGTGCGGCGAAACAGGGTTTATTCTTAGTGATCGTCGGTGGAACTTTCCCCTTCCGGACCTCGCACCGGGAGTTGTTGTCGCCATGGCGCGGCCGTCCGAAGGAGAGCTGGATGCGTCCGAAGTTGCTCGGGTCCTCACGGCGCGTGGTTGTGTCGCTGCTGCTCGCGGCGGGGGCGATCGCGCCGCTCGCTCCGACCGCCCGGGCCGACGACCATCCGGTGTTCCTGCAGTGGTTCGAGTCGCGGTGGTCCACCATCGAGTACAAGATCCCGGACTTCTTCATGGCCGGGTACGACTCGACGTGGCTGCCGCCGCCGACCCGCGCGGCCGACGGCACCAGCCCCGGCTACGACACGTTCGACCGCTTCGACCTGGGCTCGCCGGGGAACGAGACGGCGTATGGGACGCAGGAGATGCTGCGGGCGATGGTGGACGAGTTCCACCAGGCGGCGTCGCTGGTGTACTTCGACGTCATCCTGAACCACAACTCGGGGCGGAACAACTCCAACGACTTCTACAACGCGGGCGGGTATCCGGGCTTTGCGCTCCGGGTCGGGTCGGACTTCTGGGGCGACTTCCACGACGGCACGACGCAGTCGATCGATCCGGGCGGGGCGAACTATAACCTGTGGAACGGCGACCTGCTCAGCCTGATCGACATCGCGCAGGAGAAGAACTATCAGTACATCCGCCAGCCGGCGACGGCCGGGGCGCAGAACATCCCCCCGGGGACGGTTCGCAACAAGGTGGACGTCAACAACAGGAAGTTCTACCCGGACCTTTCGCTCGCACCCTCCGTGTTCACCAACGCCGCGCTGCCGCCGGGCTCGCAGACGGTGACGATCTATCCGTTCAACCTCGCGGATCCGATGCAGGGCGATCCGGTGGCCGAGAACGCCGCCGGGTATCTCACGCGATGGGTGCAGTGGATGGTGGAGGTGATCCACGCGGACGGGTTCCGGCTCGACGCGGCCAAGCACATCCCGCAGTGGTACTTCAACCAGTACTTTGATTCGGCCGTGTTCCAGCGGCGCAAGGACTTTGCGGGGGTCGCGACGACGCCGTTTTCCTTCGGCGAGATCGTGGATTCCAACTCCTTCACGCAGACGTACACCCGCAAGGACGGGTTCGGCAATCGCGACGCCCTCGACCTCAACGGCGCTGGGCAGCTGCGCGACATTCTCAACAACCGGGGCACGCGCTCGTGGGACAACGCGCTGTTCGCCCACCTCGACACCGTCGATGGGGGCGGGGACACGGCCAACACCTTCGGCAACAACGGCTCGCTGGGGGTCAACCACATCTTCAGCCACGACAACGGATCGGCGGGGGGCGGCGGATCTCCGCCCGGACTGCCGGGGGCGAGCATGTACGCGCTGCCGGAGTGGACCTACCTGCTGTTCCGGCCGGGTCCGCCGAACATCTATTACAACTCGCGCGAGTTTATCGATCGGTTCCAGTTTCGCGGGTTTTGGCCGCGCGAGGGGAACCCGACGGCCCTTGGCACCGAGGGCTCGGGCACGAACTCCGACCTGACCCGGCTGATCCAGATCTCCAACGGGTACGCACGCGGGGAGTGGCGGATCGTCAACTACACCGACAGCGTCAATCCCTCCCGAGACGACGTTCTGGTGTTCGAGCGCAAGCGCCCCGGGGGCGCGGCGAACGTGCTCGTGGGCGTGAGCGATTCGTACAGCAGCGGCGTGGCCACGCGCAACGTGCAGACGTCGTTCCCGGCCGGGACGCGCCTGCACGAGCTGACCGGAAACCACGCCGATCCCGTGGTGGATCCGACGGGCGCGATCCCCGAACTGCTGGTGGTGGACGCCTCGCAGCGGGTGCTCATCAAGGTGCCCAACAACCAGAACACCTCGGGGGTGCAGCACCACAAGGGGTACGTGGTGTACGGCCCGGCCGCGCCGAGCGGGACGTTGCAGATCCTGCAGACCAGCGGGGCGGCGTTCCCGGCGCAGTTCGCCCCCGACAGCGGGAGCGTTCCCGCGTATCGCCGCCGGATCACGGGCATTCCCATCGTGGACACCCCGCAGTTCGAGATCCGGCTGGCCACGAACAAGACCGACCCGTCGGACCCGGACTGGGACGACTTCGCGTGCTTCCGCGTCGACGCCGGGTATCCCTCGGCGGGGGCGGCCACGGACTTCAACGGCACGGGCGGGGTGGACTTCCCCAACTCCGATCCGTACATCCCGCGCTTCGAATCGTTCGTCACGCAGGCGACGCCGCTGTACACCAACCCGGGCAACGCGAACGGGCTGTACCGGCAGACGATCGCCACCTCGTCGCTGAGCGAGGGATACCACTACATCAAGGTCGTCGCCTTCCGCAGGCGTCCGGCGGGCACGGACCCGATCTTCACGGAGTTCCGGACCGTGATCTACGTGGATCGGAGCGCCCCCGCGGTCGCGCTGGCCGACGCGGCCGTGCCGATCGCGTCGCCGATCAACACGTTCCGCGTGATCGCGGCGGACCGGACGACCAACAGGGTCCACATCCTCGTCAACCCTCCGGCGGGCGATCCGCTCACGATGCTCACCACGGGCAATCAGGCCTCGCAGTACGACCGGTTCGAGTGGCGACGGACGGTGGGCGGGCTCAACAACGGGACGAACACGGTGGTGGTCGTGGCGTTCGAGCCGAGCGGCAAGGCGAGCGTGACGACCTACATGGTCACCGTCACGGTCGGCTCGGGGGATGTGAACCACGACGGCGTAGTGACCATCGACGACCTGTATCTGGCGTACCAGAGGCTGATCAACGGTCCGTACGACTCGGCGGCGGACCTGGACGCCAACGGAACGCTGAGCACCAACGACATTCGCATCCTCGAGCTGGCGCTGCGGCCGCTGGAGACCGGGAACATGGCCAGCCCGCAGCGGTGAGGTTTGCTCAGCGTCCGGACTGCTCCGCGTTTGCGCCCGCGACGGACTGGCCGTAGGGGACGCTGGGCGTGACGCCCATGTAGCTGAGGGTCCGTTCCATGATGCGCCGGTTGATCGGCCCGGCGACGGGGGATCCGAAGTATCGGCGCGCCTTCACGAGTTCCGGGCCCGGATCGTCCACGACCACCAGCACGACCACGCGCGGGTCCTCGTAGGGCCCGCCGGCAATGAAGCTCACGTTGTATTGCCCGCCGAAGTATCCGTCGGAGCCCTTGGGCTTCTTCTTGCCCGCGGGCGGCTTGCCCAGCGGGGCCTGGGCCGTGCCGGACTTGCCGAAGGCCTCGTAGCGGAAATACTCGTGCTGCTTGGCGAGCTTGTCGTCGAGGCCGTCGGTGACGCCCTTCATCGTCTCCCGGGTCGTCTGGGCGATGTGCGCCGGGAAGACGCGCCGGCCGGGATCGGCCATGGCCGAGTCGTAGTCGGTCGCGGTGAACCGCACGCTCGGGATGGTCCCCGCGCGCTCGCCCGTGCGGCAGTACGCGCTGAACGCTCGCGCCATCTGCACCGGCGTAACTCCCACCTCGTAGCCGAAGGCCACCGAGGTCTGCGTGTACTTCGACCAGTCCTTCTCGCTCGTCACCATGCCCGGCGATTCGCCCGGCAGCCCCAGCCCGGCCCGCCTGCCGAAGCCGAGCGAGACGATCGAATCCCGGGCCTGCCCGAACGTCAGCCTTGCCACGCCCTGCGTCATGCCGATATTCGAGGACTGCACCAGCACCTCGGACCACTTGAGATGGTCGAAGTGGTGCACGTCGGTGACGGGGCGGCCGTAGGGGGTCTTCCAACTTCCGCCGTAGGTCGGGAAGACCTCGTTGACATTGGTGACGCCGTGCATGAGGCAGGTGGACCACATGAACGCCTTGAACGTCGAGCCCGGCTCGTAGACATCCTCGACGCACCGGTTGCGGGCCAGGGCGGGGTCGATCGCCGCCTGCGTGTCTTTGGGGATGATCCGGTAGCGCGTGCCGTTGCCGCCCTTGGGGATCGGGGCGTTCCAGTCGTAGTCCTTCGCGTCCGGGAGCGGGCGCACGTAGTCCGCCATGGCGAGGACCTCGCCCGAGTGCGGATCGAGCACAACGCACCGGCCGCCCGCCGCGTCGGCGTCGGCCACGCCGCGCTTGAGCTCTTCGACGACGATGCTCTGCACTTCCAGGTCGATGGAGAGGCGGACATCGCGTCCTCTCGCGGGGGGGACATATCCCCCGGGGAAGATCCACATGGGCTCGCCGCGTGCGTCGCGGACGTACTTGAGCGAGCCTTTTTCGGGCTGGACGTGCGGGGTGAACATGCGCTCCGCGCCCGAGAGCCCGATCTGGTCGGCCCCGACCATGCCCACCACGCTCGCGGCGACCGCCGCGGCGGTGTACTCGCGGACGGGGCGAGTCTCGAGGTGAACGCCGGGGATGGGCTTCTTGTCGATCCGCAGGGCCTTGACCGCCTCGACGCGCCAGTCTTCGAGCACGCCGCCGACCGTGACGTACCGCTTGAGCCGGCTGGTCTCCTCGGGCGGATCATCGCCCTCGTGGGCCTCGATGATCTCGGCGTTGCCCTCCATGGCCGGGGCGATCCGCCGGGCGACGTCCTGGGGCTTCATGCCCACGGCGTCGGCGAGCAGCCCGATGGCCGCGCCGGGGGGGTTGGGAAACTCGAGGGGGTCCACGAAGACCCGGTATCCGAACTTGCTCACGGCCAGGGGCCGGCCGCGGATATCCATCAGGTCGCCGCAGGGGGCGAGCTCGGGCACCTTGGTCAACCGCTCGGAGATGAACGGCTGGAGGTTGACTCCGGGCGAGACCTGCAACTGGATGACGCGCCCGAGCATGATGGCCATGAGGGCGACCACGCCCGTCGCGGCCACCATGGCCGTGCGGTCGATTCTGGTGCGAGGATCGGCGTGTCCGCCCGCCCGGGACCGCCGCCTGAACATCGATGCGTTGAAAGTCGTCACCACTCGCTCCCGTCGCCGCCCCAACGCCCCTGGCACCATCGCCGGCTACCGCCCGCCCATTGTCACGGTCGTCTCCCCGGCTTCCTCCGCCTCCAGCCGGACCATCACCCGGTACCGCTCGGCGCTGATGGGCTGGAGGTCGCCGAAACCGCGGGCGAGGAGCTCGACCTTGTCGGGCGTGATCCGCCTGGCGATCTCCGAGCGGAGTTTCCAGAGCTCGCGGTCGTGCCGGGCGACGCGCTTCTGGACGTCGGCCATCTCGTGCGCGGCCTGCGTCCGCAGTTGCCGGGTGCCCAGCAGCAGGCACGCCAGCACGCCCAGCCCGACGATCAGCACGCACAGTTTGGCGAGCACGAGTCCTCCCGCGAGTAGCCCGCCACTCCGTGGCGGTGGGTTGTAGTTCTTGTGTGGCCCGGCGCTCCGCGGCGGACCCCGGCGGGGCCTACTTGGCGGGGATCCGCAGTTTCATGCCGATCTTGAGGGCCTCGGGATCGCTGAGGGCGCCCTTGTTCGCGTCGATGATCTCGGGGTATCGCTTGCCGGAGCTGAGCATCTTGCGGGCGATGGCCACCAGCGTGTCCCCTTCCCGCACGACGTACTCGCGATAGTCGCCCGCCGGCTTCGCGGCCGGGGAGCCGCCTCGCCCGCCGTCCATGACGATCGTCGTCGGCGCGGGGCCGGCCTGGGCGGTCGGCACGGAGGGCTTGCCCAGGAGGACATCGCGGGGCGGGATCAGGAGCGTCACGCCCTCGCGCAGGCCCGCGCCGCTCACTCGCTCTTTGTTGTAGTCCCGGACCTTCTCCCAGAGCTTGCCGTCGCCGTAGTACTTCACGGCGATGCGGTAGAGCGTGTCGCCCTCCTTGACCTCGTGCCGGAGGAGCGGGATCTGGTTGGCGGGAGCGGCGGGCGTGGAGGCTTGGTCGGGGGCGTCGGCGCTCGGGTCGCCACCGGCGGGAAGTTGCGTCACGTTGGTGCCGGCCAGCGCCACGGACGGCGCGGTCCGCTGCGGGGCGACCACGAGCGTGCCGCCCATCGCGGGCGACGGCGTGCCCATCCCGGGCAGGGCGACCAGATCCGTGCGCCGCACGGGCGCGTTCCCGGGGTTCAGGGAGATCGGCGTGCCCGCGCCGGCCGCGCCCGTCACGCCCGGCTCGCTCGACAAGCGGACCCCGGGCGGGCTGGCGCCCATGTCGCTGGAGCTGGCGGGCTGGATGTTCTCGGCCATCGCGACCTGCCGGGCCTTGCTGAAGTGGTCGCTGATGAGCACGCCCAGCACGAGGAAGAGCGAGAAGCCGACGATGAGCGCGAGTTTGTGTTCTCTGGTCACGGTAGATGCGTCCCTGCACAAAGCCACCAGCCGCCCGGGCCGCAACAGATCGCGTGGAGAGTCCGTTCCATCGCACGCGGCCCGGGAAGTTCAGGATGTGAATCGCCCGCCCGGCGTTTCCGCCGATCCGGCCTGTCTAGCCCGCCGACCCCAGCCGCACGACCCGCAACTTGGCGGATCGCGCCCGCGGATTGCCGGCAATCTCCGCGTCGCCTGCCACTACGGGCTTCTTCGTCACTGGCTCCGCCAGACCCTTCTCCACGAGCCGTCCGAAACCCTGTTTCACCGGCCGGTCCTCCAGCGAGTGAAACCCGATGATGCCGACTCTCGCCCCGGGCGCGAGCCAAGTGTCTTTTCCCGCGGCCACCCGCGTGGCCGCCCGCTCGACCGAATCCAACAGGCGCTCCAGGCTCCCGATCTCGTCGTTGACGGCGATCCGCAGGGCCTGGAACGTCCGCGTGGCCGGATGGATCGAGGACTCCGCCGCCCGCGCCGCGGGGATCGCGGAACGGACAACCTCGGCCAGCCGGACGGTGGTCTGTATCGGCCCCGCCCTGCGCTCTTGCACAACTTTCTCGGCGATCCTTCGGGCGATGAAGGGGGGCTCCTCGCCGTGCTTCATGATCAGCTCGGCCAGATCCCGTTCGGGCATGGTGTTCACGAGCTCACCCGCCGTAATGGGTGCCCCCGGATCGAGGCGCATGTCCAGCGGCCCCTCACGCATGAACGAGAACCCGCGTTCGGGGTTGTCCACCTGCGGGGAGGCGAAGCCGAGGTCGGCGAGGACGATGTTGGCGGACGTCGCTCGGGCCGGGTCGCACGCGGCGACGAGGCGGGCGGCCTGCGCGAAGGACGCGTGAATCGGGACGACCCGGGGGGCCTCCGGCAACGCCCGGATGCGGTTGGCCGCCACATCCAGATTCAGCGGGTCGAGGTCCATGAGCACAACCGTGCCCTTCGGCCCCACCCGCTCGGCCATCGCCGCCGCGTGCCCGCCCAGACCCGCCGTGCAATCCACCACCGTCTCGCCCGGCTTGGGGTCGAGCAGGTCGATGACCTCCTTGAGCAACACCGGGATGTGCTTCGAGACATGCACAACCCACGATACGCCCCCCCACCCCCC
>CALMPG010000098.1 GCA_937871915.1 uncultured Phycisphaerales bacterium
CCCCGCGCCGGCGCGGCTGGCGGTGATCGAGCTCGCCAAACCCGCCACGAACGCCCGTCCCGCCCCGAGGTCGCCGCCGACGATGCTCAGCTTCCCGCCCGTTCGCAGCGCGCCCAGCGACCCAGCGAGGTTGTGCCCCGAGGCGTCGCTCGCCGATGCACCGATGTACGGCTGCAGGATCTGCTCGCCGTTGAACACGGTCGTGTTCGCCAGGCTGCCCAGCGTCTCCACGATCGAGTTGACCTCGATCTGCAACCCCGCGCGCTCGTCGGCGCTGAGCCCCGCGGTGTTGGCCGCGGTCACAAACGTCGCCGACAGGTCGGTGAGCAGGTCCTGCACGGTCGAGAGCGCCCCGTCGATGGCGGAAAAGCGGATGTTCTCCCGCTGGTTCACGGCGATCTTCGCCAGCACCTGCCGCTGCTCGCTCTTGAGATTCTCCGAGGCCACGAATCCGTCCGGATCGTCCGAGGCCCGGTTGATCTTCTTCCCGGTGGAGAGCCGCTCCAGCGACGTGGCGATATCCGCCTGATGCTTGGAGAGCCATCGCAGGCCGAACGTCTCCGTGAAGGCGGGACTCGAGCCGATCGTGAGCATGACCTCCGAGCATCGGCCCGCAACGACCGAGAGTTGCCCGCGTGCGGAAAAAGTCCGGGAACCAACGGGATTGTCGGGCCCGGCCGGGGTAGAGTGTCTTGGTTGTGCGGTTCCACGCCCTGTTTGCGGGACTCGCGCGGCCCCGCACAGCCTCGTCCGGCGAACCCATCGGAGTGCCCACCTTGCCGCGAGATCGTCGCGTCGTCGTCGTTGCGAATCGGCTGCCCGTGCAGCGGTCGCGCGCCGGCGCCACGAGCGACCGCGAGCACTGGGAAGTCAGCCCCGGCGGGCTCGTCGCCGCTCTCCTCCCCTTTGCCCAAAGGCGCAAGGGGTCGTGGGTGGGCTGGACGGGCGGGGCCGACCACCCCACGCGCCCCTTCCAGATCGACGGCGTGACGATGCGCCCCGTCGCATTGTCCGACGCGGACATCCGCGACTACTACCACGGCTTCTCCAACCGCACCCTCTGGCCCCTCTTCCACGACGCCATCCGCACCCCGGAGTTCCACCGCCACTGGTGGCGGAAATACGTGGAGGTCAACCACCGCTTCGCGCAGGCTGCGGCCAAGTCGTGCAAGCCCGGCGATGTGGTCTGGATCCACGACTTCCACCTGCTGCTGGTGCCCCGCATGCTGCGGACCCTGCGCCGGGACGTGAAGATCGGCTTCTTCCTGCACATCCCCTTCCCGCCCGAGGAACTCTTCGCGTGGCTCCCGTGGCGGGCCCAGATGCTCGAGGGACTCCTCGGCGCGGACCTCATCGGCTTCCAGATCCAGCCCGACGCCCGCAACTTCGCCCGCCTCGCCCGCGAGTTCGGCGGCGCGGAGGGAACCGACTCGGAGCTCACCGTCGGCCGTCGGCGCGTGCGCGTCGGCGCGTTCCCCATCTCCATCGACTTCGACGGGTTCAGCACGCTCGCCCAGCGCCCCGAGACCGTCGCCCGGGCCAAGAGCATCCGCAAGCAGATCGGCGCCGACCGCAAGATCGTCCTGTGCGTGGACCGCCTCGACTACACCAAGGGCATCGAGCCGCGCCTCAACGCCTGGGAGGCCATGCTCGACCAGCGCGATGTGAGCGTGGACAAGCACGTGCTCGTGCAGGTCGCCGTGCCCAGCCGCCAGAGCGTGCCCGACTACGCCACGCTGCGGGAGGACGTCGAGCGCGCCGTCGGCCGCATCAACGGCGAGTTCAGCCAGCCCGGACGCGTCGCCGTCCACTACTTCCGCCGCAACCTCCCCCGCGACGAGCTCGTCGCGTGGTACTGCGCCGCCGACGTCATGCTCGTCGCCCCCCTCCGCGACGGCATGAACCTCGTCTGCAAGGAGTTCGTCGCCTCGCGCCCGGACCTCGGCGGCGTGCTGGTCCTCAGCGAGTTCGCCGGGGCCGCCCGCGAGCTCCGGCGCGCCCTGCTGGTCAACCCGCGCGACATCGTCGGCCTGGCCCACTCCATCCGCACCGCCCTGTCGCTCCCGCACGAGGAGGCCCGCCAGCGCATGGTCATCCTGCGAACGATCATCCGCCGCCACAACGTCCACGTGTGGGCCCAAGAGTTCCTCCAGGCAGTTGTCGAGTGATCGAACCCTCCCTCCAAGACGCCATCGCCCGTCTCGCCGCGGCCCCCATCCTGCTGGTCGCCAGCGACTTCGACGGCACGATCTCCCCCATCGTCCCCCTCCCGGACGACGCCCGCCCCGACCAGGCCAGCCTGCGGGCCCTGCGCTCGCTCGCCCGCATCGAGTCCACCCACGCGGCCATCGTCTCCGGGCGGGCCCGCCCGGACCTGCTCACACGCATCGGCTCCACGCCCAACCTCTTCCTCATCGGCGGGCACGGCGGCGAACTCCCCCCGCCCTGGCAGGGGCCGATGATCGCCGACCCCGCGGCCCTCAACACGCTCGTGGTCGCGATGACCGACATCGCCGCCGGCTACGAGGGCGCGATCGTCGAGCCCAAGCCCACCGGCGTCGCCGTGCACTACCGCACCGTCGCCCCCGAGGATCGCCCCCGTCTCCGCGAGCGCGTCCGCGCCGAGATCCTCCGGCAGAACTGCCCCGTCGTCCGCGAAGGGTCCATGGTCATCGAGGCGGGCCTGGTCCGCGCCGACAAGGGCGTCGCCCTCCGCTGGCTCATCGGGCGTCTCTACGCCCACGCCACCGTCTTCATCGGCGACGACGCCACCGATCAGGACGCCTTCGCCGTCCTCGGCCCGTCGGACGTGAGCATCCAGGTCGGCCCCGGCCCCACCAAAGCCGCGTACCGCGTGGCCGACACCGCCCAGGTCCGCGCCTTCCTCGAGGCCCTCGCCGCGGCCCGGGCCGCCCACCAGGCCCAGCGGCAGATCACCCCCATCGACCACCTCGCCCTCCTCTCCGACCAGCGCACCAGCGCGCTCGTAGACCCGCAGGGCCGCGTGGTCTGGATGTGCGCCCCGCGCTTCGACTCCACCCCCGTCTTCGCCTCCGTGCTCGGCGGAACCAACGCCGGTCACTTCGACGTCGCCCCCGCCGACGGCCGCGAGGCCGTCTCCCGCGCCTACGACGGGGACACCTTCACCCTCCGCACCGACTACGGCGGCCTGACCGTCACCGACTACCTCGACTGCTCCGGCGGCCGCCCCTTCCAGCGGGCCGGGCGCACCGACCTTGTGCGGCGCATCGAGGGCTCCGGGCGCATCGTCATCCGCTTCGCCCCGCGGGCGGACTTCGGGCGCGGCTGCACCCGCCTTCGCCCCACCGACGAAGGCCTGATCGTCGAGGGGACGCTCGACCCGGCCGCGCTCCGGGCCCCCGGCGTGGCGTGGACCATCCAGGACGACGGCCCCGACCAGTCCGCCACGGCCACTGTGGACCTCATCGCCGGGTCTCCGCTCGTGCTCGAACTCCGCTTCGGCGCCTTCGGCACCAAGCCCGCGACCGCCGATGAGCCCGCCCGCCACGCGGGCACGCGCCGCTTCTGGGAGTCGTGGGCGAGCACGCTGAGCCTCCCCAGCCTCCACACCGACCTCGTCCGCCGCAGCGCGCTCGCCCTCAAGGCCCTCTGCTACGCCCCCACCGGCGCGATCTGCGCCGCCGCCACCACCAGCCTCCCGGAGCAGATGGGGGGCGTGCGCAACTGGGACTACCGCTTCTGCTGGATCCGCGACGGCGCCATGGCCGCTGGGGCCCTCGTGCGCCTGGGCTGCACCGGCCCCGCGCTGCGCTACCTCGACTGGCTCACCGCCATCCTCGAAGACCTCCCCGAGACCGAGCGCCTCCTCCCCGTCTACACCGTCCTCGGGGCCGAGCTCGGGCAGGAGGGCGACGTCTCCGGCCTCGACGGCTACGGCCAGAGCCGCCCCGTCCGCGTCGGCAACGGCGCGGCCCACCAGGCCCAGCTCGACGTCTTCGGCAGCGTCGCCGACCTCATCGCCCAGCTCGCCGAGGTCGGCTCGCCCCTCACCCCCGACCACTGGCGCCTGCTCAAGCACATGTGCCGGGCCGTCCGCCTGCGCTGGATGGAGCCCGACCACGGCATCTGGGAGATCCGCGGCCCGATGCGCCACCACGTCCACTCCAAGACCATGTGCTGGCACACGCTCACCCGCTCGCTGCGGGCCCGCCACGTCACCGGCGAGCCGGTCTTCGACGCCGACGCCGCGCTGGCCGAGGAGATCCGCGCCGACGTCCTCGCCCACGGCTTCCAGCCCACACGCCGGGCCGAGGGCGGCGCGGAGGGTGAAGGGGAGGGGGAAGGGGGGGACGACGGCGTGTGCGACCACGGGTGCTTCACCACCGCCTACGGCGACCCCGGCGTGGACGCGGCCTGCCTGACCGTCGGCCTCACGGGCCTGGTCGCGCCCGACGACCCGCGCTTCGCCTGCACCATCCGGGCCGTGCAGACCGAGCTCCTCGAGCGCGGCACGGTCAAGCGCTACCACACCGACGACGGCCTCCCGGGCGTCGAGGGCGGCTTCCACCTCTGCACCGGCTGGCTCATCGAGGCCCTGCACCTGGCTGGCCGGCGCGAACAGGCCCGGGCCCTGCTCGACGAGTACGCCGCGCAGGCCGGGCCGCTGGGCCTGTACTCCGAGGAGCGCTGCGAGATCTCCGGGCGGGCGCTAGGGAACTACCCGCAGGCGTACTCGCACATCGCCCTGATCAACGCGTGCGTGCGACTCTCTTCCACGTGAGGTATGCGCGTGATGGCGACCCGCCCGTTCTCAACCGCGCGTACGTAGAGCCTTGTTTCGCCGATGCCGGGGAAGGGGAAGCCCCTTCCCCCGGCACCCCCATCCCCAGTAGAACCGGAGAGGTCCCGCGTGCCACTCCCTTGCCGCCTTGGGCAAGGGAGTGCCGGAGACCCTTGCGCGCCCCGCACTCCCCTCCGCAAAGCCGGAAGGGAGTGGCACGACAAGGCGGGTCCACCCGCCACAGTGGTTCCTCCCCGTGCCCTTACCCTTTCCCGACTGGGATATTCCAGTCGCGGATGCCCTGGGCCACTGGCTACCAGCACCCGCCGCTGAGGAGGCAAGCACGATGTGCAATTCCACAACACCCAAGCAGCACTACACGCCGTTTCAATGGCTTCAGTTCAGTGTGGCGGACACGCACTGGAGGTGGAGGGTTTGGAAACAGCTGTTTATGGCGAGCCCGGAGAAGCCGGAGGAGGTCGCGGAATGGCCCAAGTTGATGAACTCGTTCGCCCCAGTGTTCTTTGACATGTTGGACCGATTGCTCTTCAAGGACGTGGTGTTGAGCATCTGCAAGCTGGTGGACCCAGCGGAGTCTCCGACAAGGCAGGGACCTCGCAGGAACTTCTCGCTCAAGGCCATTGCCTTGGACGAAGCGGCGAGACTTGGTGCATCCAAGTCTGACAATGCCAAGAGCCTGATCGACGCCTTTGTGACGACGTCCCAACCACTGATCACTTGGCGGAACTGGAGCATTGCTCACGACGATTACCTGGTAGCCACCGGAGCGGAGCCGCTGCCGCCGCTGACTGGAACAGACGTTGAGCGAGCGATTGCCAGCGCCGTCGAGATCATGACCCTCCTCGATGCCACTTCCGCGACTTCCGAGTATCGTTACGACGGAATGATGGCGCACGGGGACGGTGAGTCGATCAAGTACGCGCTTCGGATGGCTGAGCAATACCGCAAGGAATGCTTGGCCGTCGGGGTCAGACCCCTTTCAGGGGCGGCCAAGGTCCGAGCCGCCAACCTGTAGGGCCGCGCCGGCGGCACGTCTGGCGACCTTGGGCTCCCGCACGCGAGAGTGCCGCGAGCGCTCCCCGGCAACCGACAACGCCCGTCCGCGGCCAATTTGAACTTTGAACTGTGTGCTTTGAGCTTTCCCCCCTACGCTTCCCGAGTTTGCGCGCTCACCCACCTCCCCACCAGCGGGCGCGCCAAGGAAGCCCACCCCCTTGCCCAAGCGCACCGACATCCAGACCATCCTCATCATCGGCTCCGGCCCCATCGTCATCGGGCAGGGGTGCGAGTTCGACTACTCCGGCACGCAGGCGTGCAAGGCCCTCAGGGCCGAGGGGTATCGCGTGGTGCTGGTGAACTCCAATCCCGCGACGATCATGACCGACCCGGAGTTCTCCGACCGCACCTACATCGAGCCCATCACGCCCGAGGCGGTCCGCAAGATCCTGCAGAAGCAGCAAGACATCGGCGACCCGATCCACGCCGTGCTCCCCACGCTCGGCGGGCAGACCGCGCTCAACTGCGCCTGCAAACTCTGGGACGACGGGATTCTCCAGGAGTTCGGCGTCGAGATGATCGGGGCCAACCGGACCGTCATCCACCGGGCCGAAGACCGGCAGGTCTTCAAGGACATCGTCGAGGGCCTCGGGCTGAAGATGCCCAAGGCCAAGACCGTGCAGACGCTGGAGGAGGCCCGCGCGTTTCTCGCCGACATCGGCCTGCCCGCGATCATCCGCCCCGCGTTCACGCTCGGCGGCACCGGCGGGGGCATCGCCTACAACGCCGAGGAGTTCGACGAGATCACGGCCCGGGGCCTGCGGGCGAGCATGATCGGGCAGGTCCAGATCGACCAGTCGGTGCTCGGCTGGAAGGAGTACGAGCTCGAGGTCGTCCGCGACAAGAAGGACAACTGCATCATCGTCTGCGGGATCGAGAACATCGACCCCATGGGCGTGCACACCGGCGACTCCATCACCATCGCGCCGATCCAGACGCTCACCGACAAGGAATACCAGGCGATGCGGGACGCGTCGCTGGCGATCATGCGGGCCGTCGGCGTCGAGACCGGTGGCTCGAACGTGCAGTTCGCGGTGAATCCGAAGCCCGAGGACGGCAAGTTCCACATGGTCGTGGTCGAGATGAACCCGCGCGTCTCGCGGAGTTCCGCGCTCGCGTCCAAGGCCACCGGCTTCCCCATCGCCAAGATCGCCGCGAAACTCGCCATCGGCTACACCCTCGATGAGCTGCGCAACGACATCACCGGCACCACCTCCGCCTGCTTCGAGCCCGCCATCGACTACATCGTCACCAAGATCCCGCGCTGGACCTTCGAGAAGTTTCCCGAGGCCGATGAAACGCTCACCACGCAGATGAAGTCCGTCGGCGAGGCCATGGCCATCGGCCGCACGTTCGCCGAGAGTTTCCAGAAGGCCATCCGCTCGATGGAGGTCAAGCGCTTCGGCTACGGCCTGGATCGCAACGACAAGTGGCTCATGGCGCAACGGGCGCTTGCAGGGGGTGGCACTGGCAGCTTGTCGGGGGGGTCTGCCAGTGGTGTTGCAACCAAGGCTCCGGACACCACGACCGCCCTCGCCGGCATCACCACCGCCGACGGCGAGGCCCTCGAATGGCCCATCCCCGACGAGAAGATCAGCCTCAAGCTCGCCGTCCCCGGCCAGGCCCGTCTCTACTACATCCGCTACGCCCTGAAACTCGGCTGGACCGCCCAGCGCATCCACGAGATCACCAACATCGATCCGTGGTTCATCGATCAACTCGCCCGCCTCGTCGAGTTCGAGGACAGACTCCTCGCCGCCAAGACGCTCGAAGCCCTCCCGCGCGAAGTCCTCGCCGAAGCCAAGCGCCTCGGCTACTCCGACCCCCAACTCGCCAACCTCTACTACGGCGCGATCTCCCCCGACACCATCCTCACCGTCCGGGCCCACCGCAAGAGCCTCGGCATCGAGCCGGTCTACAAACTCGTCGACACCTGCGCGGCCGAGTTCGAGGCCGTGACGCCGTATTTCTACAGCACCTACGAAACCGGCCTCTCGATGACCGCAGGTGCCGAGGTGTCAAGGTGCCAAGGTGTCAAGGGTACAGCCGAAGCCGCGCCCTTGGCACCTCGAAACCTCGACACCTTGACACCTCCCGAAGACGAAATCCGCATCACCCAGACCCCCAAGGTCATCATCATCGGCGGCGGCCCCAACCGCATCGGCCAGGGCATCGAGTTCGACTACTGCTGCTGCCACGCCGCGTTCGCCGCGGATGAACTCGGCGTTGAGTCGGTGATGATCAACTCGAACCCAGAGACGGTTTCGACGGACTATGACACGAGCGATTTGTTATTCTTTGAGCCGCTGACGCTTGAGGACACGTTGAACGTGATCGAGAGACTGAACGGCAACTCACTCTCGATTCCCGAGATCGTCGATCTGTCGCACACGACAGGCCCGAAGGGCTCGTCCATTTCGAACGAGTGGATTCGATCGACTCGTCAATCGCTGGCCGCGTCGTCAGTCACTGACGAATGGGCCATGCGAACGAGTGGCAGCCCACTTGAAGTACCAACGGACTTGTTCGCTCAGCTCCGGGAGAAGTGCCGGTCTCATGGCATTCATCGGTTGGCAATCATCGGAGGAGGGGCTTCTCTTGGTCAAGAAGGAGAATCGATCAGCATCGAAGCTGTAGATGAGACGGGCCGCAAGTGGCACATCGACCTCCCGGCGGGATCAAGTCCCCGGGTTTCCTACATGGCTGTGATTCCGGGCCCAGCCGGATCATGGATCCACGACAAGGACGACATTGAACCCGAGTATTGCATTGCGGTAGACGCATGGCTTGAGCGCCGAACGCATTTCGTTCTCGGCGCCATCGTCCAGTTCGGCGGCCAAACCCCCCTCAATCTCGCCCACGGCCTCCAGAAAGCCGGCGTCCCCATCATCGGCACCAGCGTCGATTCCATCGACCTCGCCGAAGACCGCAACCGCTTCGACAAACTCCTCGCCGAACTCGGCTTCAAGAAGCCCCCCAGCGGCATCGCCCGCTCCACCGAGCAGGCCGTCGAGATCGCCTCCCGCATCGGCTATCCCGTCCTCGTCCGCCCCTCCTACGTCCTCGGCGGCCGCGGCATGGAAATCTGCTCCGACGAGCGCGCCCTCCGCCACTACATGACCACCGGCCTCGCCGCCAGCGACCTCGAATCCGCCCCCGTCCTCATCGACCGCTTCCTCTCCGACGCTGTCGAGGTGGACGTGGACGTCATCGCCGACTACCCCCCAACAAACTCACCTGCTCACCTCCTCACCTCTTCACCTCCTCAGGCTTTGGTTTGCGGCGTCATGGAACACATCGAAGAAGCCGGCATCCACTCCGGCGACTCCTGCTGCACCATCCCCCCCTACTCCCTCTCCGAGTCGATGGTCGCCCGCATCGAGGACATGGGCCGAACCCTCGCCAAGGCCCTGAGCATCAACGGCCTCATGAACGCCCAACTCGCCATCAAGGGCGACGACATCTTCGTCCTCGAGGTCAACCCCCGCGCCTCTCGCACCGTCCCCTTCGTCGCCAAGGCCACGCAGATGCCATGGGCCCGCCTCGCGGCGAAGGTCATGATGGGCAAATCGCTGGCCGAACTCGGCGCGCAAGAAGTCGCCACGAAGAATGGCAAGCCATTTCTCCCCTACTTCTCCGTCAAGGAAGTCGTCTTCCCCTTCAGCAAGTTCCCCGGCGTGGACGTCATCCTCGGCCCCGAGATGCGCTCCACCGGCGAGGTCATGGGCGCCGACGTCTCCTTCCCCATCGCCTTCGCCAAGGCCCAACTCGCGGCGGGAATCTCCCTCCCCACCTCCGGCGCGGTCTTTATCTCCGTCCGCATCGCCGATCGCGCCAAGGTCCACCCCGTGGCCCGCCAACTCCAAGCCCTCGGCCTCGAACTCTTCGCTTCCCAGGGCACCGGCGAACACCTTCGCGCCAGCGGCATCGAGTGCACCGTCCTCCCCAAGATCGCCACCGGCCTGCGCGGCCACGTCCTCGACCTCATGGCCGACGGCAAGATCAACCTCATCATCAACACCCCGACCAAGACCGGTTGGAAGACCGACGAGGGCAAGATCCGTGCCAGCGCCATCCGCCTGAACATCCCCATGGTCACCACCGTCACCGGCGCTGCCGCCACCGCCCGGGCCATCGCCGCCCTCCGCGGCACGACCGATGGTGGCACGGCCCCTGGTGGCACGGCTCTCCAGAGCCGTGCCTCCGGATGGACAGTCACGGCCATGCAGGACTACCGCGACATGCTCCCGGCGACCCACCCGGCCCGCGCCCGCCCACCCGCAAGCGAGAAGCCCGTGGTCGTCAAGAAGTCCTCGGCACCCGCCGCGCGATGATCGCCCGCAGGTCCCGGTCAAACCGCTGGGCGAAGACCACCAGCGGCACATCGCCCGAGCCCCGCAGGCTCATCTGCAGTTGATCCGGATTCACGGCCTTGCCGCGGGTCTTGACCTCGACGATCCCCGCCCCTCGCTCGTCGAGCGCGGCCTTCACCCGCCGCTCGTGCCACGGCATGTTCGCGAGCACCTCAAACCCGCTCAACCACGGGCTGTCGATCAACGTCTCCGCGGAGAGCAACCCGACCCGCGCGTGGGGCATGTGGGCGTTCACCTTGCGGCACAACTCCGCCAGCAATCCCGCACGCTCCACCGAGTCGTCGGGCTCATAGACAAAGCGTCCCACGTTTCCCAGCGGCGCATCCCCGCCCTCGCCGCGCAGCGTGATGCTCTCGCCCCCGACGAGCAGCGTCGCGGCCCGCCCAATCCCCTCGCGCCCCGACAGCCGCCCCGTCCACGCCACCGCCTGCGTCAGCCGCCCCGCCTCGGAGAGATACTCGAGTTCCATCCCGCCCGCGGACCACGCCTCCGGCACATCCGCCGCATCCACGCCCGGACCGAGTTTCACCGCCCCGCCTCCGCTTCGCTCGATCAAACGGGTCACGACGTCCACCCCCGGCCGCAGGTCGTCCATTCGCCATGATCGCGAGCCGGACTCGCTCCGCCGTGCCGGATCGATGTGCACCGCCGCGCCCTCGCCGTCGAACTCGGCCACATCCGCGCACACCGACCCAACCCCCGCGTTCCGCCCCGCCATCCACGCCCGCGCCGGATCGACATCCACGGGAGCGACGTTCAGGCCCGCCTCCACCATCGCCATCGAATCGCCCCCGATTCCGCAGCACAGGTCGAGCACACGTGCGCCCGTTCCAACCGCCCTCGCGATGCGCCCCGCCTTGTACCGCCCCGCGGCCCACGCGCTGGCCATCTCAACCCCCTGCGGATCGGCCCACAGGCCCGCCGCCCGCGCGGCCCCGAACTTCCCCACCGCCTTCCGGCGCGCCTCCGCGAGCATCAGCGCCGCCCGCACCACCTCCGCGTCCGGGCACACCTTCCGCAAGCGAGCCACCGCCGCGACATCCCCCGCGTTGGTCTCCGCAGCGAGCCGGATCGACGCCGCATGCACCGGCGCGGCGATCGCTTGCCAGATTGTGAGGGCGGGGAGGGCCATCGGCATCGTCCTATGATTCCCGGCACGGAGGCTGGAACCCCATGACGATCAAGATTTCCATCTCGTCCGAGTCGGAGGCGATCCTCAGGCGTCTCGCGGAACAGGAGCAACGCTCCATCGAGGCGATGGCCGCGGAGATCATGGAACGGTCGCTCCGGACCCCATCGCTCGACGAGATTCTTGCCCCCATCCGCGCCGAGTTTGAAAAGAGCGGGATGACCGACGAGCAACTCTCCGAGGCCCTCGAACGGGCCAAGCACGACCAGCGTTCGCAGCGCGGGATGCGGCGGGCCTCATGACCGCGCCGGCCTTGGTCGTCTTCGATTGCAACGTGCTCCTGCAGTCCATGCTCAGCGCACCAGGACCGGCGGGCATGTGCCTCGCGCTGGTCGAGGCTCGCCGCGTCCGGCCCGTCCTGAGCGCGTTCGTGATCGCCGAGGTGCGGGCGCTCCCAACCCACCCCGACCTCAAGCGGTTTCCCTCGCTCACTCCGGAGCGCGTCGAGGCATTTCTCTCGCACCTGCTCGCCCGTTCGACGCTGATCTCGCCTGTTCCCGAGGTCTTCACCATGGATCGCGATCCGGCGGATGCCCACTACGTCAACCTCGCGCTCGCCGCGGGCGCCACGCTCATCGTGTCCCGGGACAACGACCTGCTCGCGCTGGCCGACGCCGCCCGCCCGGAAGGCCGGGAGTTTCGCGCCCGTTTTCCTTCCCTTCGGATCCTGCGTCCCCACGAGTTCCTCCTGACCGTCGGGCCTACTGGGCAAGCTGGCTCGCCGTGAACGTCTTCCCCGTCGTCTCCCGCTCCCACGTCCACGCCGGGCCGCGCTTGCGCTCGTAGAACTCCCAGAGCTCGAACCAGTACGATCGGAACCGGTGCTCGCCGAAGGGCTCGAAGTGCCGGAACACCCGCTTCATGATCTTGGCGCTCGACCCCTTGAAACCCAGCAGATCGCGCCCGTGCCGGACGCTCTCGGTGTCCAGCGGCAGCCGGTGATACCGCCCGAGCAACTGCATGATGTTCGCCGCGGCGTACGGCCCGATCCCCGGCCACTCGAGCATCGCCTCCCACAGGTCCTCGTCGGGCGTCTTGGGATCCTCGATCCACGCCCCGTCGATCTCGCCCTTCGCAAACATGCGGGACAACTCGACGATCCGTGCATCGCGATACCCGACGCGGCACCGCGCCCGCAGGTTCGCCGGCCTGGCTCTGGCCACACGCTCCGCCGTCGGAAACGCGTGCAGCCCGCTGGCCGACTCCCGCCCGACCACCTCGCACAGCCGCCGGTTCATGATGATCGTGCTCGGCCATTGCACGTTGCAACTCGTGACCGTCTTGAGCACGTCCTCGTAGAGCGTCGGCGACCGCATCAGCCGGCCGCGCCCGGAGGCCTTGAAGCGCGGATCGAGCCGGTGGAACTCGCCGATGCGCTCCTGCGTCTGGTTGAGGTGGAGCATCCGCTGGATGGCGGCCCTGGCCGTCGACTTCTCCGCGGCCGTGAGCGTGGCATCCGGCTTGACGGTCAGCGGCGTGCCCCGAGTGGCACGCACCGTGCGATACGTGGGCACCCTCTTCGGCGCGGCCCCCTGCCCGATTCGGAACGTGACCGCCCTCTCACCGAGGTCGATCGTCGTGCGGAACACGTGCGTCGCCGGGTCCCAGTGGTTGGGCTCGAGCAGGAAGTACCCGTACGAGCACACATCCCGGGCGAGGACGAAGTCGGCGGGAACTGTGAGGCGGATGGATGACGGCATGTCAGGCCAGGATGCGCCGGCCGACCGGCAGCAGATACTCGGCGAGGTTCACGCACATCCGGTCGCCCACGCGAGCGAACTCGGGATACCCCGCCTTCGCGTCGGCGATGGCCGCGTGCGTGTCGGCGATCCCCCACGGCGTGTCGAGCATCTCGGCCCGCCCCATGGCCCACAGGAACCCCTCGATCATCGGCCAGTCCCACTCGAAGTGGTACTGGAACCCGTACGTGCGCAGGCCGATGCGGAACGACTGCACCCTGCACTTGTCGGAGAACTGCAGCACCGTCGCGCCCGGCGGGGGCGTCTTGATCTCGTGCCCGTGGGCGTGCATCTGGGGCGTGGTCCAGGGCACGCCCGCGAGCACGATGTCCGTGTTCGCGATCGGGTGCTGGCGCACGGTGGCCATGCCGCACTCGGTGATCTGATGCCCCGCCGCGTCGGCCATCGGCCCGACCTCGCCGCCCAGAGCCTTGGCGATCATCTGGGCCCCCAGGCAGATGCCCACCAGCGGCAAGCGCCGCTCGTGGGCCTCCTTCAGAAAGGCGATCTCGCGGGCCATCCAGGGCGTGTGGTCGCCCACGTTGGCCCGCCCGCCCAGCGAGATCACCGCATCGACGTTGTCAAAGTCCGTCGGCACGTGCGGGTTGCCCGGCGACTCGGGCAGCCACAGCCGCCGCACATCGCACGCCTGCCCATGATCGCGCAGGCAGGCGCCGAGGCGTCCGAGGGAACCGTCCGAATCGTGTTGGAGAACGAGAATGGCCATAGGGAGTGTCGGATGGGGTGATGTCGGATGTGCAAATCAGCGACGCTTCGTGGACTTCTCTGCGGCCCTCTTCGCGGGCTTCGCGGCGGGCCGGGCCTTCGGCGCCCCGTGGGCGTGGATCATCTTGAGATACTCCCCGTGCCGCTGCCGCAGTTGCGACCACTTGAGCGTCTTGAGCCGGTCGAGGCTGAAGGCCTCGATGTTGAAACTCGCCACGACGGTCCCGTGGGCGATGGCCCGCAGCAACTGCCCGAACGACCCCGGCGTGCCGCCCGCCGCGCCCGAGGCGATGGCGCCCATCATGCCGCCGGCGAATGTGTCGCCCGCGCCGGTGGGATCGACGACGATCTCGGCGGGATACGCGGGGAGCGCCCCCAGCCCGTCGCGGTGGATCAGCAGGGCCCCGTGCTCGCCCTTCTTCACCACCACAAACCGCGGCCCCTTCGTGAGAATGTGCCTCGCCGCGGCCACCGGGTTGCGCTTGCCCGTCAGCAACTCCGCCTCGTCGTAGTTGAGCACCAGCCCGTCCACGAGCGTGAGGAGTTTCTCCAGGTCCTTCCGGGCGTTGTTGATCCACAGGTCCATCGTGTCGGCCACGGCGAGTTTGCGCTTGGGAAACTGCGCCAGCATCGAGGCCTGCAGGCCCGGGTGCATGTTGGCCAGGAACACGTACTGGCTGTCGCGGAAACGCTCCGGCACCGGCGGCGGGGCTTCGAGCAGGATGTTGAGCTGCGTCTCCAGCGAGTCTCGCTGGTCCATGTTGTCGCGGTATTTGCCCGTCCATCGGAACGTCTTGGAGCCGCGACGGATCTCGAGGCCCGACTTGTCGATGCCCTTGAACCCCGCCAGCGTGGACAGGTGCGTGGGCGGGAAGTCGTCGCCGACGGCCGCGACCATGCGGACCGGGCCATAGAACGACGCCGCGGCGGAGAAGTACGTGCAGGAGCCACCCAGCACGCTCTCGGCCCGGCCGGTCGGGGCCTCGATGGTGTCGATGCCGACGGTGCCGGTGACGATCAGGGAACTCGATGAGGGTCGTGCAGCCATGGGGCGAAGGGTAGGAACCGTGCGACCGCCCTTCCGACCTACTCCGCCTCGACCTCGAACATGCACGTAGTCGCGAGTTCCTCGCGCGGGTTCAGCACGATCGTGCCCGTCCCGAAGACGCCGGTGGCCGCGAGGTTCAACGCATCGTTCACCTGCGTCTGCGGCTCCAGGGCGATGAACTCGCGCGGCGATGGCCGGTCGGCCGATTCGTGCGGCGCGAACACCACCCAGTGCGACAGGTTCGCCGAGGCCCTGATCCGCATCCGCACGCGGCTGGCGGGCCAGTGCAACTCGGCCACGTTCGGCGCCGTTGAGTCGGCGATGAACACCGCATCCACCGGTTCCGACGGCACGGGGCCGCCCGCGCGAAGCCGGCGCGTCAGGTCGTCCTCGGCCGGGGGTCCGACCGCACACCCGGCCTGGACGGGATACCGCGCGGCCGCCGGCACGCGGATGCTCAGGTCATCGCCCGCATCCCACAGCCGACGCATGAAGTACGGATGGTGCCCGCACCCGGCGGGCATCGGCCCATCGCCCAGGTTCCGCACCAGCAGGTCGATCCGCAGCGATCCGCCGCGTTCGGTGCCGAGAAGCGTGTAGATCGCGCGGCAGGCGAACGGCCACGGCCAGTTGGCATCGGCGAAGTCGCGGCTGTCGATCTCGAGCACGGCGGAGTTGGCCGCGCTTTGTGTTTGACGCCACGGCCGCTTGCGGACATCGCCGTGCTGGGCCATGCCGTCGGCGGAGGTTGGGCGGAGGGTGTGGGCGGTGTTGTTGAAAGAGAACGTGCCGTCGCGGATGCGGTTGGCCCAGGGGGCCATGAAGAAGGAGGCGAGGTTGGAGGAGTTGGTCTCGTTGGGGGCCGCGCGGCGCATGAGGGCGCGCGGGGTCCCGTGGGGGTCGGTGATGGAGAAGTCGGCGATGCCCGCGCCGAGCCCCGAACAGATGGAGAGGCAACAGCGGTGCGATCTGAAGGTCATCATGCAGAGCCTGCCAGAAGAAGAACGGCACTCAAACGAAGGAAGTGTTCTCAAAGGACCACACCTTCACCATGACACTCGCTAATCGACGTGCGCGATCCCGGATTGTGGCAGGGGTCCAGTCGGTAAAGTCACGGGCGATCTCTTGGGGCATGTCTAACTCTGTCTTCTGCGCGTAGTGAGTCCGCTTAACGGCGAATCCGTTGTTGCCGGTCTTCTGGTTGATGCGGGTACCCAGTGCCGTCAAGTTCCCGAGGTGCCAGAGCATCGGCTCTAGCTCTTTGGCGTTTGTCCACTCCACCGAAGGTCTCTTGGGGAATACGTGCTCAATGTTGACGTCCCCGATCGCAATCTCTTTGGTCTTGGTTTGCATGAACCGCGCCACCCGGTCCACTACGTATCTCGCCTCATCCGGAGACAGGATCAAGTCATCTACTGCAAGCACGCGTTCCAGCGTCGGGGACGCTTGCTCCAGGGTCTGTCGCACAGCTCCGACGCACTTGCCGAACTTCGATGGCTCAGGTTTCCCGTCAGGCGTAACGCTGTCCGTGCGAATCCTCCGCGCCAACTGGAACAGCACGTTCTCTAGGCCGGACGAGTCCTGATTTGCCATGACGGAGTACCGCATGACGAACACCAGCACCCACCTGGCAACTTCGGCGAACCGATCCGCATCCAGACACACATAGGCGGATAGTAGAATCGGCAGGGCCGCCTGCGCATCCAAGTCCCGAAGCAGGCTCTGCACGGGTCTTTGTGCCTTTCCGAGCAGTGGGCTGGCCTCCAGAAGGTCTGTGTACTTGGCGCACTCATCGGCGCACTCTTTGGCGAAAGCGAGACTCTCTAGTGACCTGCCTGACTTTCCTGTACCAGTTTGGATGAGAGGACCAGATTGTACCAACTCCTCCTCCCGTGTGCCGTGC
>CALMPG010000099.1 GCA_937871915.1 uncultured Phycisphaerales bacterium
CCTCCCCCCTCCCCTAACCTTCCCGCCTTGCCCGGCGGACCACTCGTCCGCCCCAAGGACCCACGCCGGAGGCCGCGACCGGCGTTCTCACCGTTTCTCCGCACCCCCCCGCCCGTCCCCTGCCCCGGCCGGCAGAACGAGCCCCGACCCGAACGGACGTTCCCATGATCCCAGCCTTTCGTCAGAGCCACGGGCGCAGCCGTCGTCGTCGCTCCCACCACGCCCTCAAGCCCGTGCATCCCACCATGTGCCCCCTCTCGGGCATGCCCAAGATGCACCATCGCGCCTGCGCCGAGTCCGGATACGTCCGACCCGGCCTGAAGATCAGCGTTCCCAAGCTCGGCATCGGCGTGGAGAAGCAGTCCTAATCCGAGGGTCCCCCTCATGCGCATCGCCGTCGACGCTATGGGCGGCGACCATGCCCCGGACGCCATCGTCCGCGGCGCAGTGGACGCCCTCCCCGAACTCGCCCCCGAAGACCGCCTCGTCCTCGTCGGCAAAGAGCACGACATCCGCGAACTCCTCGCCGAGCGCGGCGTGGCGGGGGGGGGCGGCGATCCCCGCATCGAGATCGTCCACTGCCCCGAGGTCATCGGCATGGACGAGTCCCCCGTGGACGCCGTCCGGGCCAAGAAGCACTCCTCCATCGTCGTCTCCGCCCAGCTCGGCTCCGTCCGCACGGCCGTCAACCGCTGCGACGTGGTCCTCTCCGCCGGCAACACCGGCGCGTGCGTCTCCGCCGCGACGATGCAGATGAAGCGCCTCCCGGGCGTGCACCGCCCCGGCATCGCCGTCACGTTCCCCGCCTTCCACGGCCCCGTCGTCCTCTGCGACGCGGGCGCCAATCCCGAGCCGCGCCCCACCCACCTCTGGCAGTACGGCCTCATGTCCGAGGTCTTCAGCCGCACGGTTCTGGGCATCGAGCGCCCCCGCATCGCCCAGATGAACATCGGCTCCGAGGAGGGCAAGGGCGGCTCGATGATCAACCAGGTCCACGAGCTCTTCAAGGCCACGCCCAACTGCAACTACGTCGGCTTCATCGAGGGGCGCGACCTCTTCGACGGCATCGCCGACGTCGTCGTCACCGACGGCTTCACCGGCAACACCCTCCTGAAGATGGCCGAGGGCATGGCCCGCAGCCTCTTCAAGGCCATCGCCCACGAGATCTTCGAGCACTCTCCCGACCTGGGCCTCCAGCTCGAGCCCATCTTCAAGGGCATCTACAAGAAGAACGACTACCACGAGTACGGCGGCGCGCCCCTCCTGGGCGTCAACGGCGTCTACGTCATCGCCCACGGCTCCTCCGAGTCCAAGACCATCAAGAACGCCGTCCGCAACTCCCGCCAGTACGTCTCCCACCACCTCAACGACGCCATCGTCCGGCGCATCGCCGAGGCCACCTCCATCGCCGGAATCCTCCACGAGCAGGAGCCCGCATGAGCGGCCCCTCCCCCTCCGCCAACAGCCGCGCCATCGCCCTCAGCGCCCGCACCTCCAGCGGCGTCACCATCGTCGGCACCGGCTCGGCCCTCCCCTCGACCATCCTCACCAACGCCGACCTCGAGAAGGTGATGGACACCTCCGACGAGTGGATCGTCCAGCGCACCGGCATCAGGACCCGCCACAAGATCGACCGCGCCAAGGGCGAGTTCACCGCCTCCCTCGGCGCCACGGCCCTCAGGAACGCCCTCGACGCCGCCCGCATCCCCGCCGGCGACCTCGACCTGATCCTCTGCGCCACCATGACGCCCGACATGGGCTGCCCCCCCACCGCCTCGCTCATCGCCAACACCATCGGCGCGCCCAGCGCCTCGTGCTTCGACCTCTCCGGCGCGTGCAGCGGCTACGTCTACGCCCTCAACGTCGCCCACGAGATGATGATGGGCGTCGGGGCCTACAAGACCGTCGCCGTCATCGGCGCCGACTGCATCACGCCCCTGATGGACTACTCCAACAACGGCCGCTCCACCGCCATCCTCTTCGGCGACGGCGCGGGCGCGGCCATCCTGCGCGCCACGAGCAACCCCAACCAGGGCATCCTCGCCCACACCATCCACGGCGACGGGCGCGGCTGGAAAGAGATCTACATCCCCCACGACAACGACGACTTCCCCGAGGGCGTCGAGCCCGACCCCGCCAAGCTCGGCCACGTGCAGATGAACGGCGCGGGCGTCTTCAAGTTCGCCGTCGGAACCTTCCCCGGCGTCATCCAGGAAACCCTCGACAAGGCCGGCCTCACCGCCGCCGACGTGGACATGTTCGTCTGCCACCAGTCCAACGCCCGCATCCTGACGGCCGCCCGCGAGCGCTTCGGCCTCCCCGAGAACAAGCTCTTCATCAACATCGACCGCGTGGGCAACACCCTCGCCGCCAGCGTGCCGCTCGTGCTCGACGAGTGCGTCCGCAACGGCCGCCTCACCCTCGGCACCCCGGGCACGGAGGGCCAGAAGGTCCTCTTCGTCGCCTTCGGCGGGGGCCTGACGTGGGGCTCGAGCCTCTGGCAACTCTGAGCCGATCTGCCACCGCCCGCCGGATCGGCCCGCCGTATCCCCTCGCTTTTTGCTATGATTGCGGCCCATGGTCTCGCCCGGCGAATCATCCCGAACGCTCTGGAGCATCGGCCACTCGAATCACACCATCGAGCACTTTGTCGATCTCCTGCGCTCGAACAGGATCGACGTCGTCGTCGATGTCCGCACCTCGCCGTATTCCAAGTTCGCCCAGCAGTTCGCCCGCGAGGTTCTCGCCTCGGTCCTCCCCCGCGCCGATGTGAAGTACCTCTTTCTGGGCAAGGAGCTCGGCGGCCGCCCCACCGGCGGTCGCTACTACGACCGCGACGGCCACGTCCTGTACGGCGAACTTGCCAGGGCCGACCTCTTCCGCGCCGGCATCGATCGCCTGGAGCAGGGCATGGCCCAATACCGCTGCGCCATCATGTGCAGCGAGGAGAACCCCTGCGTCTGCCATCGCCACCTGCTCGTCTCCCGCGTCCTCCGGGACCGCGGCACGGACATCCGGCACATCCGCGGCGACGGTCGCTGCGAGACCTTCGTCCAGGCCGAGCGCGAGGCCAGAGAACTCGAAGGGCGCGTCGAGACGCTCTTCGGCGAGGAGGCGCCCCACCCATGGAGGTCTTTACGATCGGTTTTGCAGGACGCAGCGCGGGCCGGTTCTTCGGAGACCTGAGAACCGCCGGCGTCGCCCGCCTCATCGACGTCCGTCTCAACAACACCTCCCAGCTCGCGGGCTTCACCAAGCACGCCGATCTCCCCTTCTTCCTCAAGGAACTCTGCGGCGCGGCGTACATCCACGAGCCCCTCCTCGCGCCCACCCGCGAGATGCTCGACGCGTACAAGAAGCACGGCGGCGACTGGGCCGAGTACGAGCGGCGATTCCTCGACCTGATGGCCGATCGCCAGATCGAGCGCACCCTCGACCGCGCCCTCTTTTCCACGCCCACCGTCCTGCTCTGCAGCGAGAACACCGCCAGGCACTGCCACCGGCGCCTCGTGCTCGAATACCTCAAGAACCACTGGGCGGATGTGTCGGTGAAGCACCTCTGAGGCCGCGTCATGGACGTGATGATCTGCCATCTCACCCGCATGTCGCCGCCCCTCATCTGCACCGCCGGCCTCAACCTCGGCAACCTGCGCCACGTCCGCCCGTTCCCGACCTCCGGCCACGTCAACGCCTCCCATCTCCACGCCTCCGGCGGCATCCTCCGCCTCGGCCGCGTCGTCCGCTTCGTCAACGCCCAGCCCTGCGGCCGGCCTCCCGAGATCGAGGACACCCGGGCCACGTTCCGCACCGCCCAGAACCTCGGCGAACTCCCCGCGCCCGAGTTCTGGTCCCGCATCTCCCGCGTCGCCCACGCCGGTCCGACCGCTCTCACCGCCACCCTCGGCCCGGACCTCCACCGCGTCGGCTCAACCTTCGCCGTGCCGATCGAACGCGGCACCGCCTCCCTCTCCCTCCTCCGCTGCCCCTGCGCGGCCATCACCCTCAAGGTCCGAGAGCCCACGCGATTCAACAAACAGCCCCAGGCCCGCGCCGTCCTTGCGCCCGGCACGCTCGACGACGCGCCGAGCGGGCCCGCCGACCTCCCCATCACCGACATCCGCTTCTACGGCGCTGCGCACGACCCCGCCGACCCGCAATCCATCGCCGACGCCAACATCCTGCTCCACAACAGCCCCGAGGCGATTCTCGCCGTCGGCCTGTCCCGTGCGTTCTCCAAAGGCGACGGTCGGCCTCGCCACTGGCTGCAGGTCAACGGCGTCTTCCCGAGCATCGACCCGTTGTGGAACGCGTAGCGATTCGCGGTCGCGACACATCGAACCGACCGGCGCGCTCAGCCCTTGTGCGGCTGGCCGAGGTACTCCATGCCCATGCAGTATCCCGCGCGCCAGACGGGATAGAGCACCTCGCATCGGAAGCCCACGAAGTCTTCCGGGTTCCACTCGATGTGATCGAAGAAGTACTTGGTGAGTTCGACGTGGCGCGGGTACAGCTCGCTCGCCGCCTGGGCCAGGCCGCGCCCGAGCAGGTGCAGGCGCGGCTGGGCCGGCAGGCGCATCACCCACTTGTCGTCCTCGGGCACGTCCAGCGACGCCGACCACAGCAGGGCATCGATGGAGGGCCGGAACAGCCGTTCCATGTCCGCGTGCAGGTAGACGTCGAAGATCAGGCGTGCCGTCGGGCAGCTCACCAGCGACCAGACCGCGTTGAGCGTCGGCAGCCCGGTCTGCGCCTCGTACATCGGGTGGCTGGCCAGGAGCGCCGTCGTGACATCCAGCCGCTGGTCCACGGCGGCCCCCGCCTCATCCCCATCCGCCGGCGCCGCGGCCGCGGCCGGATCGATCACCTGGTAGAGCGTCCCGCTGCGATTTCGCGACGTCACCATCGGCAGCGGGTCCGTGGTGAACGGGCGCAGGATCGCCTCGGGCGTGCGTCCGCGCATGGCTCCGCGGTTGAGCTGCATCACGCGCCGGACCTCGTCGTCCCCCTTCACCGTGTCCCCCGAGGCCAGGATCATGGGCACCCCGCCGGGAACGACGGTGGCCCCGAACATCCCTTTGACCAGCGCCCGCTGCATGGTCGTCGGCGAGTCCGGATCGATCCGGAACGCGTACACGCTCAGCGCGACCTCGCACGATCGCCCGGTGACGGCCGCGGCGGCGTTGAACAGCGCGGCACGCTGGTCGGTGGTGGCCAGCGCTGGAGCGGCGCCCGCCCGAATGGTGGGGCTCAGGTTCAGCCGCTCGATGAGCTTGGCCTGGCTCCCGCCGACGGCGGTGATCAGCCGCTCGAGCCCCTCGACCGCGCTCTGGGCCGCCTCCACATCGGCCCCGTCCACCTCGGTCTGGCGGAAGCCATCCAGGAACTGGCGCATTCCCTCGACACCGGGGAGTTTGGCGAGCATCGAGGGGGAATCCGGTTCTTCCTGAACCGCCTGCACCACCCGCTGGCAGGTGGCCCGAAGGACGTTCAGGTGGCGCGACATGCCGCTGGCGTGGCGGGCGTGTTCGGGGAGCGCATCGATCAGACGGCGCAGTTCCACGGTCAGGCGCTGCGCCACACGCTCGGCCTGGGCCCACTCCGAGGCCGAGAGCGGGCGGGCCGACCAGGTACGGACAGTGCTGGGAACAGTGGACATGGCACGCACCATATCGGAATGCACGACCACGGGAGAACGGCTGCGAGTGGGATGGGTTCTCGACATGAATGATCCAAGGTGTTGAGCCACAATCGGTTGCGAGATTTTTCAGACACTTCTGGACCGACCAGGAACCCACCGGGAGAAAAATCGAACCGGTGCAAGCCCTGTTTTGTTTGCACTCAGAACAGACCTGAGTATACTACTGGGTACAGGGATTGCCAACAAACGATTTTCACATCAACGGGAGCAAGCAGACCATGAAGACCAAGAGCACGGCGTGGGGACGGGCGGCGACGATGATCGGAGCAGCGGTCATGGTGTGCGGCGCGGCCGGTTCGGCCCGTGCCGCGGACGCCTACACGGCGACGAGCGTTCCTCCGCTGGCCGGGGGTACGGGCACCAATGCGGCGGGCGTGAACAGCGCGGGCATGGTGGTGGGCCAGGCCGACGACGCCAACGGCAATCTGCTGGCCTACGCCTACGAGAACGGGGTCACGACGGCGCTGCCGCTCCTTGCCGGGTATGTCAGCGCGGGGGCCAACAGCGTGAACACGTCGGGCGTGGTTGTCGGGTATTGCACGCCCGATTCCGGACCCTCGCGCGCGGTCAGGTGGGAGAGGGTGAACGGGAGCTGGACCGTCACCGACCTTGGCACGCTCGAGGCGAGCAACGCGGGCTTCGGGTGGGCGACGCGGATCAATGATTCGGGGGACATCGTCGGTTACTCCACGGCGAGCATCCCCGGCGGCTATCACGCGACGAGGTGGTCGGGCGGGACCAAGGGCGACCTGGGCACGCTGGGCTTCTCGGGCAACCTCGCGTACTCGCAGGCTCTGGGCATCTCCAACAGCGGGTGGGTGACGGGGTTTGCGTACATGGTGCTGGGCGGGCCGGAGCACGGGCTCTCGATCGCGCCGGGCGGGCGGGCGGAGGATGTGACGCCGCCGGGGCAGTTCGGGCTGGCGCAGTGGCACAACGTGAACGACGCGGGGCAACTGGTCGGCTACATCGAGGGCCAGCCGCCCGCGGGCGCGCCCGGGTTCCAGCCGGCGATCTATGTCGGCGGGGAGGGATACACGATGATCCCGACGCTGCCCGGCCTGCCGGAGGGGTATGGGTTTGACATCGACCCGAATGGCCTGGCGGTGGGCACGATGTTCATGCTCAACGCCGTGCCCGACCCCAACGTGTTTCGCGCCTTCAAGTACGAGAACGGCGTGACGGCGGACCTCAACGACATCACCACGGGGCTGCCGGGCGTGATGCTCGAGGCCAAGGACATCGCCGACAACGGGCTGATCGCGGGAACCGTGGACGGCGGGTCTGCGCCGATCGCGGTGCTGCTGACGCCGGTGGTGACGCCGCCGGCGTGCGTCCCGGACTTCAACCACTCCGGCGGGCTGGAGGTGCAGGACATCTTCGACTTCCTGAACGCGTGGTTTGCCGGCGACCCGGCGGCGGACGTCAACGGGCACGGCCTGGGCGTGGACGACATCTTCGACTTCCTCAACGCGTGGTTTGCGGGCTGCCGGTAGGCGCGAGCGATGGGACAACCTCGGCGCGGCCCGCATCGGAAGGCAGGGCAATCGCATTATCCATCCGTGACGGCGAGGAGGCGCAAAAGGTACCGGTGGTCCCAACCGGCCAGAAGGC
>CALMPG010000100.1 GCA_937871915.1 uncultured Phycisphaerales bacterium
GAGCCGGGCTGGGGCGCACGCGGCGGGGTTGGGGTTCGGGGCGGGGCGGATCGGGGTAATCATGCGGCGGGGGGGGGGGATCAGGCTGCGGGGGGGGGGGTTTGTGACGGGGGTGGCGGCGGAGGAGGGGAACATGACGATCGACGAGGGGGGAAGGGCGAACTACGTGGAGGACATCCGGGAGACGGAGCTGGCGGTGATCGACCGGTCGAAGCCGGAGAGCGATCTGGTGGTGGCGGTGCCCCAACGGCTGCTGGCGGCCTCGGCGGCCGGATCCCGGCCGATCACGCACGGGCTGCTGCCGTTTGAGATTCGGGTGGACGAGTGGCTGGGCAACTCGCGGGTGCTGGGGCCGATGCAGGCCAAGCCGGCGGAGCGGGCGGGGGTGAGGGCGGACGCGGGGGCGGGGAGGTCGATCACGGCGGTGGCGGCGCCGACGGCGACGGGCGTCGATGGGCAGAGCATGGACCTTCCGTCGGCGTATGTCACGCTGCTGCGGGGGGGGAAGAGTCTGGGGACGTATCTGGTGTCGGCGTGGCTGGACGGGCAGAGCGTGGGCGTGGAGGGGCGGACGTACGAGATCTCGCTGCGGTTCAAGCGGACGTACAAGCCGTACGTGCTGGAGCTGATCGACTTCCGGCACGACAAGTTCGTGGGGACGGACAAGCCGCGCAACTTCTCGAGCCGGGTGCGCCTGATCGACCCGGGGCGGAACGTGGACCGGGAGGTGGTGATCTCGATGAACAACCCGCTGCGGCACGCGGGGGAGACGTTCTACCAGTCGGCGTTCAAGCCCGGGGACACGGGGACGATCCTGCAGGTGGTGAAGAACCCGGGGTGGCTGATCCCGTACATCTCGTGCGGGATGGTGACGCTGGGGCTGCTGGTGCATTTCGGGATCCGGATGGGGTCGTCGGTGCGGAGGCTGGCATCATGAACAGGCTGCGGCGGGTGCTCCCGTGGATGGCGCTGGCGGCGTGCGTGGCGTACGGGGCGTGGGGGGGGGTGAGCGGGGCGCGGGTGGGGGGGGGGAGCGCGGGGTATGACTGGGACGCGGCGGGGCGGATCCCGATCTCGGCGGACGGGCGGGTGAAGCCGCTGGACACGTTCGCGCGCAACAACCTGCTGATGCTCAGCGGGAGGCAGACCTACGACGTGGACGGGAGGAGCGCGCCGGCGATCGAGTGGCTGGTGGAGCTGATCTCGAACGCGCGGGTCGCGGGGGACCGGCGGGTGTTCCGCATCGATCATCCGGACGTGGTGGCGCTGCTGGGGGTGGGCGATGCGAAGCGGACGCGGTTTAGTTTCAACGAGATCGCGAAGCGCTTCGACGAGGTGTCGCGCCAGGCGGAGCTGGCCTCGCGGGTTCCGCCCAAGCGGCGCGACCCGTTCCAGAAGGCGATCGCGGATGTGGATCGTCGGCTGATGCAGTACTACCAGATCGCGCGGATGGAGATCCCGTACGTGGTCGCGCCGCTGGGGCCCGGGGAGGAGTGGAGGCCGGACCCGGACGAGGCACAGGACGGGGCTCGCGAGAGCGCCTCGTCGAAGGCGATCACGGCGATGCGGATCGCGTACTCGCACTCGGACGCGGGGGCGTTCAACGCGGAGGTGGGGCGGTATCTGGGGCTGGTCGCGGGGGCGCTCCCGGGGGAGACGCGCCGGGCGGGGTACGAGGTGGTGTTCAACCGGGTGGAGCCGTTCTACCGGTCGTCGGTGCTGTACGTCGTGGCGTTCGTGCTGGCGTGCCTTGGGTTCCTGATGGGGTCGCTGACGCGTCCGGGGTGGTTCCGGAGCCTGGGGCGGTCGGCGCTGATGGTGCTGGGGGCGGCGTTTGCGATCCACACCCTCGGGCTGGTGTCGCGGATCTATCTGCAGGGCCGGCCGCCGGTGACGAACCTGTACTCGTCGGCGGTGTTCATCGGGTGGGCGTGCATCCCGATGGCGGTCGCGTCGGAGCGGTTCTTCCGGCTGGGGATCGGGACGATCGCGGCGTCGCTGATCGGGTTTGGCACGCTGGTCATCGCGCACAACCTCGCCAGCGGCGGGGACACGATGGAGATGATGCAGGCGGTGCTGGACACGAACTTCTGGCTGGCGACGCACGTGGTGGTGGTGACGCTGGGGTACTCGGCGACGTTCCTGGCGGGGTTCTTGGCGGCGGGGTACATCCTGCTGGGCGTGCTCACGCCGCTGCTCCGCGGGGAGCCGATGAAGGCCCTGCCGAAGATGGTGTACGGGATGATCTGCTTCGCGACGGTGGCGAGCTTCGTGGGGACGGTGCTGGGGGGGATCTGGGCGGACCAGTCGTGGGGGCGGTTCTGGGGGTGGGACCCGAAGGAGAACGGGGCGGTGCTGATCGTGCTGATGAACGTGCTGATCCTGCACGCGCGATGGGGCGGGATGGTGCGGGATCGGGGCGTGGCGACGCTGGCGGTGGGCGGGAACATCGTGACGGCGTGGTCGTGGTTCGGGACGAACATGCTCGGCGTGGGGCTGCACTCGTACGGGTTCATGGACTCGGCGGTGTTCTGGCTGGCGTCGTTCTGCGTGAGCCAACTGGTGATCATGGCGATCGCGGGGGTTCCGGTGCGGATGTGGCGGAGCGTGCGGGCTCGCCGCGAGCCGGGCGATGGGGCGTCGGATGGGCCGGGGCGCGTGGAGACGGCGGGGTCATAGCGCGTTGGGTGCGCATGGGACGCCGGAGCGGGGTTGGCGAGCGGGTATTCGGGCAGCGCAAGGCTCCCGGCACGGGGTGTTGGGGTGCTCTTGGCCGAGGCCCGCCACGGAGTGGGGGGGGGGGGGGGGGGGGGGGGCCGCCCCCGCGTGGGGGGGGACCGGCGGGGGGGAGGCCCCCGCCCACTGTCGGGGTACCCGGGCGGGGGACCCGCGGCCGGGGGATCCGGGGGCGAATCAGCGGCGGCGACGGCGGGTGGCGAAGAGGCCAGCGAGGCCGATGAGGGCGGGCGCGCCGGGGGTGGGGGTGACGCTGGCGTTGTCGATGTCGAAGGTGAAGGGGCCGTTCTGGGCGGCGGTGTTGGCGTCGCCCCAGACGCCGATCTGGATCTTGCCGAGGTTTGTGAAAGTGGAGGTGAGGATGGAGGGCGGGCCTTCGGGGGTCCAGTTGGGGTCGGCGAAGTTGTTGATGGGGACGCTGAGGGTGGTCCAGGTGTTGGGGGCGACGAGGGAGGATGGGAAGGAGTACGCCGCGCCGGTGACCTGACCGACGGCGAGGAAGCGCCCGAAGAACTGGAGTGGGAACGGGGCGTTGTGGCGGACGGAGAAGGACATGGTGGAGATGCCGGCGGCGAACCAGTCGCCGACGAAGGCGCTCCCGCTGGAGTTGAAGGTGTCCTGGGCGCGGAAGATGGCGATGGGGTTGCCGCTGGATCCGGCGGTGAAGGAGAAGGGGGTGGAGCCGAAGGCGGAGCCGTCGGGGCCGCCGCTCGCCGGGTAGGTGAGCGGGGTGAAGGCGGCGGCGGAACTCCAGTTGGCGGCCGAGGACGAGAAGGTCTCGGTGAAGGGATTGACGGCCCCGAACGCCGGAGCGCAGATTCCCAGCCCGCCAAGCGTGGCGAGCACGAGCGAACGCATGGACAGCATGATGTGGACTCCTGTGGCCCGGAGAGGGGGCCGGTGCGCGGCATGGTAGCGGGCGAGTGGCGATGTCCCGGGGCGTTGGGACATGAAATGCGATGGAACC
>CALMPG010000101.1 GCA_937871915.1 uncultured Phycisphaerales bacterium
CCAACCCAGACGGGGAACCGGCGGGTGGCCCGAACCCCCCGAAAGGGTGGGCCCCACCAAACCCCCCCCGCCCCCCCCCCCCCCCCCCCGCCTTTGTCAAGCCAAACATGCCAAAGCTACCGCCTTTCGGTCCCTGCTGTTCCAGATTCGCTTACCAATAGTGCAAGTGAGGGTCCCCGGCGCGGGGGCTGGTCGGACTCGGGGAATGACGGATGCACCCCAGGACGGGTGACAAGTCTTGACGGCCGTGACAGGTCGAATCTTGTCGAAAGAACTTCCGGCACGAGCATCCAAGTCGCCCGGGGAATGCGCCGATCGATTGGGCCATCCCGGACCAGCGCGGCCCGCACGCTCCGTTTCCACTTTCCCGCGCTCACGCTCGGAGAAAGGTCGGTGACCGATGGCCAGTGTCGTTCCGTCCAAAGACCTCGACGCCGTTCAGTTCTTCGAGACCCACATCCCCATTTGGAACGCCGCCCTCGCCAGCGTGGGCGTGACGGGGCCACAAGTCGCCCAACTGGATGCGGCCACCAAGGCCTGCCGCGGCGCGTTCACCAAGCAGCAGGCCGCCAAGGACGCCGCGAAGGCGAACACCACCACCTTCCAGAACGACGCCACCACCATGCGGAGCATCGGCGGCGACCTCATCAAGTCCATCAAGGCCTTCGCCGCCACCACCAACAACCCGGACGTCTACGGCATCGCCCAGATCCCCATGCCCGCCGCCCCCTCGCCCGTGCCCCCGCCGGGACAGCCCACCGACTTCAAGATCGGCCTCACCGGCTCGGGCGCGGTGCAGCCCACCTGGAAGTGCACGAGCGGCGCGGCCAGCACCGGGGCCTTCTTCGTCGTCACCCGCAAGCTCGCCGGGGAGAGCGTCTTCACCACCGTCGGCAACATCGGGGCCAAGAAGTTCACCGACAACACCATCCCCCAGGGCGTCACCGGCGCGACCTACCTCGTGCAGGGCTTCCGCGGCGACCACGCGGGCGAGGTCAGCCTCCCCGTGGGCGTGCAGTTCGGCGTGAGCGCGGGCGGCGGCAACGTACAGGCTGCGCCGCTCAAGATGGCGGCCTGAGCGGCCCCCCCCAAGCACCGGCGAAGGCCGGCGAAAACAAAAACGGGCGTGATCCTCGTGGATCACGCCCGTTGTGTTTGGAGTAGGCCGCTTGCTTGCTTACGCCAGCGTGTTGAGCGGGTTGGTCAGACCGATCGGGGCGCCCAGGGCGCTCCAGCCGCCGTTGAGGAACAGGTCGTAGTGGGTGACGCTGGCGATGAAGGGCGTTGCGCTGTCGAGCTTGAGGCTGTAGAACACCAGGCCGCCGTGGCCGAGGATGATCGGCTGCTGGTCGAGAGAGACGAAGGAGAACGTGCCGGGATTGACGTGGAGGGTGGTGGTCTGCGGGGCCGAGCCATCGGCAAAGAGGAAGGTGGCGGAAATATCGATGGCGACGGCGCCGGGGTTGTAGAGGCCGAGCTGCTCGATGTAGGTGATGCCGGCGGTGGCGGTGTTGACGAACAGGTCGCCCATGAAGTAGGTGCGGGCGGCGACGGTGGAGGTCGTGGTGGAGTCGCCGTCGCCGAACTTGTACTCGGTGGCCTGGGCCGTGACGGGGACGTTGGAGCTGTAGGTGATGCCCGCGGTCTGGCCGGGGATGAGGCCGATGGCGGCGAAGTTCTTGAACAGCTGCGAGTTGGCAGGGATGGTGTAGACGCGGGTGAGCCTGGGGATGTCGGTGCGCCCGTAGTCGGCGGTGATGGTCACCGTGGCGGGGGTGGGGTTGGTGTTCACGAGGCTGATGCTGCTGGTGACGCCGCCGCCGGAGGAGATGTTCGTGATGACGCCCCGGGTGGAGCCGCCGTCGGCGTCGCCGAGGACGCCGTCGCCGCCGCCGCGCGGCAGGTTGTAGGAGGTGAGGCTGGCGACGATGGGCTGGTCGGACTCGATCTTGACGCCGAACTTTCCGCCGCGGGTGACTCGGGTGTCGTTGTCGAAGTTGATGCCGTTGCGGCGGAGGGAGTCGATGGTGGCGGGGAAGGTGACGACAGAGCCGTCCTGGTAGTAGAGGGAGACGCTGAGGTTGGCGGTGACGGAGCCGGGGTTGTAGAAGAGGATGAAGTCGCGGTAGTTGTTGGTGTCCTTGTTGATCTCGGCGAAGGTCCAGACGTTGGAGGTGCGGCCGGTGAAGGCCTCGCCGACGGCGGTGTTGAAGTCGTAGTGGCTGAAGGTGGCGCCCAGCGGTCCGGTGGAGCGGACCTCGAGGGAGTAGGGGACGCCGATGCGCACAAGGGCGGCGGACTGGTTGGAGGTGGTGGAGACCGTCACGCCGCCGCGGGAGTTGGCGGCGATGGAGCCGGTGTAGATCGGGACGTTGTCGTTCTGGCCGATCTCGTAGCGGGCGAAGACCTGGAAGTCGACGCTGGAGGAGTTCGGGTTGAGCATCGAGATGAACTCGTTGATGGTCGAGCCGCTGAAGCCCTCGGGGAAGTAGAGGTAGTGGGTCGTGGGCTGGGCGGAGAGGCGGAGGGTGTACGAGCCGGTGGCGGTGCCGATCGGTTCGACCAGGACGAAGTAGGTCTCGCCGGCGGCGGCGGCGAACTTGACCGCGGCCGACGCGCCGGGGATGCCCGCCGAGTCGAAGAAGACCTGCGTGCGGGCGGAGTTGAAGATGCGGATCTGGCCGTCCACCAGGCCGCCCGCGGGGGTGTTGAGCTGGATGTCCACGAAGCCCGCGCCCGGGACTGTGAAGGTGAACAGGTCGGTGTCGGCGGCGGGAGCGATGATGCCGCTGATGGAGCCGAAGCCGGTGCGGGCGTCGAGGCCGATGTTGGCCGCGTCGTTCCACTCGCCGGCGTTGGGGAAGTCGTCGGGTCCGCCGCCGCCCCCGCCGCCGCCCGGGAGGGCGACCGTGACGGTGGTGGTGTAGGAGCCGACGGCCGTGTTGCCGGTGGCGCCGGCATCGGCCAGGACGAGGACGAAGAAGGTCTGGCCCGCGCCGGTGGCGTTGAAGGTGACGGTGGCCGAGTCGCCGTTGCCGCCCGCGGTGAACACGAGCGACTGGGAGGAGTCGAAGATGCGGACCTGCGGGTTGAGGGTGGACAGGGGCGTGGAGATGCGGACCGTCACCGGGCCGACGGCGAGCGTGGTGAACTTGAAGAGGTCGCTGTCGCCCAGGGGGACGAGGACGCCGGCGATGGTGCCGATGCCGTTGACGGTGCCGATGGCGATGGCGGGCGCGCCCGCGAAGTCGCCCGCGGCGGGTGTGGCCGTGCCGGGGGTGGGCAGGTAGTCGTCGACCGGGTCGGTCGAGACGGTGATGGAGTATGCGCCGGTGTCGGTCTCTCCCAGGCCGAGGGTGGCGTTGGGTCGCACGAGCAGGTAGTACTGCTGGCCCTGGGTGATGGAGAAGTTGGAGGAGGTGAGCGTGCCGGCGCCGGGCGTGAAGGTGATGCCGGAGACCGGGGTGTTGCTCGCGTCGAGGACGACGATGTCGAGGGCGAGCGTGGAGCCGGGGGCCTGGGCGATGGTGATGCGGCCGGTGCCCGCGGCGGGGGCCGTGAATCGGAAGAGGTCGGTGTCGGTGTTGCGCTCGATGTTGCCGGTGATTGTCCCGGTGGACGTGAAGTTGATCGGGTCGAAGGTGAGGTTGATGATCGAGCCGTTGGGGAAGTCGGTGGGGAGGGCCGGGTTGGGCGTGTTGGTCGGGGCGGGGAGGAGCGGGTTGTTGGGGTGGTCGTCGCTGGGGGCGACGGTCACGGAGAGGGTGTAGCGGCCGAAGTCGTTGTCGAGGCTCGAGCCGAGGACGACGACGTAGTAGTCGCGTCCGGGGGTGATGGAGAAGGTGGTCTGGCTGTTGGTGGTGTTGGTGTTGGCGTCGTTGTTGAAGGCGATGAGGAGGAAGACCTCGCGGCCTGCGCCGTCCTGGTTGAGCTCGTAGACGAGCACGAGCGGGTCGAGGGTGGTATCGACGCGGTTGACGTTGACGGTGGCCAGTTCGTAGGACTCGGAGGTGAACTTGTAGATGTCGCGGTCGTCGGGGTTCTCGATGTTGCCCGACCGCGCGCCGACGGGGCCGGCGCCGCCGGTCTGGCCGCCGTACACGCCGAGGAATCGGTTGAGCTGGAGCGTGGTGGCGGTGGCCCACCCGCCGATCGGGTCGGACAGGTCGTTGGGGGTTGCGTTGGAGAAGGGCTGGTCGTCGGCCTGCACGGGGCTGGTGACGTCGACGCGATAGGTGCCCTGGGTGCCGGCGCCGTCGACGGCGATGAAGTAGCGCTCGCCCTGGGTGACGGGGAACTGCAGGGTGGCCGCTCCGCCCACGCCGCCCGAGGCGGTCGTGACGAGCGTGCCGGTGGCGTCGAACACGCGGACTCGGGGCGAGAGGACGGGGTTGGTGGGTGTGACGCGGACGGTGAAGAAGCCGCGTCCCTCGGCGATGACGCTGAAGGTGTCGATGTCGTTGGGGTTGGTGAAGGGTCCGGAAGCGATGTTCTTGATCTGGCCGCTGATGGTGCCGGCGCCGGTGATGGGGTTGACCGGGATGGCCGACTCGCTCAGGCCGTTGGTGGGGGGCTGGCCGCCCACGTCGAAGGAGGGCCAGAAGTCATCGACCGACTCGCCGCCGGTGACGGCGGGGGTGGCGCTGACGATGAGGTCGTAGGCGCCGGTGGCGAAGCGCCAATCGACCAGGTCCGGGTTGAGGGCAAAGGTCCCCTTGAAGGCGGACTCGACCTCGATGAAGTAGACGTTGCCGCGCGTGACGTTGATGACCAGCCGGGGATCGTTGTGCGAGAAGACGCGCAGGCCGTCCTCGGGCGGGTTGGCGTTGGGGTCGGCCTGGAGCACGGCGAACGCGTCCGCGAAGCCGCCCACGGCGCTGTTGGCGTTGGCGTAGCCGACCTGCACCCGGTCGTTGTCGTAGGCGCGGATGGCCCCGTGGAAGGGGCTGTTGATGGTCTTGGTGAGGGCCTGGTTGGAGGTGACGGTTCCGGCGACGTTGTCGGTCCAGACTTCCTGGTACGAGCGGGAGATGCCGATCGTGGAGAGCCGGATCTCGACGGTGCCGGTGTTGGGGGCGCGGAACTGGAAGAGGTTGGTGTCGGTGACGCGGGCGATCACCGGGGTGTCGCTGTACTCGATGCGGACAAGCCCGGCGGGGGTGCTGCGGTAGTTGCGGACGCTGTAGGCCGAGGGCGGCTGGTTCGGGTCGGCCAGCGGGTCGCGGAATGGGCGGCCCTTGCCGTCGCCGCCGAGCTGGATCTCGGGGGCGGTCTCGAACTGGCCCTTTCCGACGGGCTGGCGGAACAGCGAGATGTCGTCGGGGAAGGCGCCGAGAACATCCTGCGTGGCCGGATCCGGGCGGGGCGGCAGGGCGTCGGTGGTGACGGTGAACGAGTAGCGGCCGGTGCCGGTGCCGCCGACCTCGACGTAGTAGACCTCGCCGGCCCAGACGGTGAATCCGGGGAACGGGGCGTTGGTTTGCTGCCACGCGGGCGTGCCGGGGATCGGGAAGAGCGGCACGAGGGAGGGGTCGTTGGCGCCGGGAACGTCCTGCGCGCCCGTGGTGTCGAGGGTGGTGTTGGTGTAGACGAGATTGAAGTTGGAATCGAAGACGCGAATGGTGGCGTCGTTGATGCGGGAGTCGGCCGGCTTGGAGAGCACGATCGAGACGCGCGATGCGCGGCGCTCGTTGCGATCCCAGACGGTGGCGACGTTGTCGTCGAAGGCGAAGAGGGAGAAGACGGAGGAAACGGTCCCGCCGATCTCGCCGGGGGAGACGCCGCCGGTGCCCTCGCGGAAGCCCTCCCAGTTGAAGCCCGCGCCGCTGAGATCCAGGCGGAGTCGCGCGACGTGGTTGAAGCCGTCGTTGCCGTCGATCTGTGTGAAGTCGCCGCCGATGTGGATGGCCTCGAACTCGGCCAGAGAGCCGTCGGCGTTGGTGCCGGGGGCGAAGCCGATCTCGTTGTCCTTGAAGGCGAGGATGGTGCGGATGGAGCCGTTGGTGGCGGCGAAGGCGATGGGGGCCTGGCCGGCGGCGATGATGAAGTTGAGCGCGCCGGTGTTGGCGCCAGCGCCGTCGCCGCCGACGGCGAGGATCTCGTCCATGCCATCGCTGATGATGCCGCCCGTGGTGTCGGGCAGGTGCCACGTGGAGAGGGCCCGGATGGTGTTCGGGATGGAGTTTCCCACGCCCGGGGCGAAGACGTTGACGAACCGGCGCAGGCCGAAGGGCGCGGGGTTGGGAGTGAAGTCGGTGATGATCGTGAAGTCGTAGCCGACGAGGTTGGTGACGGTGAGGTTGTTGCTCTGGACCACGCGCGTGAACGCGCCGCCGAGGATCAGGCGGCGGGGCGTATCCGCGTTGGCGCCGTCGTTGTTGGTGAACTGGCCCGCGTCGTCCCAGGTGGTCATGGAGAACACGCCGCCCGTGGCGCCGGTGGCGGTGACGCCCCAGCTGCGGGGGACCGCCGTGCCGGGGGTCATGTTGCCCAGGGTGATCTGGAAGTCGTTGGGGAGGCCGCGCACCTCGAGCGCCGCGGGCATCAGGCCGTTCATGCCAAAGCGGGCGACGTTGTTGACGGCGGTGCGCTCGCCGCCGGCGAGGGGAGCGCCGGTGGCGGTGGTGAATCGGCCGCCGAAGAAGAGTTGGAGAGGCAGATCGGGCTCCGGCGGCGGGACCTGGAGCGAGGAACCCATGGGCAGCGTGAAGGGGGGCGGCGCGGCCGGGTCCCAGAGGGTCATGGCGAAGACGCCGGGGTTTGTGCCGCCGGTGACGCCGCCGCCGACGGTGGTGGCGCCGATGGCCCCGCCCACGTTGGCGAAGCCGACGATGTTGGAGACGGGCAGGCCCGCGTTGGTGAACTGACCGCCCACGTAGAGCTCGTCGCCGGCGATGCCGTTCTGGAGGTCCGCGGGGATGACGTCGCCGACGGCCATCGAGAAGACCGGGCCGTTGATCGCCAGGGGGGCCGCGTTGGCGGGGCTGAGCGGATCGGCGGTCCACACGTAGTGGCCGACCGTCGGATCGAAGATGCGGAAGGCGATGTTGTTCACGGCGAGGCCGGCGACCATGGTGAAGCGGCCGCCGATGGCGAGCACGGGCGGGTTTCCGCCTGGGCCGTCGGCGTCCCACTGGGCCATGGCGAAGATCGGGCCGTCGATGGCCCCGTTGGGCTCGGTCGCGGGCCCGACGTTGAACCAGGCGTTGGCGTCGAAGAGGCCGATGTTGGCGCTATCGAACGGAACGCCGGTGCGCGGGTCCACGCCCGCGGTCTGGAAGTTGCCGCCGACGTAGATCGCCGAGCCCTGGTTGCCGTCGTCGCCGGCGTAGGTGGAGAGTTGGTTGGTGGGCGCGACGAACTGGAACAGGTCGGTGTCGCCCGCGCCCTGGATGCGGCCGCGCCCGGCGGCGGTCTGCAGCCACGTGCGGTCGCGGATGGGGTTGCCGTCGTCGTCGAGGACCTGGAACGGATCGCCGAATCGCAGGGGCGTGGCGAGCTGGAGGCCGGGGAGCGTCGGATTTGCGGGAGTGTTGATGTGGTCGTCGACGGGCTGGTTCTGGTCGAAGGTGTGGTGGGCCTCGATGAAGATGCGGAAGCCGCCGTCGGCGGCGTTGTCGAAGCCCTCGACGACGAGGTAGTAGGTCTGGTTGCCGACGACCGAGGTGAGCAGCTGGGCCGAGCCGTTGCCCTTGTTGAAGTCGATGGAAGCGCCGTTCCTGTCGTACAGGCGCATGGCCGGCTGGGGGAGCGGCGGGAGGACGGTCATCGTGGCGGCCCGCACGGCCTGCTGGGCGACGACGGTGATGATGCCAAGGCCGGTGCCCTGGGCGACGAAGGTGAACACCTGCGCGTCAACGCCGGGGCGGGCGTTCATGCTCGTCGAGGACGTTCGGAGGGAGAGGTTGGTCCACGGGTCGGCGGGGTCGTCGCTGGAGGTGACGACGCGGCCGGTCTGGCCCAGGCGGGTTTCGAGGTCGATGGCGATGTTGTTGGCGGCCAGACGCGTGACCATCTGGTACACGCCCAGGGGCTGGCCCGTCGGGGCGGCCCGAAGATCGTCGGCGCGCACGCGGATGTAATAGGTTGTGGCCTTGGCGGTCAGCAGCGTGGTGAACGAGTCGGTCTGGCGGCCGGCGTCCTGATCGCCGCCGAGGCGCTGCACCACGCCGGCGTTGTCGCCGGTGGAGTAGACGTCGATGTGGGGGTTGAGCAGGGTGTTGTCGTCGGACATGGCCTGGAAGGTGGCCAGCGAGTTGAAGCGGGCGTCGTCGGGGGTCGTGACGCGGTAGACGATGTCCTCCTCCAGGCCCGTGAGCGTGTTCTCGTTGAACACGCGCCCGAAGTCCACGTTGGGGACGGTCGCCGGGCCGATCACGACGTCGGGATTCTGGTCCACCACGGTGGCGACGGACGCCGCGTCCACCCGCAGGATGTAGTCGCCGAAGGCGGTGCGTCCGCCGTCGATGGTCGAGTCGGCCTTGACGCGGATGTAGTAGGTCTCGCCCGCCTGTCCCTCGAATCCGGCCCAGCCGTCCGGGGCGCGATTGGTCACGCCCGCGGGGAGCACGGAGGGATACAGACCCAGCGAAACCACGCCGGCGGTCGCGCCGGAGTTGTTCGATCCCGAGGTGATGAGCTGGCCCGCGCTGTTGTAGACCTCGATGGAGGAATCCAGCGTGCTCGCGACGGCGGTGGTGATGGTGTCGGCGTAGGCGGAGACGAAGTCCCACCCCGCGGCGGTGATGGTGCCCGTGGCCGCGCCCGCGGTGGTGCTGGCGAAGGTGAAGTGGGTGTTGTCGGGCACGGAGGCGATGACGAACGTGCCGTTGAAGCCCGAGGGCGTGGCCCCGGCGATGGTGACGCGGTCGCCGACGACAAACGCGTGGGCGACGGCGGTGGCGGCCGTGGCGACGCCCCCCGCACCGACGAGGCCCGTGAGCGTGGCGATCGAACCGGGCATCACGAACTTGAAGAAGTCGCCGGGCTCGCCCGTGGTAATCGTTCCGGTGACGGGGCCGGCGTGGAAGACGCTCGATTGGTCGGTCCAACCGGTGGGGCGGCCTCGCACCGGGTTGGTCGCCGCCGAGGCGGTGTCGAGCGTGATCAGGTCTGCGACGGGGTTGGGCACCCAAGGCACGGGAAGGCTGGGGTGATCGCCCGCGAGCATGACGCGGGGTTCGACCTGCTCCAGACCGCTCCACGGATCGTGGGCGCGCCCGGCCGCGTCGGCGATGCGTCGCGCGCTGCGCGAGAGGGAACGGATTGAAGTGCTGGCGACGCGACGGCGAAGAGGCTGAATCGTCATCTCGGGCTCCACGACCCCAACGGAGGCAGGTGTGCGGTGCAGTTTCGGGCCTCGCCCTCTCGCACGATCGTCCGGACGATCTGTGCGATGGCGCTCGTCTCCCCACCCGCGGCGTCGGGGCGTTTGCACGCCTCGAGCCGCTGCGTTGGCCCAACCGTTTGTTCACGCGCAGTTTACGGTGTTCCGGATCTGGCTGCGATTCGATGCGCGTGGACTTCCGGTTCCTGTTCCTAGTTTGCCCAAGTTCGGGGCATCCCGGGGGCAGGATGGGCAGAATAGCAACCATTTTGGCAAGTTGCCGGAAGGGGGGGGGTCGGGATCGGAATTGGGGATAGTTCGGCCCCCGGGCGGGACCATCACCGGCCGGGAGCGCGGATAGGGCGTTCCCCGAGCGCACACCGGACCGCCCCCTCCGCAAGCAGGTGGGTCGAGTCGTACACCGGCAGGCAGCAGTTCTCCGAACTGATCGCCAGGGGCACCTCGGTGCTGGCCAGAATGATCCCCTCGCACCCCTTGTCTCGGAGGCGTTCGACAACCGACAGGAGCGTCCGGGTGGACTCCGGACGGACCTGCCCGACCAGGAGTTGCTTGAAGATGATGGAATCCACCGCATCCGCGTCGGCCTCATCCGGGACCACGCACCGGACCCCCTTCAGGCCCAGCAGGGTCTGGTAGGTGGACCCGAACATGACCATCTTGGTGCCGATGACCCCGACGGCCGTGCGATGGTCCTCCACCACGGCCTCCGCGACCAGTTCGGTCATTGTCAGCCAGGGGATCGGCGAGAGCGTCTCGGCGAGGAAGACCCCGTGCTGCATGAGATTGTCGGGGACGATGGCAAAGTCCGCCCCGGCCGCGGCGAGGACCCTGGCCGAGGAGGCCAAGAGTTCGGCCACGGCGTGCCAATCGTCGCGATACGCCGCGGCGACGTATTGCTCCAGCGGATTGTTGTGGAGGGTGACGATCGGATGGCCGCGCTCGCCAAGGCGCTTGGCGGCGTACCGAAACACATCTCGATAGCAGAGGGCGGAGCCTTCCGGGCTGACGGCGGCGATGCCGATGTGCTTGGCCACGTGCGGCTCCTGGGCGGGGGTGGACTCAAGGAAGGGTAGTGGGGATGGCCAAGCGGGGGGAGAAGAATGGTCAACCTATTCTTGAGCATGAGAACCGAAGACCCATTCGCCGTGCTCGGGCTGCCGCGCGTGTACGCGCTGGATCGGGCGGAGATCGAGCGCAAGTACCTCACTCGCGTCGCGGAGATGCACCCGGATCTTGTCGGGGCGGATGCGATGGGCGCGATGGGCGCCGACGACATGCATGTGGCGGGGAAGGTGTCGGCGCTCAACGAGGCCAAGCACGTGCTGGAGGACCCGGAGAAGCGGGCCATCGCCTTGTGGAAGTTGCTCGGGGGCGTGGACGACAACGCCCTCCCGGAGGGGTTCCTGATGGAGATGATGGAGGTGCGACAGGAGATCGAGGGCGTCTCCACCGACCCGGAGCGGGCCAGGTGGGAGGCCTGGGTCGAGGCGCGGCGCGGGGAGTATGAGCGACGGGTGGCGGCGTTGTTTGCGAAGGTGGATGCGGGACGGGCGAACCCGGATGTGCTCAAGGCCGTCAAGGTGGAGTTGAACGCCTGGCGGTATGTGGAGCGGCTGGCGGAGCAGTTGTAGTCGGGATCGCGCCTCTTGCCCACCACTGGCGGGCGAGCCGCCAGTGCCACCCGATTTCACTTCAGGCTGTGCATGAACAGGCCGGTGGCGAGTTTGGGGTAGAAGAACGTGCTCTTCTGGGGCATGAGTTCGCCGGCGCGGCTGACATCCTTCACGGCCGCGAGGGGCGTGGGGCGGACGATGATCGCGAGTTGGGCGAACGAGGCAGCGCCGTGGTCCGGGCTCTCGTCGGCGGCCGAGGCCGTGCCGCGGGGGATGTTGCGGACTTCCTCGATGGTGTGGGGGAAGGCCCACTTGACGGGGGCGCCGCGGTTGAGTCTGGGCTGACAGATCTGCTCGACGATGGCGTGCTGGATGATCGCGACATCGAGCGTGCGCCACGAGGCGGGCTTGCTCGCGTGAGACGTGGCCAGCGGATCGGCGGTGGTGAGCGTGGCCGAGTATCCCTGCTCGGTTGCGAAGTCATACAGCCCGAAGATGTTGGGCGAGGCGGGCGCGGCGTTGATGGTTCGCTCGATCTGCTCCAGCGCGCCGGGGCCCGTAGCGATGGGGCGGATCGTGAGCAGGCCCGCCGCGGCCGCGCTGAAGGCCTCGAACGTGTAGTCGGCCATGCCGCCGAGGACGCGATGGGTGGGCCAGATGACCAGGCCGGGATCGGACATGCCGACGAGCACGAACATGGTGCGTCGGGCGGCATGGTCGGCGGGGACCTTGCCGTAGACCTCCAGTTCGTGCAGGTAGTTGAGGGCGGTGTTGTAGCGGTGGTGGCCGTCGGCGACGAAGATGTCCTCGCCGGCGAGGGCGGCGCGATAGGCGTTGATGGTCGCGTCGTCGGCGATGGTCCACACTTCGTGCAGCGTGCCATCGTGGGTCGTGGCCGTGCGATCGGGGGCACGGGCGGACATGATCGTGTTCAGCACCCCCCGGGCCGCGCCTCGATCGTCGGCGTGCAGGCCGAAGATCGGCGAGAGTTGGGCCTTGGTGGCGTGCATGAGGGCGAGACGGTCGGCCTTGGGGCCGCTGAAGGTCTCTTCGTGCGGGAGGACGCCGCCGCCCGCCCTCGCACCAAACGGCACCGTCTCGACGCAGCAGGCCATCCCCGAGCGTGAGAGGTGCTGTTGCTCGCCGTTGGCGGCGGTCCGCATCCACGTCTGGCGGTAGGCGAACATCACGGGCGTGGAAGCCTTGGTCAGCGTGCCGTCGCGGAGCAGTTCGCGGAAGCGTTCCCCGGCCGCGGCGTACGCGCCGGGGGGGCCGAGCTCCTTGGCGGGCGTGTGCGGGAGGTCGATGGCGACGATGTTGCGCGGGTCTTTGTCGAGGAGCCGCTGCTTGCCGGGCGCATCGAGCACGTCGTAGGGCGGGGCGATGAGCGCGGACTGGTCCGGCGGCCTGGGGTAGTGGATCGCGTGGAAGGGGAAGACGTCGGGCATGGCGGGAGGGTATTACAATCGCGCATGCCCACGCCCGTACCTCCCAAAGCCCTGATCATCCGCACCGCCGGGACCAACTGCGACGCCGAGATGGTGCGGGCCTTCGAGATGGCGGGCGCGGCCGCGTCGCTGGTCCATGTGGACCGGCTCATCGCCGACCCGGCCCAGGTGGACGGCTTCGACCTCATCGGCTTCCCCGGCGGGTTTTCCTATGGCGACGACATCGCCTCGGGGCGCATCCTCGCGATGAAGCTCCGCGAGAAGTTGTATCCGGCGCTCCGCGATGCGGCCCGGCGCGGCGTGGCGATGATCGGCGCGTGCAACGGTTTTCAGGTAATGGTGCAGGTGGGGCTGCTGCCGGGGCCGAGGGATCGAGGGATCAAGGGATCGAGGGACCAAGGGACCGGACACTCGATCCCACGATCCCTCGATCCCTTGATCCCTTCCTGGCCCGAAGACGCCGCCCCGCCGCAGACCGCCTCGCTCTCGTTCAACTCCGGCGGCCGCTTCATCGACCGGTGGGTGGAGGTGACCCCGAATCCCGCATCGCCGTGCATCTGGACGCAGGGGTTGGGGGGGCTTGCCGAAGCCTTCGCCGCTTCTTCCGAACCATCTGAAATCTCAGATCTCAAATCTCAAATCCTCCGCCTCCCGATCGCCCACGGCGAGGGCCGCTTCGTGACGGCCAGCCCGCAGGTGCTGCAAGACCTCCGCGCCGGCGGCCAGATCGCGCTGACGTACGCCCCGCACGACAACCCCAACGCGAGCGAGGCGGACATCGCGGGGATCTGCGATGCCAGCGGCCGCATCTTCGGCCTCATGCCGCACCCGGAGCGCTACCTCGACTGGACGATGCACCCGTTCTGGACGCGCCTGCCCGCCCACGTGAAGCAGGGGCCGACGCCCCCCCCGGGGCTGATGATGTTTGAGAACGCGGTGAGAGCGGTGCAGCGCGTGGGCGCGAAATAGGCCCCGTCGGGCGAACCGGCCTAGTTCTCTTCCCGTGCGCGGACGCTCGGGTGGGTTGGCCCGACCCTTTCGACATACTCGTTCCAAGTGCTGACTCCGGCCTGCGCCAACAAAGCGCGCCGTCGCGCAGACTCCTCCTTCGCCTTCTCGATCTCGGTGAGTTCATCTGGCTCGAAAAGCCCGGCAGGGCCTTTGGTGACCAAATTGGCTATCCAGCGATAGAACGACAGCATGGCGAACACTGCAAGCCCGATCATGGGCGCGTAGATTATTGCTTCGGTCACCGACCTGCCGACGAATGCCGCGAAGAACACCAGTGCGGCAATCACGCTGACGACCATTCGAATGCGCACGGCTTGCCCTCCACGGTGACGATCGCATGATAGGGTGGGCGATCCCACCATCGAGTCGCGTCTTCCCGAGCCGGTTGACCGTCCATCCACGCGCATGGAATGGGCATCCAAGCCCTTCGACAGTCTCTCCACGCCCTTGGAAAGTGCAAACGAGCCCTTCGATCGAGCATCCAAGGGCTTCGAAGGTCGTTCCAAGCCCTTGGAATCTCTTCCTGAGCCCTTGGAAAGACTTTCTAAGCCCTTGGAAAGGCTTTCCAAGGGCTTGGAAAGAGCATCCAACAGCCTCCGCGCACGTCCGAGGGCGGGTTATTCGCGGTTATTCGGCCGTTTGCACGCCGCGCTCCTCGTTCACCCTCGCTCCCTCTCCCCTGTTTTTCGTCATTTTCGCTATTCCCGGCGCAATCGCTCCAGACGGTGAAGTCGCGCTGCGCCTGCGCCGATTCTCGTCGTCGGATTTTTCTCTCACCTGCTGCTCCCGGCTCTCTCTCCTTGTTGGCGGGCGGGCGGGGCAAGAAAGGACGACGACGATGGGCACGAACATTCCTTCGACGATTCCCGAGATGATCGACTGGTGCGTGGTGCACGAGGGCCTGTGGTCCACGAACGCCACCTCGATCGGAATTTCTTCCGCTCAGGCCACCGTGTTCAAGAACGCCGTGGCGGAGATGAGCGCCAAGAGCGCCGCCGCCGACGCGGCCCGGCAGGCCTCCAAGAACGCGACCATGGAGTTCCAGGATTCCGTCTCCGACGTGCGAGCCCTGGGCAACGCGTACATCCTCATGATCAAGGCGTTCGCCGAGACCACCAACAACTCGGGCGTGTACGCGCTGGCGGGCATCACGCCCAGCAACCCGCCGGGCACGCTCCCCGCGCCCAACGCGCCGCAGACTTTCGGCGCGGCCATCAACCCCGACGGCTCGCTCACCATCAAGTGGAAGGTGTCGCAGCCGACGGGCGTGAGCGGCGTGGCCTACGTGGTCTCGCGCCGCATGGTCGGGCAGACGGCGTTCTCCATTGTCGCCAACGTCGGCAGCGCCAAGATGTACACCGACACCACGCTCCCCTACGGCATCGACCGCGTGGAGTACATGGTCCAGCCCGTGCGCGGCAACGTCATGGGGCCGCAGAGCAACGTGTTCGCCCTGCAGTTCGGCTCCGTCGGCGGCGGGATGTCCATCGCCAACTTCGCCAGCGTGCCGCATGCCGAGCCGATGAAGATCGCGGCGTGAAAGAAAGTGCAGAGTTCAAAGTTCAAAGTTCAAATCCAGACACAAGGCAAACAGCCCCGGGCTTCACGGCTCGGGGCTTTTCATTTGAACTTTGAACTGTGTGCTTTGAACTGTGCGCTCAGCCGCACCCCATCAACCACGCGTTCAGGAAATCGAAGATGTCCTGCACGCTGATCGCGTCCACGCCGTTGAAGTCGGCGCGCGGGTCGAGGGTGAGCCAGGCGTTGAGGTAGTCGAAGATGTCCTGCACTTCCAGCGTGCCGGAGTTGTTGAAGTCGGCGCGGCAGCAGGAAACCGTGAGCGCGACGGGGGCGGTGGTGACGCTGCCGCAGAAGTCGGTGATCAGGCAGGTGTAGAGGCCGGCATCGGATGAAGCGATGCCGGCAAGCGAGAGCGTGGCCGTCGCGGCGGAGGGATTGCCCGTGCCGATGGGAACTCCGCCCCTGCGCCACTGATAGGTCGGCGCGGTGGCGGTGGACGAGGTGGCGAGCACGGAGAACCTCGCCGTGGCGCCCGGGCACGCGGCGACGGGGGCGGGTGGCGAGGAGATCATGGGCCCGAAGCAGCCGCGGCCGTGGGACCAGGTGTCGTTGAGCCGAGCAAAGGTCGACGAGGTGGCCCCGCCAAAGAGCACGATCAGACCCCGGGAAGCGTCGAAGGTCATCGCAGGGGAGACGCGGTTCGAGGGGCCGGTGGAGCCGACGAACATGCTCTGGCTGGTCCACGCCGAGCCGCTCCACGACCAGGAACCCGTCGCGGCGATCTCGCCGTCGATGCCCGTGCCGCCGGCGTACAGGAATGTTGCACCGCGAAGGGCGTCGTAGGCCATGGCGTGGCCGAAACGTGCGGTGGGCTGGGTGGTGGTGGTGCGCTGGGTCCACGTCGTGCCGTTCCATTCCCAGGTGTCGCTGTAGGGAGTGTTGGCGGGCATGATGCGCCCGCCGAAGACGACGCAGACTTGTCGGGCCGGGTCGTACGCCATCGCGTGCTGCTCCCGGGCCGGCGGGGCGCTGACCGACCGAATCGCCCACGCGGTGCCGTCCCACACCCAGGTCTCGGCGCTGGAAGGCGTGCCGCCGCGGCCGCCGAAGAGGACGGTCTGGGCCCGCGCGGCGTCGTAGGCCATCGCGTGGCCGAAGCGGGCAGATGGGGAAGCGACGGTGCGTTGGGTCCAGGTGGTGCCTTCCCATTCCCAGGTGTCGTTGATGGGGTTGCCGCTGGCGTTCGCACCGCCGAAGAGCACACAGACGTGGCGGGCGGAGTCGTAGGCCATCGCCGCGCGGTATCTGGGCGGCGGGCCGGTGACGGCGCGCAGGGTCCAGCGACCAGCGCTGAGTTCCCAAGTCTCGCCGGACGGACTGCCCATCCACCCGCCGAAGAGCACGGAGACCGAGCGAGCGGAATCAAACACGAGGGATGACTCGCTGCGAGGGGAGGGCATGGCGATCACCGACTGGGTCCATGCCGTGCCGTTCCATTGCCACGTATCGCCGAGGTAGGTCTGAGGAGAGCCGACGTATCCGCCGAAGAGCACGGTCTGATTGCGCGCCGAGTCGTACACCATACCGTGGTATTCACGTCGCGAAGGACCGGTCACGGCGCGCTGGGTCCAGGTGGTGCCGTTCCACTCCCACGTTTCCGCGACCTCGCCGGGGCCATTCACGAATCCGCCGAAGAGGACGGTGACGCCTCGGGCCGAGTCATACGCCATCCTGTGCCCAGCCCGCGCAGTGGGACCTGTGACGATCCGCTGAGTCCAAGTCGTCCCGTTCCATTCCCACGTTTCCGAGTTCGTGCCGGGCGCCGTCCCTCCGAAGAGGACACTGACGCCTCGGACCGCGTCGTAGGTCATTGCGTGAAACGACCGCGCCGAGGGGCCGGGGCCGGGCCGTTGAGTCCACACCGATCCATTCCATTCCCAGGTGTCGCCAAAGCGGGTCGCATCCGCGTTCCCCCCGAAGAGGACGCACACGTGCCTGGCCGAGTCGTACACCATGGAGGCCGAAGCCGCCGGGGCAGGACCGGCGATGGAGCGCAGCATCCACGAGGATCCGTTCCATTCCCAGGTGTCGCCGAGGTAGGTGGTTCCGGTGTACCCGCCGAACAGGACCGTGACGCCTCGGGCCGCGTCGTAGGCCATTGCGGCGCCAGTCCGGAATGGCGGGCCGGGAACGAAGCGCTGCGTCCACGCCGTGCCGTCCCACTCCCAGGTCTCGGTCGTGGAAACCGTTCCGGAAACACCCGACCCACCGAAGAGGACGGTGACGCCGCGGGAGGAGTCGTAGGCCATCGCTTGGAAGTAGCGGGATGGGATGGGGCTGATTCCCCAGACCTGCAACTGGGCATGGGCGGTTGGGGGCGCGCAGAGTGCGAGCGCGACGATCACGAGCCGCAGACTCGGGCTGGCCGCATGGGATAGCCACCCGGAGAACCCACACCTACCGGCTTCGAAGTTCATGGGCTCTCCGTTGAAACAAGGCACGAGGCGCTACGGGTGCATTCGCCACTCGGCGCGAGACGGAGTCGATGTTCGATCAGCACCCCATGAGCCACGCGTTCAGGAAATCAAAGATGTCCTGCACGCTGATCGCGTCCACGCCGTTGAAGTCGGCACGCGGGTCGAGGGTGAGCCAGGCGTTGAGGTAGTCGAAGATGTCCTGCACTTCCAGCGTGCCGGAGTTGTTGAAGTCGGCGCGGCAGAGGGCCCCGCCGGACCAGAAGCCGCCGATGATCGTTCGCGCGCTCGCCCCCGCGCCGCCCGTCGCCCCCGGTGTGCCGGGGCCGGCGTCGGGCTGGCCGATGGTGCTCGTGAGTGTGTACGCGCCGCCGGTGGATGTGCCCCCCCCGCCGTCAACGGTGGAGAAGGGGACGGCGAGCTGGGCCGAGGAGTGCGCGGGGAGCAGGCACAGCGCGGCGAGGGCGAGTGCGTGGGTGCTTCGGAGGGGGGCGGGGGCGGGGGGGATGGGCATAGGCGGGCTCCTGCGTCGTGGGGGGGGTGCTGGGTCGACGCTGGGTCAGCGCTTGAAGACGACGAAGTGGAAGTCGCCGGTGGTGTTCGCGCCCGCGAGGTTGAAGAGGCGGACGTGGAGTTGCCCGCCGCCGGAGCCGGTGGTGGCGATGACGGGAACGGTGGAGGTGGCGGGGGTGACGATGGTGACGTAGCTCTGGAACTGGTACGTCTCACCGGCGATGGTGATGTTGTACACGCTTCCCAAGAGCGAGGAGGTGAGGTTGGATGTTCCCTGCAGAAGCGTTCCCGACGCGGCGACGTCGCCATAGGCGATGGGCGACATGCGCTCCTCGGGTCCGGCCGGGGTGTACTTGTGGGTGAGGTCGCCGCCGACGTAGACCTTCTGCGGGAAGTACCCCGCGTAGCCGCCGGGGCTGGAGGAGGAGCCGTAGACGCCGTAGTTGACGCCGGTGGCGCCCGATGCCTCGCCGCGCACGGCCCAGCCGTTTGGCGTGGTGCCGTAGACGCCGTAGCCCGAGCCGTTCTGCGAGCCCCAGACACCGACGCCGTTTCCACCGGTGCCGTTGTTCACGCCGCTGACGCCCGCGGAATAGGCGCCCGGGCTCGTGGGGATGACCGTGCCGAGCACGCCCACGGCGTTCGCCGACGCGGAGAGCGTGTTTCCGCGAATCGCGGGGAGCGAGCCCGTCGCGGCGACGTGGTCTCCCTGGATGGGGATTCCGTCGGGGCTGTTGACGGCGGCGATCACGCCCACGGAGGTGCCGCTGGTCGCATCGCATTGGGCCTGGACGGCAATCGCGTTGGGGGCACGCGTCACGGCGCGGACACCGATGGGCGTGCCCGAGTTGGAAGAGGCGTAGGCGTTGATCGCGATGCCGTCGCCGGAAGCGGCCTCCGCCGAGACGCCGGTAGTGAAGCCCGTGGGCGAATAGGCGAGGGCCAGGACGCCCGTGCCGCCCGTGCCCGCGGCCCACGCCTCGACGCCCTGGTTGTTGCCCGTGGCGTTGTTCGCGTGCGCGAACACCGCCGAGCCGAGGGGCGACGCGGAAAGCCCGAAGACACCGATGGAACTCGCGCCGGGGCTGGAGTTCAGGGCGCCCCCGGACACCCCGTAGCCGCCCGCGCTGCCGGTGAGTCCCTTGACGCCGGAGACCGCGCCCGTCGGGCCGGGCGCGTACCCGTACACGCCCGCGGCGTCGGGGTTGGTCGCGTTGGACTGGCCGTAGATCGCGTACGTGGCGTTGAGCGTCGAAAGGTTGGTGATCGAGAACAGCGAGGCCCCGAAGGTGTTGAGGGCCTGCGACTCGGCCAGCGGCAGGGCCAGGCCCATCGCGTAGGGCGCGGGCGTGAGGCGTTGGCGCGGCGTGAGGGTCGTGTACACGCCGCCCCCGCAGTTGCCGGGCGTGGCGTCCGGGCGGACGGCCAGTTCGATCCAGAGCGCCTGCCCGGTGGCGACGGGGCCGAAGTCGAGGGTGGTGGTGAACGTGCCGTCGGGGTTGGGAGACATGCCGTCAACGCAGATGGTCGAGCCCACCGGGCCGACGCCCGCCGCGACGTTGAAGAGCTTGAACTGGACATCGTGCGGGCCGGTGGCCGGCGAGCCGGCGTTGGTCAGGCGGCCCTGAAAGGTGAAGGCGGTGCCGACGGGCGTCTGGCCGATGGCCGCGCCGGCGAGGAGAGCGATGGCGCACAGGAACGCGAGGGTGTGGGTTTGCACGAAAACCTCCGGGTGGACGGGCGCTGCGATGGAGCGCGGGGACGGTGTTGAACTGGCGCTGGCACCGGGGGCAGTCACCACGACGAGAATACCACAGGAGCACCGCGGCGAACAAGAAAACGCGATGGCGGATTCGGGCAAGGCGGCAAACAGGGGAGTCTGGGGACCCTTCCGGACGTGTCGTCTACTCCTTGGTCCCCTCCACTCGACCCTCCTCGGTGTACTTCGCGAGGGCCTTCTCGAAGTCCACACCCGTGATGTTGGCAAGGGTCATCAGCCAGGCGAGGACATCGGCGAACTCCTCCTCGAGGTTGGCACGCTCTCCGGGCGTGATGGGGCGTTTCTTGCCCGCGGGCGCGGCCGGCGAGGCGGGGGGGCGATTGTCGTGCAGGGCGGTGGCGAGCTCACCGACTTCCTCCATGAAGAGCAGGAACGTTCCGGCTGCGCCCCGGGCGGAATCCGTCGCGTAGTACCGGTCGCGGATGAGATGCTGGAAGGCGGCGATGGTGAGGGGGGATTGGGGGAGGGGGGGCATGTGCGGAGCGTATCCTGATTGGGGTTGAAACACGGTGGACCGCCGAGAGCCACGGAGCAGAACACGGAAGAGGACTTTGGATCAAGGCATGGGCGAACAGGAACCACAGCAACGACGCGACCGACACAGCGGCGACGCCTCCGGTCCATCCAGTTCCTTTCTCCGTGGCCCTCTGTGGCTCTCGGTGTTTCATCGGATTTCTCTGTTCCTCTGCGTCTCTGTGGTGGGCGTCCTCTTTCCGGGGTGTACCACGGCGTTCGACACCAACCGGGCCACGCTGGAATCGATGCACGCGGGCGGTGCGTACGACCTGGCGGCCGCGCTGCTCGACAATCCGGCGCAGAAGGACCTGTACGCCGACAAGAACAAGTTGCTCTACTGGCTCGACCGCGGGGCGATCGCGCTGGCCCGGGACAACACGGAGTTAGCCATCGAACTTCTCGAGAAGGCCGAGGACTCGATGGAGACCAAGCGCGAGCCTACCGGCGGCGAGCAGCTCGCGACATGGCTGCTCAACGACACGGCGAAGCCCTACTACGGCCAGCCGTACGAGGAGATCTACGTCAACGTCCTCAAGATGCTGGCCCAGCTCGAGGCGGGGCGGATCGAGAACGGGGCGGTGGTCGAGGCCCGGCGTGCGGCCGGGAAGGCGAACGTCCTCCGCGACCGGTACGTCCGCACGCGCGAGGCGACGGTCGGCACGGGAGACGCCCGGTTTCAATCGACGCTCGCCTCGACGTCGAATCTGGTCCAGACCAACGAGCAGGGCGAGTTCATCGAGAGCACGCTCGGGGATTTCTTGTCCGCGGTCGCGTTCATGAAGAACGGGGACTGGAACGATCAGGCGGTCGCCGGGCGGCGGCTGCACACGGCGATCGAGTTGCAGCGGACGCTCCAGGGTGGCCAGAGCATCGACGAAGCGCCCTTTGCGAGCGTCGGCGAACTCCGGCCCGAGGAGGTCAACGTGGTGGTGGTGGGTCTCTCCGGGCGCGGGCCGACGATGGTGGCCAGGCGGGTGGGGCCGATCCCGATCTTCGAGTGGCCGGTGTACTTCGAGCTTCCCGAGCTGCGCGGCGGGAGCGAGGAGGTGGGGGAGGTCCGTGTGGTCTGTGAGCCGATCGACCTCGGGGGAAAGGCCGCGAGCGTCGCCCCGGCCCGGCTGTCCAAGATCGAGGACATGCGGGCCGTGGCGATGGAGAACCACCGGCGGCAACTGCCGCTGATCTATGCCCGGACGCTGCTGCGCTCGCAGCTCAAGGCCGCGGCGTGGTTCGCCGCGTCGCAGGCGGTTCGCCATTCGTCGTCGAGGGGCTCGTCGCGCGATCTCGCCACCATCGGCATGATCGTGGGAGGCCTGGCGTTCGTCGGGCTGACGGAGAAGGCCGACCTTCGCTGCTGGACGTTTCTTCCCGGGCGGGCGGACGCGGCCATGCTCAGACTGCCCCCGGGAAAATACCGCGTGCGGGTCGAGTATTTGTCGCGTACCGGGGGAGTGCTCTACACCAGCCCGGCGCGGGAGATCACCGCGGGGGGCGATCCCAGGGACCTGACCACCGTCGTCGAACATTTCTGGCGGTGATCCGGGCCGCTCCCGCGGGACACATCCCGCCAACAATCAGTGCAAGGAAACTCCCCATGAAGACTCTCGCGACCCTTACCGCCCTGTCCCTTCTCGCCTCCCTCTCCGCCTGCGGAGGCAGCACGTACCGCGACATCAAGCGCGTCGATCCCGAGACCGTCGTCGATGTGGACTACCGCTTCAACGACTCCGACGCCCGCGAGATCTGGCAGAAGATGTCCAACGACTCGACCTTCCGCGGGTGGATCGATCGGTGGATGGCCGAGCACGGCGGGCAGCGGCCGGTCATCATCGTCGGACCCGTCCGCAACAACACGCAGGACTACATCAACCCCCTGACGTTCACCCGCAACATGGAGCGGGAGATGCTCAACTCCGGGCGTGTCCGCGTCGTCGCGGCCAAGGGCGACCGGCCCGACCTCCGCGAGGAGCGCATGCAGGGCCAGGAGTGGAACACGCCGGCCAGCCGCAAGGCCATGAAGAACGAGCAGGGGGCCGATCTCATGCTCATGGGAGAGATCAACTCCATCCCCGCTCGCTCGCCCTCGGGCCGGACCGTTGTGCAGTACTACCAGTGCAACCTGGACCTGACCGATCTGGAATCCAACGAAAAGGTGTGGATCGGGAGCGTCGATATCAAGAAGGTGAGCACCGATCGCCGGTAGCACGGGCATCCCGCCCGTGCTCCTGGTGCGCACAACGAGCACGCAGTGAGCACCCCCGCGACCTCTGTTCTCACCATCGGCACGTTCGACGGCGTCCACATCGGGCACCAGTCGCTGGTGCGTCGCGCCCGAGAGGTTGCCGACCGGCAGCCCGGGGCTCGCGTCGTCGCGCTGGTGTTCAAGCCCAACCCGGTGGAGATTCTGCGGCCGGAGGCGGCCCCGCCCCGCCTGAGCACGTTCGAGCAGCGTCGGGCGTGGATCGTCGCGGCCGGGGCCGACGAGGTGGTGCGATTGGAACCGACGCGCGAACTGCTCTCGGAAACGCCCGAGGGGTTTGTGCGGTTCTGCGTCGAGCGGTTCAACCCGATCGCGATCGTGGAGGGGGATGATTTCCGCTTCGGGCGAGCACGGGCGGGGAACGTCGGTGTGCTGGCGGAGCTGGGCCGCCGATTCAACTTCGCGGCGGTGGTTGTGCCGACGGTGTCGGTCTCGCTCATGGATCACCAGTATGTCCACGCCCGGAGCACGGTGGTTCGCTGGCTGCTCGAAGGTGGTCGTGTGCGTGACGCCGCGATCGTGCTCTCTCGTCCCTACGAACTGGCAGGGACCGTCGTTGCGGGCGACCGGCGCGGGCGCACCATCGGCTTTCCGACCGCTAATCTCGATGTGCCCACGATGATCCCCGCCGACGGCGTGTACGCCGCCCGCGCGGAGCTACCGGATGGCCGCTCGCTCGCGGCGGCGGTGAGCATCGGGACCAAGCCGACGTTTGGCGCGAACGCACGGGCCGTCGAGGCGTTTGTGCTTCGCCCCGGCGCTCGGGATCGCTCGTGGGTCCCACTCGACGGCCTTCCGGAGTATGGCTGGACGCTCCGTCTGCACATGCTCGCGTGGGTTCGCGAGCAGGTGAAGTTCCTTTCGCTGCCGCCGCTCCTTGATCAGATGGATCGCGATTGCACGCGATGCGGTGAGATCCTCCGCGCTGAGGCCGACCGGCCCTCCATACCCTCCGATGGCCGCATCGTCACGGCGACGGCGCGGCCATCGGAGGACGCCCTCGCGTGAACACCCAGTCCGCCCCACCCCCCGCCATCGCCTGGGCCACCAACTCCGACACGCCCGCGCTCGCGGCGGCGCTCCGGGCGGCGCGCTCGGTGGTGATCGTCACCCACGCCAAGCCCGATGGGGATGCCCTGGGGTCCTCGCTCGCGCTGGCGCGGGCGCTGGCCAGGGCGGGCGTCGGCGCCGAACTCTGGCTCGTGGGGCCGATCCCCCGCTGGATCGGCGAGTTTGCCGGGCGGATTCCGATTCGTGAACTCAAGGCCGGATCGCCGCTCGCGTTCCTCGATGGCAAGCCCGCGACGGACCCCGATCTGGTCGCCGTCGTCGATACCGGATCGTGGACGCAACTCTCCGAGCTCCGGCCGTTTCTCGAGCCGCGGGCGGACCGCACAATCCTCGTCGATCACCACCTGCACGGCGACGCGGCCGTCGCCACGCGCCGCCTGATCGACTCGCGCTGCGCCTCGTGCACGGAGGTGCTCGCGCCTTTGTGCGTGGCCCTCGCGGGCGTGGCCAACACGGCCGCACTTCCGCTGGATGTCGCCGAGCCGCTGTATCTCGGCCTGGCGACCGACACCGGCTGGCTCCGGTACTCGTCGGTCACGCCGCACACGCTCCGCCTTGCGGCCGACCTGATCCAGTGCGGCGTGGACCACACGCGCCTGTACATGCTCATCGAGCAGCAGCAGCCCGCGGGTCGATGGCATCTCCTCGGACGGGCCCTGCGCACGCTCGAACTCCACTCCACGCGCGGCAAGGACGATGCGGCCATCATGTCGCTGACGCTGGCAGACTTCGCCCAGACGGGGGCCGATCCGAACGACACATCCGGCTTCGCCGACATGCTCCTCACGGTCGCGAGCGTGCAGGTCTCGGCGGTGCTCAACGAGAGCCCTGTGAACCCCGGCGAGCCACCGTTGACCAAGTTCAGCCTGCGGTCCAAGCCCGGTCCGAACGCCGTGGATGTGAACCAGGTCTGCAAGAAACTCGACGGCGGCGGGCACGCCCGGGCAGCGGGAGCCAAGGCCCGCCTGCCGATTCCCGCCGCGAAGGCCGCGCTGCTGGAGGCCCTCAAGTGAAGCCCATGCGCGGCCGGCCCCATCGCGGGCCTCCCGATCGCGCGGGGCCGGGCGGGCCGCCCCACGCCGCGCCGGCATCTCCGCCGCCCGGCAAGCGGCCGCCGCTGAGCGTGTTCACGACGACGCTGTGGGAGTATCCGAGCCAGCACTACGACCGGTACGAGGAAGGCCCGGACGGTCGGCGGCGGCTGGTCTCGGCGATGCAGGGGGATCGCGAGTACGCGGGGGCGACGCCGTCGTGGGTGATCTGGCAGGTGCTCCAGCGCTACACGCGTGAGGGGGACACGGTCGTTGATCCCATGTGCGGGAGCGGCACGACGCTGGATGTGTGCAACGACCTGAAGCGCTCGGGCATCGGGTTCGATCTGTCGCCGCGCCGTCCGGATATCCGGAAGGGCGACGCTCGAAAGCTCCCGCTGCCCCCCGAGAGCGCCGACTTTGTGTTTGTCGATCCGCCGTACTCCACGCACATCAACTACTCCGATGATCCGAACTGCATCGGCAAGCTCGACGCGGCCGGGCCCGACGACGGGGAGGCGTATTGCGAGGCGATGTACGCGGTCATCGGCGAGGTCGAGCGCATCCTGCGCCCCAAGCGGTACATGGCCCTGTACGTGTCGGACTCGTGGCGCAAGCGAGCCCCGGGCGATCACGGATCGGGCACGGGCACGTTCATGCCCATCGGGTTCGAGCTCTTCGCCATGATGCGCGAGCACTTCCAGCCGGTGGACATCATCGCGGTGGTGCGCCACAACGCGAAGCTCTCGCAGGGCCAGCGGGCGAAGGCGGCGCAGGAGGGGAACTACTTCGATCGCGGGTTCAACTACCTGTTCATCATGAAAAAGCCGGATCCGAGCGGGGGCGGCGGCGCGAGCCGTCGGTGATTCTCGGCCGTCGGCCGGGCGCAAGCTCAGCTCCCGGTGGCACGATCGATCCAGCCCCCGCCGAGCACAACCTCACCGTCCCCCGCGTCGTAGAGCACAATCGCCTGACCGGGCGCCACGGCCCGCTGCGGCTCGTCGAATGCGATCTCAAACCGACCGCGGCGGCCGCTGGGCGTTGCCCCGCCGAGTCCAGCGATCACCCGGACGCGCGCGGGCACCGCCCGCGTGTTGTACCGATACTTGGCCATCACCGGCGTCCATTCGCGAAGCATGGTCTCGTCGCACAGCCAGTTCGCCTCGCCCGCGACACACCCGCTCGCGGCCAATCGCTCGCGCGGACCGACCACGACACGATTGCCGGCGGCCTCTTTGCGCAGCACAAAGAGCGGCACATCCGCGGTGACGCTTCCCACGCCCAGGCCGCGCCGCTGGCCGACGGTGAACCGGTGCTGCCCCGCGTGCTCGCCAACGCGTTGGCCAGCCTCATCGACGATCGCCCCCGCCCGGGCCAACTCGGGTCGCCGGCGCTCCACGAGCCCCGCGTAGTCGTTGTCGGGGACAAAGCAGATCTCCTGCGAGTCGGGCTTGTCGAACGTGGGCAGGCCGAACTTCGCCGCCATCGCCCGCACCTCGGTCTTGGGGAACCCGCCGATCGGGAGCAGCATCCGCGAGAGTTGCTCGCGCGGCACGCCGAAGAGGACGTACGACTGGTCCTTGGTATGATCGAGGCCCCGAAGCAGCCGGCTCGGGTGGCACGGCTCTCCAGAGCCGTGAAGAGCCGCGGCACCGGAGGCACGGCTCTGGAGATCCGTGCCACCAATCACTCTCGCGTAGTGCCCGCTGGCGACCCACCGGGCCCCGATCTGCCCCGCGTACTCGTGGAGTTTGCCGAACTTCAGCCAGTCGTTGCACCGCACGCACGGGTTGGGCGTCCGGCCCGCGGCGTACTCATCCACGAAATAATCGATGATCCGACCGAAGTCCTTCTTGAAGTTCACCACGTAGAACGGGATGCCCAGCTCGGCGGCGACGAGCCGGGCGTCGGCCGCGTCGTTGATCGAGCAGCACCCCTGGTGGCCGATCTTGATTTTCTTCGGGTCGCACGTCTGGGTGGTCCGGGTCTCCGAGCCGGACGTCTCCGCCTGCATGGTGTCGAGCGAATCGCCCGGCGAGCCCAGCCGCATGAACACGCCGACCACCTCGTATCCCTCGCGCACCAGCAGCGCGGCGGCCACGGACGAATCCACGCCGCCGCTCATGGCGACGAGGACCTTGCCCTTGGAATGTGCGGGGGGGGGAGGCATCCGCGATTGTATGGAACGCGCGGAGCGTACGCCCGTTCCTACGTCAATCCCGCGGATTCATCGAGGCCCAGCATCAGGTTGGCGTTCTGCACCGCCTGCCCGCTCGCCCCCTTCACGAGGTTGTCGATCGCGGCGACGATGACCACGCGCCCGCCGACCACCCGGGCGTTGACGTGGACCCGGTTCGTGCGGGCGACGTCCCGCAGCGTCGGGGCGTCGGGGCGCACGCCCACGAATCGCTCGCCGGCGTAGGCGTGGGCCAGAACCTCCGTGACGCGGGCCGTGTCCACGTGTTGGCCGATAGGCTGGGCGTAGATGGTCTCGAGGATGCCGCGCTCGACGGGGAGCAGGTGCGGCACGAACAGCACGCCGCCGTTGGCTTCCTTCGGGCTGTTGCCGTGCAGGTGCAGCGTCTGGTTGATCTCGGGCTGGTGCCGGTGCGTGCCGATTCCGTAGGCGGAGTAGTTCTCCCCCGCCTCGACGAGCGTGGTGTGCGGCTTGGGCTCGCGGCCCGCGCCGCTCACACCGCTGGCGGCGTTGATGATGATCGAGGTCGGCTCGATCAGGCCCGCGCGAAGCAGCGGCAGGAGTGATATGGCCGCGGCCGTGGGGTAGCAGCCTGGGTTGGCGACCAGGCGGGCCTTTGTCACCTGCTCGCGGGCGAACTCGGTCAGGCCGTACACGGCGTGGTCGAGGTTCGCCGCGTCGGTGTGCGGGTGGCCGTAGGCCTTCTCGTACGCGGCCCGATCCCGGATGCGATACGCGGCGGAGAGATCGACGACCCTCAGGCCGCGGGCGAGGAGTTCGGGCGTGTGGGCCATCGCGGCCTCGTGCGGGAGACAGAGGAACGCCAGGCCCCCGGCGCAGCGCTTGGCGATGGCATCATGGTCGATGGGCTCGCATTGGGGGTTCGCGCCGCCCATGCGACCCCGCAATCGGGGGAACTCCTGATCGATGCACGGCCTGGGCGAGCGGGCCGAGGCGAGGTACTCGATCCGCAGGGACGGATGGCGGGCGATGATCTCTATGAGTTCGAGGCCGGTGTAGCCGGTGGGACCGAGGATGGCGATGGGGTTGGTCAATGTGGGGTGTTTCGGAGATCAAGGGTGCGATCGGTCACACGGTCATTGGAGAGGTCTGGCGAACTCTATCAACGCCGTTCTCGGAGGGGTGCGATTCCGCGGTACGGGTGATCTCGACCACGAGCGTGTCGTCCTCGGGCTTGCCGTGGCGGTGGGTTTCCACGGCCCGGATCACCGTGTCCGCGAAGCACGCGCTCGAAGAGGGCGCTCGCTGCGCGCGCGCAGCGCCGACGAGGCGTGAAAGGCCCGCAACGCCGAGCATGCGGCCCAGCTGGTTGCGGCATTCCAGCGCGCCGTCGGTGTAGGCGATGAGCGTGTCGCCGGGGCCGAAGGGGTGCGTTCGGACGGCGGGATCGAAGTCCGATCCCGCGGCCGCGCCGAGGACAAAGGAGGTGGAGTCGAGCTGGTGCAGATTGCCAGCGCCGTCGCACAGGAATGCGGGCGGGTGGCCGCCGCTGGCGTACTCGAGCGTGTCTCGCTCCTGATCGACGCGGATGCACAGAGCGGTGACGTAGATGGAATGATTGGCCAGGGTGAGGTGGACGTATCGGTTCAGGGCGAGAAGCACATCCCCGGGGCCCGCGTGCGGGTCCTCGGCGAAGAGTCGCTCGACCTCGCCGTAGAGCCGATTCACTGTGAGCGCGGCCGCGATGCCGTGGCCGGTGACGTCCATCAGAAGGATGTTGAACGCGGGCAGGCCTCCGGCTATGGGAGGCGAGAAGCGAGCGTAGAGATAGTCGCCGCCGATCTGCAGCATCGGTTGGTAGCGGTACTCGAAGCGGAGCGGGCCGGACTGGATCGGGCGCGGAAACAGGGCCTCGTGGATGCGACGGGCGTCGAAAAGCTCGCGCTTCATCTGGCCGTATCGGGCCTGCATCATCCGCACGCCAAACGTCTCCGCACGTCGGCTGTGACGCACCAGCGAGACGAGCAGGCCGGGCACGGCGGCGAACAGGCTGAGCCCGACAAAGATCCCCCGCGCGGTCCAGGAGCCGTCGCCCAAGAGGAGCACCGCAACGGCGTTGACGGCGATGATGACCGCGATTGGGCGCAGCGCCTGGCGGGGCGTCCACGGAAGGAAGACGCACGCGGCGATGTGCAGCAGCATCGCGACCCACGGGAAGCCGAGCGATCCGAGGAGGATCATGGCGGCGATGTGCGTGAGCCCAAGGAGAACGATGAGCCCCTGGGTGAGCCCGAACTGCTCGGCGGGTTCGAGTCGGCGGCGGGCCGCCCAGACGCCCGCCCCCGCGATGGCCGCGATGTCGAGGATCGTGAGCAGGCCGACGATGGCCGCGCCGATGCTGCCAAACCGCACCGCCGTCATGGCGTTGTCGGCGAGCGCCCCGAATCCGCCGCCCACGGCGCGGCTGGTAGCGAACACCCCGAAGACGATCATCCACAGCGAGCGGAAGACGACGTACAACACGCCGACGCTGGCGAGGAACCACCAGAATCGATGGCGAAGCAGACGGCCGGTCTCGGCCTCGAACTCGCGGGCGAACTCTCTGGTGGGGTGGAGGGCCATGGATGAGTGAATCAGATCGAGTCAGGAGCCGCGGCCGCCGCCGGGGACCCATTTGACGTCGGACTGGCCGTCGTCGTTGGCGACGCGCCCGAGGACGAAGAGCAGGTCGCTCAGACGATTGAGATACTTGACGGTTTCGGGGTTGGTTGGCTTGGGATGGAGGCGATACAGCGCAACGGTCGCACGCTCGGCCCGCCGGGAGACGGTGCGGGCCACGTGCAGCGATGCCGCGAAGGGCGTGCCGCCCGGAAGAACGAAGCTGTCGAGGGGCTTGAGGCGGACGTTGTGGTCATCGATGGCCCGCTCGAGGCGCTCCGTCTGCGCCGCGGTGATGCGCAATCGCCCGCCGGGCTTCTCCCCCACGCCGATGGGGCAGCACAGGTCGGCCCCGACGTCGAAGAGATCGTTCTGGATGGTGGTGAGCAGGCGGGCGAGCTCGACCGATCGGTGGCTCGGGTCGCGCTTGGCCTCGACGATGCACACGCCCAGGGCCGCGTTGGCCTCATCGACCGTGCCGTAGGCCTCCACGCGCGGATCGGTCTTCTCGGCCCGGGAGCCATCGCCGAGGCCCGTGGTGCCGTCGTCGCCGGTTTTGGTGTAGATCTTGGAAAGGCGAACCATGGGGGAGTTCCTTGGTCGTCAGTGTATGGAGTAGCACGGGCAGGAGGCCCGTGGTACGAGTTCGGCTACCCTCTGCGACCGTGAACGGTCTCACCGCCAGATGGCAGTTTCGGCTCGGCCCCGATGGGCTGCCCGCCCCTGCGCCGGGCGAAGCGGGGGGGTTGCAGGAGGTCGGAATCTCGCCCCTGGCCGCGCGGCTGCTGATGGTCCGGGGAATCCGCTCCGCCTCCGCCGCGTCGCTCTTCATGGACCCCCGCCTCTCGCAGTTGCACGATCCCTCGCTGATCCCGGACCTCGACCGCGCGGCCGAGCGGATCGTCGCGGCGATAAAGGCCAAAGAGAAGATCGTCATCTACGGCGACTACGACGTGGATGGGATCACGGCCAGCGCGATCCTGTTCCACCTCTGCCGGACGATCGACGCGGCGTGCGATGTCTCCACCTATGTCCCGCACAGGATCGACGAGGGATACGGGCTTAATCCGGAGGCGATCCGAGAACTGGCCGCGGCGGGGGCGAAGGTGATTGTGTCGGTGGATTGCGGCGTGACGGCCGTCGAGCCCGCGAGAGTGGCGAAGGAGTGCGCTGTGGATCTGGTCATCACCGACCACCACCATCCACCCGAGCGGGAGGCGGACCTGCCGGACGCGTACGCCGTGGTCCATCCGCGCCGGCCGGGCGCGGACCGGGACCGGTACCCCTTCGGCGAGCTGTGCGGGGCGGGCGTGGCGTACAAACTGGCGTGGCGCATGGCCACGGTTGCGTGCGGCGGGTCAAAGGTGAGCAAGGACCTCCGCGAGTTGCTCGTGGAACTTCTGACCTTCGCCGCGCTGGGGACGATCGCCGATGTGGTGCCGCTCCTGGGCGAGAATCGGGTGCTGGCGCGGTTCGGCCTGGTGCGGGCGAAAGGCTCGCCGCTCACCGGCCTGCGGGCCTTGGTGGAGGCGAGCGGGCTGGCGGGGGAGAAGATTGGCGAGATGGAGGTCGGGTTCCGGCTTGGGCCGCGCCTCAACGCGGCGGGGCGCATGGGCCACGCCCGCGAGGCCGTCGAACTCTTCACGACCGCGACCGGCGAACGGGCCGCGGAGATCGCCAGGGCCCTGTCGCGCCAGAACGATGAGCGGCGTGAGGTGGAGCGGGCGATCTTCGAGCGGGCCTGCGAAATGGCCGAGGCCGCGGGGATGACGGGGCCGGACCGGCGGGCCATCGTGCTGGCCCACCAGGACTGGCACGCGGGCGTGGTGGGGATCGCCTGCTCGCGGTTGGTGGAGCGGTATCACCGCCCGGTGATCCTCATGCAGACCCGCGACGGCTCCTGCCACGGCTCGGGGCGTTCGATCGATGGTTTCAACCTGCACGCGGGCCTGACGCATTGCGCCGACCATCTCGACAGGTTCGGCGGTCACACCATGGCCGCGGGGCTGCACCTCTCGGAGCCGAAACTCCCCGCGTTCGTGGACGCGTTCACGGCCTACGCCAACAGCGCCATCGGCGCCGAACTCCTCAGCGCGTGCGTGCGCATCGACTGCGAGGCCGTCGCGGCGGAGTTGACCGTGCCCGGCGTGTACGAGCTCGACCGGCTCGGCCCCTTTGGTGCCGGCAATCCGACGCCGCAGGTGCTTGTGCGGGCCGTGCGAATCATGGAGCGCGGCACCATGGGCACGGGGGCCAAACATTTGAGCCTGCGTTTGCGCCCGGACGGTGCGGGCCAGAACGCCCGCGAATGGCGGTGCGTCGCGTGGGGATGGGGGGACCGGGCGGAGAGCATCGCCGTGGGTGCGACGGCGGATGTGGTCATCCGGCCGCGGGTCTCGACGTTCTCGGGAACCGCGCGGGTCGAGCCCGAGGTTGTGGATATCGCGATCCGCGGCTGAGGCGGACCAGAGCGGTCAGGCGGCCTTGGCCGCGCCCGTCGCCGATGCGCCGGTGAGGCGCTGGCGGCGCTCCATGTTCTCGAGTTCCATGCGCTCGATCTCGAGCGCGAGGCGGCGGCGCTGCAGATCCGTCTCCGACGTCGCGGCCGCGGTCGCGGGCTTGGGGCCGAAGAGCTTGGCGATGAGCAGGATGACCGCAACGACGAGCCCGACGCTGCTGAACACAGCCAGCATCAGGAGCATCTGCTGGGAACTGAACAGGCCGGTGTTGGCAGCGAGGGTGAGCATGGTGGAGTTCCGGAGTATGGGGATCATGACGGATATCGGAGGATGCCCGGCGACGGATGAGCCGTGTCCGCTCGGGAACGGATGAAGGCGGGGATAACCGTTGATCCGCGCCGACCTGTGCCGGCGAGCCCCCGGTTCCGGCATCGTCCCGCAGACCTCTGTATACTCTCGGTTTCGCCCGCCCGGGCTTCGTCGAGCCCACAAGCCGGAGGTACACCCGACCATGGCCGACCTGAGCGTGACCGTTGACGGCCTGAAACTCCCCAACCCGTTCGTGATCGGTTCCGGCCCGCCGGGGACCAACGCGAACGTGATCGCCAAGGCGTTCGACGAGGGATGGGGGGCGGTGATCGCCAAGACCATCTCCCTTGACGCGAGCAAGGTCATCAACGTCGCCCCGCGCTACGCGCGCATGCGGGTCGGGCAGAAGCCCAACGAGACCATCGTCGGGTGGCAGAACATCGAACTCATCTCCGATCGCCCCTTCGAGGTCTGGATCGACGAGTTCAAGCGCGTCAAGGACAAGTACCCCACCGGCGTGCTCATCGCGTCCATCATGGAGGAGTACCACAAGGACCGCTGGGTCGAGATCGTCGAGAAGTGCCAGGACGCCGGCGTGGACGCCTTCGAGTTGAACTTCTCCTGCCCCCACGGCCTGCCCGAGCGCAAGATGGGCGCGGCCATGGGGCAGGACTGCGACATCCTCGGCGAGGTCTGCTCTTGGGTGAACAAGGCTTCGAAGATCCCCGTGTGGGCCAAGATGACGCCCAACATCACGCACATCGAGGACCCGGCCCGGGCCGCGCTGAAGAACGGGTGCGAGGGGATCGCGGCGATCAACACCATCCTGTGCGTGATGGGCGTTGACCTGAAGACGCTGCGTCCGGAGCCGACGGTGGAGGGATACACCACCCCCGGCGGCTACTCCTGCAAGGCCGTGCGCCCGATCGCCCTGAGGATGGTGATGGAGTGCGCTCGAATGATGAAGCAGGAGTTTCCCAAGGCCTCGATCAGCGGGATCGGCGGCGTGGAAACCGGCGAGGACGCGGCCCAGTTCATCCTGCTGGGTGCGAGCACCGTGCAGGTCTGCACGGGCGTGATGATCCACGGGTACGGCGTGGTCAAGCCCATGTGCGAGCAACTCTCGGCGTTCATGGACAAGCACACCTTCAAGACCATCGAGGACTTCCGCGGGCACTCCCTGCAGTTCTTCACCACCCACGCCGACCTCGTGCAGCGGCAGAAGGACGCCAAGGCCGCGGAGCGCAACGAGGCCAAGGGAACGATCACCAGGGACACGCAGTGGTCTGGAGACAAGTTCGTGGAACAGTCGAGCAAGCTCGTGGCCGAGTAGGGCCGCGTTCGCACGGTTGCAACGGTGAGGAATGAAAGAAAGAGCGGCCTGTTCAGGGCGCTTCTGCGAGCTGCGAAAGGAGCCAATCGCCAAGCTTGGCCGTAGAGCCGTCGGTGCGTTTCACGACATACTCGGTCCCGTGAAGACTCGACCGAGTGCAGAACTGCTCCACGAACTTTCGGGGCGGGAGGTCGGGCTTGCCCGCAAAGGCCCACTTGAACCTCAGGCGGGCGGCCATACCCCGGCCTGTCCGAGACTCGATCTCATCGTCCTCGACGGTCAAGAAGGACTCTCGCGAGGTTTCGATGATGGCGAGCACATCGGCCGGGCCCCTGATCGGATCGGCACGTATCGCGGGCTCGGTCGCGGTGGGCTTGGGGGTAGGGGTGGAAGTGTCTGCTGCCGCGGTCGATCGCATCCACTCGGCGCTTTCAACGATGCGGCCGTCGGGCGTTCGAACGAGGTACGGCCGGCCCGTCTCGGACGAACGAGACGCGAGATGATCGATGAACGCGTTGAGCGTGGCGATCTGGTCGCCCGCGGCTCTCCACTTCCGGCGAAGGTGGGACGCAGCGTCCCGACCGGAATACTCGACACCATTGCGAATGAACATCGCCTCCGAGTTCGCGAGCGCATCGAGCAGCGTCTCGATGCGCTCCGGCTCGGTTGGCGGTGATGATGGCTCGGCAGACTGCGGAAGTGATGGAGTCTGGGGCGCAGACGACGCTGGCGGGGCGACGTGTTGATCGGGCGTAGGAGCCTGCTGCCGCTCCTGTCGACAGGCCGCCGGGGAAACCAAGACGGCAATCGCGACCGACGTTCGCACCAAGGTGCCCATGGTGGCTCCTTCTCAATATGCTATGCGACGGCGTGGTAGCATGGCCGTGGAACCGGAGTGACCCCAAATGCCCCTGTTGATCAAGAACGCCCATGTCGTGAACGCCGCGGACCAGTACATGGCCGACGTCTTCTGCGCCGGCGAGCAGGTCACGCGAATCGAGACGGCCGGCGGCATCGATGTCAAGTCTTGTCCCGCTGGGACAGAGGTCATCGATGCGACAGGAAAGTACGTCTTCCCCGGCTTCATCGACCCGCACGTGCACATCTACCTCCCTTTCATGGGGACGTACGCCAAGGACACGTGGGAAACCGCCAGCCGCGCCGCCATCGTGGGCGGCACGACCACGCTCATCGAGATGATCTGCCCCGGCAAGGCCGACGAGCCGATGGCCGCGTTCGAGACCTGGCTGGGCAAGGCCCAGGGCGTCTCGGCCTGCGACTTCACGTTCCACATGGGCGTCACGCGCTGGGACGACGCGGCGGAGAAGCAGTTCCGCCAGATCGTGGAGCGCGGTATCCGGTCGTTCAAGGTCTTCCTCGCCTACAAGCGAGCGCTGGGCGTTGACGACCGCGAGTTGTACCACACGCTCAAACTCGCCAGGGAACTCGGCGTGGTCGTCACGGCCCACTGCGAGAACGAGACGCTCGTGGCGGAGCGACAAGCGGAACTGATCGCGGCGGGCAAGACCGGGCCGGAGTTCCACGAGCCCTCCCGCCCGGTGCGGGTCGAGGCCGAGGGCGTGCACCACCTCATGACCTTCGCCGAACTCACCGGGGCCGAGGTCTACGTCGTGCACACCTCCTGCGACGAGGCCGTGCGCGAGGCCGTCTGCGCCATCGAGCGCGGCGTGAACGCCCATCTCGAGGTCGTGCTCCCGCACCTGGTCTTGGACCGGTCGTGCATGCACAAGCCCGGCTTCGAGGGGGCGAAGTACGTCATGTCTCCCCCGCTGCGCGACAAGGCGCAACTCCCGAAGATGTGGGGGCACCTGCGCTCACGCGTCGTCTCCACCGTCGCGACCGACCACGCCCCGTTCGACTTCGAGACGCAGAAGGTCATGGGCAAGCCCCCCGGCTCGGACTTCACCAAGATCCCCAATGGCATTCCGTCGGTGGAGGACCGCGTGAATCTGCTCTACACCCGAGGCGTGTGCGAGGGTCGAATCGACCTGCACACGTTCGTTGATGCCGCCAGCACCCGGGCCGCACGCATCTTCGGTTTGCGAGGGAAAGGCACGATCGCCGTCGGCGCCGACGCGGACATCGTGGTGTACGACCCGGCCTATCGCGGGACGATCAGCGCCAAGACCCACCAGATGGCGACGGATTACTCCGCTTTCGAGGGGTGGGAGATCAAGGGGCGCCCGAGCGTCGTGGCCGTGCGTGGCCAGATCATGGCCCGGGACGGCCGATTCGTCGGGAAGATGGGCTTCGGGCGCCTTGTGGCGCGCGGGGCCGTGGCCCGGTAAGACGACCCAGGCCCCGCGATTTGGGCCAATCCGGCGTTTTCAGCCCCGGCGGTTGGACAAGTCCCGCCCACCAGATAACTTAGATTGTCGGGAGCACTCGGGGCGCGTCGCTCTGGTGTGCGGCTCCCGGGGAGAGACGAGATGCCCAATCGGGCCGGCGGTGTGTTTTTGGCCTTGGCGGCGGGGACGTCTGTCGGCGTCGCCGGGGTCTGCCGCGCGCAGTCGAAGGTCGAGTTTCGCATCGTGGAGCGGACCGGCCAGGGCGTGGTCTCGCCGTCGGACGCCGTGCTGAACCTCGCCGTGCAGGGGCGCGTGCTGGATTCGACGTCCAAGGTCGGCATCGGCGGCTTCACGTTCGCCATCATTCTCAACGGAGAGAGTCCGGCGTTCGGCACGCTGGCCCGCGATCCCATCTCGAATCCCGACGGCACGTACTTCTCCGGGATCACCGGCCAGCCTTCCGGCTCCACCAACGGGGTGGCCCGGCAATACGCCTACCTCGTGGGCATCAACGCCGCCTTCAACGGCCTCATCAACGCCAGCGGCGGCGGGTGGACCCAGACGCCCAGCCAGGACATCGGGCTGATCGCCGGATTCTCGGCCCAGTCCCGGCTCCTGGGCACCCCCGGCGTGGACGAGGACTACGACGGCACCCCCGACGCGGCGGTGGGGGCCGAAGCGATCCTGCCCGCCCAGATCATGCAAAGCTACTTCGGGGCCGGCGGCGTCTGGATCGACCTGTACCGATTCCGGTACACCGTGAACAACTTCGGCGCGCGCGAGCTCGACCTGCACCTGGTCTCCACGAGCTCCGACCCGAACCCGTCGGCGTTCACTTTCACCAGGCTCGAGTTCACGAACAACACGTGGGGGATGGTCAGCACCTCCACGTCGGTGCTCCCGGGCGACATCACGGGGCTGAAGCTCGACGTGGTTCCCGGTCCGGGGTCGGGGGTGGGGGTGGGCGTGCTCCTGCTCGGAGCCGCGGGCATCCAGCGCCGGCGGCGCGGGTAGCGGCGGAACGCGATGGCTCGGCGGAAAAGACAACGCCCGCCTGGAAGGGGCGGGCGCTGTGATTGATGCGTCGATCCGCGACGGCCGGTGGGCCTCACGGGATTAGTCGCGCCAACGGTTCGGGTAGGTCACGTTGTAGGTGTTGCCCGAAACGGACACCGAGGAGTACGCACGCAGGTAGGCGTTGGTGCCGCTGGTGACGTTGATGCCGGAGGTGTCGCCGCCGGACTCATCGAGCTCGTTGACGAACAGGTTGTCGGCCACGGTGCGGGGGTTGAGCGTGCCCGAGCGGGTGTAGACGACGGTGTCGGGGTTGGCCTTGGTCTCGAAGTTCACGTGGTTGTCGTTGTAGCCGATGTTGCCCTCCCAGGTGGAGCGACCGCCGTGGATGAGGAGGGTGGGCGAGTCGGCGCCGCCGCTGGCCTGGCCGCTCGGAGAGGCGGCGAGGAGCGTCCAGCGACCGGTGCTGCCGGTGCCGGCGGCCCACTGGGCGCCGTCGGAGGAGGTGTTGGCGAAGGTGGGTCCGCGGTTGCCGAAGACGGCCTCGGTGGAGTTGTACGTGTCGCTCCACTGGGCCCGGCGCTTGCCGAAGGGGATGGTGTGGCCGTAGGACTGGTTGGAGTTGGTCTGGGCGCCCGCGGCGTTGTAGGTGAACGTCGGGCCGTAGCCCGTGGCGCCCTGCGTGCCGGTGGCGGGAACAGCGCGGAACTTGGGGTCCCACAGGGCGCTGGTGGACTGCACCGAGCCGCTGGGGTTGGAGTACTCGTAGTTGTCGTAGCGGGTGACGTTGCCGGTGTTGGCCTCGGCGGGGGAGATGCAGATCTCGGGGGAGATGCTGCCGTTGAAGATCATGACGGAGAAGATGGCGCTGGAGTTGTTCTTGGCCTCGACCGCCTCGTTGGTCGTGGGGCCGTTGGTGGTGCTCTCCAGGTTGCCGGGGAGCGGGTACTGCGACTGGTTGTTGCTGGCCCAGACGACCATGGCCTGAACGATGCCGCGGACCTGGGTGGAATCCTTGAGCTGGCGGGCCGAGGCGCGAGCCTTGCCGAGCGCGGGCAGCAGGATGCCCACGAGCAGCGCGATGATCGCGATCACGACGAGCAACTCGATCAGGGTAAATGCACGATTCTTCTTCATGGATCGAAACTCCGGAAAAAGGGAAAAGACGGTTTGATCATCCGCTCCGATCGTCTCCACGCCCGGGCTCCACACGGAGACCGACGGCTTGGCAACGCTCGTGGCGGGAGCCACTACACGGGCTGGGAGCCACAAACGCGATTGCAGGTTGTCGCAGCGGGGCGGGCGTGACCCGCAAACTCACTGCACCTTGGCCGACACGGGCGCTTCGCGGACGGGCCGAGCTTTCCTTCGCTTGCGCAAAGGGCTCGCATTTCCGCGGCGTCCAACCAGGATGTCGGGGTGCGTGTGGCCCTCTTCGCGGATGATGCGGGCGACCGGACAGCCGCCATGAGGACATTTCTCGGACGTGATGCGATTCAGACCTTGCGCACACCCAGTACGCGCGTACACCAAACAAGATACACGTTCCGATACGTCTGTCAACCGGGGCGGTTGCATGGGGCGCATGAACTTGATTTTTTGTGCAATACCGGCGGGTTGCTCGGATCCAACCCCAACGGGTTGTGGATGTCGGTTCCATCCCCTGTGCGAGGGGGATCCCATCCGGGTCTGCCGCGTTCCACTGAGTATCCTTGCCCTATGACCCTTCCAAACACCCCCCGTTCGGACCCCGAAGCAGCCCTCGCCCGCCTCGGAATCGTCCTGCCCACCCCCGCCAAGCCCGTCGCGGCCTACATCCCCGCCCGCCGGAGCGGCAATCTGCTCTATGTCAGCGGCCAGATTCCCGTTCGCGACGGTTCGCTCATGGCCACCGGCACCGTCCCCGGGACCGTCCCGTTGGAACAAGCCCGGGAGTGCGCTCGGCAGTGTGCCCTCAACGGACTCGCTGCGGCCAAGGCCGAACTCGGCGCGCTGGCGAAGATCCGCCAGGTTGTCCGCGTCGGGTGCTTCGTGGCCTGCGAGACGGGCTTCGGCGACCAGCCAAAGGTGGCCAACGCCGCCAGCGAGCTGCTGGTCGAGGTCTTCGGCGAATCCGGCCGCCACGCCCGCGCGGCCGTGGGGACCAACGCCCTGCCGCTCAATGTGCCCGTTGAGGTGGAGTTTATCTTCGAGGTCGAGTAAGGCGACAGGGTGACAAGGTGACACGGTCACAAGGTGACGACGGGCACGTGATGGGTATTGGGAGGCCGGCGATGGCGAAGAAGATTCGCACTCATCAGGATCTGGAGGTGTACCGGAGCGCGTACGCGGTCTCCATGAAGATCTTCTGGCTGTCCAAGAAGTTCCCGCAGGAGGAAATCTACTCCCTCACAAGCCAGATTCGATGGTCATCGCAATCCGTTTCGGCGAGCATCTGCGAGGCGTGGCGGAAGCGCCGGTATCAGGGGGCGTTTGTGTCCAAACTCTCGGACGCGGAGACCGAGGCCGCCGAGACCCAGGTTTGGGTGCAATACGCGGTGGACTGCAAGTATCTGGAGCGTGGGGAGGCCGTCGAGTTGTATCGAGCCTACGACAAGATGCTCGCCACCACCGTGGGCATGATCAACCACCCGGACACCTGGGTGATTGGCGATTCGCCCGAGAGAGCGGCCTGACCCTTCCGTTCGTCACCTTGTCACCGTGTCACCTGGTCACCTTGTCGTCTCTCCCCCCCAACCCCTTTGTCTCGCGAGGCGGCCTCAAGTTGCAGTACGCGCTGGAGGTATTCGATCTGGACGTCGCCGGCATGCGCTGCGCCGACTTCGGGGCCAACGTCGGCGGATTCACGGACTGCCTCTTGCAGGCCGGCGCGGCCCACGTGACGGCCGTGGACACCGGCTATGGCACGCTGGCGTGGAAACTCCGCCAGGACCCGCGGGTGGGCGTGATGGAACGCAACAACGCGCTGCACGCCGCGCCCCCCGGCGGCGGGCGGTTCGATCTGGTGGTGATGGACATGGGGTGGACGCCACAGCGGATGTGCGTTCCGGCCTCGCTCAGGTGGATCGGCCGGGCCGGACGGATCGTGACGCTCGTCAAGCCGCACTACGAGCTCGTCGGCGAGGAAAAGCCGTGGCTCAGCGCGGGCGTGCTGAGCGTGGACGACGCGGCGAAGGTGGCCGATCGCGTCATGGCCGAGATGCCGACGCTCGGTGTGCGCGTGGTCGCCTCGACCCTCAGCCCGGTGGTGGGGGGAGGGGGGAAGACCAAGGGGAACGCGGCGGGGAATAGGGAGTGGCTGGCGCTGCTGGAACGGGCCGGATCATGAGTGCGCGGCGGGCTGCTCGCGCCAGTTCTCGACCTTGGGCCGGAGCGTCGTCCAGACGGCCTCGAGGAGCTCGCGCGTGCCCCTGTTGGTGGCCGCGCTGATCGGGAACAGCGGCTCCTTGTGCCCGAGTTTCAGGGCCTTGCGGAACTTCACGACGGCGGCCGCGGCCTCTTCTTCGTCGAGCAGGTCGAGCTTGTTGAGGGCGATGATCTCGGGCTTCTCGGCCAGCGCCACGGAGTACTTGGCGAGTTCGGCGCGGATGGTGGCGTAGTTCGCCGCCGGGTCCGAGCCGTCGGTCGGGGCGATGTCCACGAGATGGACGAGGATGCGGGTGCGCTCGATGTGGCGAAGGAACTCGTGGCCCAGGCCCGAGCCGGACGAGGCGCCCTCGATCAGGCCGGGGATGTCGGCGAAGACGAGCCGGCGCTGCGTGTCGAGCGCGGCGATGCCGAGTTGCGGGGCGAGCGTGGTGAACGGGTAGTTGGCGATCTTCGGCCGGGCGTCGGAGATCACGCTCAGCAGCGTGCTCTTGCCCGCGTTGGGAAGGCCGACGATCCCGACATCGGCGATGAGCTTGAGCTCGAGGTGGAGGTGGCGGTGCTCGCCCGGCTCGCCGGGACCGGCCTTCTTGGGGGCCTGGTTGGTGGGGGACTTGTAGTGCTCGTTGCCGTACCCGCCCTTGCCGCCCTTGGCGATGACGTGGGTCTTCCCGGCGGGGCTCAGATCGACGATCAGCTCGCGCGAGTCGCGCTCGTAGACCAGCGTGCCCGGGGGAACCTTGATGATCAGGTCCTCGCCGGCGAGGCCGAACTGCTGCTTGCCGCGCCCCGGCTCGCCGTTGGTGGCGCTCCAGTGGTGCTGGCCGGAGAAGTCGAAGAGCGTGTTGATGTTCTCGTCGGCGACCATGATGACGTCGCCGCCGCGCCCCCCGTCGCCCCCCTTGGGCCCGCCCTTGGGGATGTACTTCTCCCTACGGAAGGAGATGCACCCGGGGCCGCCATGGCCGCCCTTGACCGTGATTTCGGCTTCGTCGATGAACACGGGCAAGGATAGGTAGCACGGGCATGCTGCCCGTGCGGATTCGTGCTGGCGGTGGGATTTTGGCTCGACAGGGGTGCGGGAAGCAACGGGAGCCGTCGTGTCGCGTTCGGGGCGATGTCGTCGGGTGTTGGCACGATCGCGGTGCGCCCGGCACGGGCAAGGATGCCCGCGCTACGCCGCGGCGCGGTATCGGCCCGTGGCAAACTGCCGAAGCAGGCGCTCGCGGTCCCCGGCCTTGGCGAATCGTGTGAAGATCGCGGCCATCTTGTACGGGCCGGGCTCGTCCTCGTCCTCGATCCAGACCACGTTGGCGTAGACGAGCACGGTGCGTCCCGGCTCGATCTCACGCTGGTTCAGGTTGGGCAGGACGATCTGCATCGTCACGGGCGTGCCGGGCTTGATGGGCTGGTCGGCCTCGAAGCGGACGCCCCCCTCCGAGATGTCGTACACGTGGCCCTCGTTGTCGAACGTCGCTCCCTCCGGACCCTGCACCGCCAGGGGCGTGTACATCGGCTCGAGTTGGAAACGCGGGAACGTGCGCCGATCGGAAAGGGATGTCGTCACGGGACGGATCTCCGGATGGGGTCGGACCCTGGATGGGCAACGACGGACCGGGTGGTATCGGTCCCGGCCGAAAGCGGCTTGAGATGGTGGGGTCGGTGGGCCTCGGATCGTCCCTATTGAGGGGAGCGGTCGGCACGGTCCGTCGGAGCGCGGCAGTCGAACTCGACACCGATTCGGGTGATCTCGCCGCCCGTGCGACGACGCACCTCTTCGAGCAACTCCGGGTCGAGGCTGGCGATCACGCGCTCGCTCAGGTCGTCGGGAAGATCGCGGATGCCCCCGTCGGGAAGCACGACATGGGCGTGGTTGCGAGTGTCGGCGTCGTAGCGGAAAGCGGCCGACGCGCCGGAACGGGCGGGCGCGATGCGCCGGGCCAGGCCGTGGCGTGTGAGCACGTCCAGGGTGTTGTACACGGTCGCGAGGCTGATGCCCCCCGTGGCGCCGACGGCGTCGGGCTGGTTGAGCAGGTCGTGGAGTTCCTCGGCGGTGGGATGGACCTTGCTGGCCAGGAGCGCGGCGTAGACCTGCTCGCGCTGCGCGGTGCACCGCAGGCCGTGGCTGGAGATCAGGTCTCGGACGGAGTGGGCCATCGGGTGATTATTGGCAGGGACCCGCCGCGCTGGGGGCGGCGGTGCGAGGGCTATTCATCCGGGATCGGCTCCTCGGGCTCCCCGATCGGGCCGGCCTCCGGGCGGAAGCGCATGCGACGGTGGGGGACTCCCGCCTCCTGGAACACCTCGGAGTCAAAGTCCCAGCCCAGGGACCGGTAGAACCCGTAGGCCGTGTCGCGGGCGTGGCAGAAGATCTCTTCCATGCCGAGCTGGCCGAAGGCCCGCTGCTCGATGGCGACGACCAGGCGCGTGCCGACGCCCTCCCCCTGGCGCTGCAGGTCCACGGCCATCTGCATGAGTTTCCCGACGCCGCGCGTGGGGTAGTTTGGCAGCAGGAGCGCGGTGCCGATGACCCGCGGGCCGGAGGGGTGGTCGAAGACGGCGATGAAGTGCTCGAAGTGTTCCTCTCGGGCGCCGCCCTCGGGGAACATGGCCCGGAACCTGGGGCCGTCCAGGCCGATGGGGGCCAGCAGCACCTCCTCGCGCAGACGAACCGCCTGCGCGTGCAGCGGATCGTCGAAGGAGATGCGCCGGACGGTGATCAAGGGGGCAGAGAATAGCAAGCCGATGACAGGCGGTCATGGCGGGATCGGCACGGAATACCGTCGTGGGCGATGCCCAAAGCAGCGGAAATGACCGACGAGGCGATCCTGTGCGAGCGGTGCGGGTACGCGCTCGCCGGCATCGCGCCCGATGCGCGCTGCCCGGAGTGCGGCACGCCGGTGCGTCTGTCGCTGCCCCGGGCGCGCCTCGGATCGGCGTGGCAGCGGGCGGCGGGCGTACGGGGATGGGGACGGGTATCGTGGGAGGTGCTCCGCGGACCGACGAGGGTGTTTCGGGAGATGCGCCCACGCGCGGATCGCCGGACGTGGCTGCTGCTCTGGATCAACATCGCCATCGGTGGCCTGCTCCCCGGTGCGATGTGGCTCTGGGTTGGACCGTGGGTCGCCGGGCCCGGCATCACCGCGTGGTACGTCCGTCCCTCGTCGGTCGCGCCCGGGACCGGGACGATGGTGGCATGGAGCGAGTTGGCCGTGCCCCGCCCGCCGTGGGTCGCCCTCGGGGCCGTGCCGCTGCTCGTGGGCGCCCTCCTGGCGCTGACGTGGATCGAAACCGTCGGGGTGCGCTTCTTCGGCCGCCGGCGCGCCTGGCGGGTGACCTGGCCGATCGCCCTGTCGGTGTGCGCCCACGCGTCGATCGGCTGGGCTATCGGCGGGGCGCTCCACGCGCTGGTGCCGCTGATGCGGACGCCGCTGTGGTGGGTGCTCGATCGGCTGCCCGAGGCGGTGGCATCCCGGGGCGCGCTGGCGTTTGTGACCATCGCGCCGGTCGGGGCGTTGCTCGCGGGGATGCTGGTATTCGAGACTCTTGTGTACCTTGGCGTGCGGGAGTGCCGATACGCGAACACCGCGGAGCGTTCGCCTACCATGCGGTGAGTCACGCGAAAAACCGCACCGCGGACGCAACGGAGTCGCGTCGTGCCCCCGCCATCAGAAGCCCCGCCGGAGCGAGCACCGACGCCCGCCCGCGCAGCCAACACGGACAACGCATCGCCGCCGCAGGCCGCGCCCGCCGACGGGCCGAATCCCGCCGAAACCCGCGCCGACTCGGGCGGCCGCTGGGGCGTGCTCTCGCACAAGCACTACCGCAACGTCCTGGGGGCGCAGGTGTTCTCCAACATCGGCACGTGGACCGAGATGTTCGCGATCCAGATGTTCGTGGCCCGGGCCACGGGCAAGCTCGACGACCAGGGCACCCTCGGCGCGTGCCAGTTGCTGCCGATCTTTGTCCTGGGCGTCTTCGGCGGCCTCGCCTCGGACCGCATGAACCGCCGGACGCTGCTCGTGGCCACGCAGGTGTTGCTGGGCCTGGTGGCGATCGGCGTCGCGCTGGTGATACAGGCGAACTTCGCCAATCCCCGCACGGCGATCCACTGGCTCTTCTTCTTCGGCGTGCTCAACGGGTGCGTCATGGCGTTCAACTTCCCGGCGTGGCAGGTGCTCACGCCGCGCCTCGTGCCACGCGAAGACCTGAACAAGGCGATCACGCTCAACGGGATCCAGTTCAACACGGCTCGCGTGATCGGGCCGGCGATCGCGGGGCTGGTGCTGGCCAAGTGGGGAGCACCCCCGCTCCTCTGGTTCAACGCCGCGACCTTCATCCTGATGGCCGGCGTGGTCATGATGACGCCCGATGATCCCGCCCCCAGGCAATACCTCGGGCGGATGATGTCGGGAATCCGCGAGGCGTGGTCGTTCCTCATGCACCAGCGAGGCCCGCGCGCCGTATTCATGGCCCAGTTCGCCCTCTGCCTTCTCGCCGCGCCGATGGTTCGGATGCTCAGCAACTTTGTCATCGCGGTCTATGGCCTCGAAGAGCACCAAATCGCCGCGGCCCGTGCGTCCGTGAAGGGCACGGTGTCGGAGGAGACGGCCAGATTCCTGGCCGCCGAGGCGGTCGGCGGAACGCTGCTGGCCATCCAGGGCGTGGGGGCGGTGGTGGGGGGGCTGGCGATCCGGTACGTGCCCAAGTGGTATCCCAAGCACCACTTCATCCCCCTCTCGGTCGCGGGCCTGGGCCTGAGCATCACGGCCTTCGCCCTCGCACGCGAGGTCTGGGTGGGGTACCTCGCGATGGCGGTGTGCGGATGGTTCTGGATGTGGGCCTTCAACCAGAGCTGGGCCGCGCTGCAGGTGCTCACGCCGGATCGCCTGCGAGGGTGGGTCATGAGCGTCGCGAACGTGGCGGTGTTCGGGGCGATGGCCGCGGGCGCGATCATCGCGGGCTTCGGCGGCGAACAGTTGAAGGTGCACAAGATCCTCGATGAGGTGTGGGCCACGCAGGCCTCGATCCTGATGCTGAGCGTGCCGCTCGCGCTCGTGGGCGTGTGGATGATGCTCTACCGCGTGCCGGAGGTGGATGGTCTGCCCCCTGGCGGAGATCGCAAGGTCGCCCGCAGCCTCGTCCACGCGATCACCGCAAGCGAACACCGGCCGGAGCGAGATGAGCGGGATGGGCGAGCCGGCATCGGGCCGGTTCAGGAACCCGAACCGATGTAGGCCCGGGACCCGCCCGCACCGCGAGCCCCGCAGCGGCCGAAACCGGCTCGGATCGACTCGTGCGCCGCGAACACCATCCGAACCTATCATCGCGACCTATGCAGACACGACGCCCGACGCGACAGATCAAGGTTGGCGATGCCCGCACCGGAGTGGTCCTGATCGGGGGCGGTATCCCCAATCGTGACGGCACGCCCACCACGCCCGCGCCCGTGAGCGTGCAGACCATGACGGCCGGGTACACCCACGAGATCGACACCTGCGTGACCGAGATCAACCGCATGGCCGCGGCCGGCGCGGACATCGTGCGCGTCGCCGTGCCGGAAAAGAAAGACACCGAGGCGCTCAAGGAGATCATCCAGCGCACGCAGGTGCCCATCGTCGCCGACGTCCACTTCCATTTCCAGCGGGCCCTCGAGGCCGTCGAGGCGGGCGTGCACAAGATCCGCCTCAACCCCGGCAACATCCAGGACCGCAAGCAGGTCATCGACGTCATCCAGGCGTGCAAGGCCAAAGGCCTGCCCATCCGCGTGGGCGTGAACGAGGGCTCGATCATCGAGCGCAAGGACAAGCAGAAGCGGATGAAGGAACTCGGGCAGGTCTTCAGCAACCACAAGAACGGGTATCTGCTGGCGATCATGATCACCAAGCTCGAGGAATACCTCGACATCTTCTACGAGCAGGACTTCTACGACGTCTCCATCTCGGCCAAGAGCATGGACGCGAGCATGGTGATCGACGCGTACACGGAGATCAGCAAGCGCTTCGACCATCCGCTCCACCTCGGCGTCACCCACGCGGGTCCCAAGGAGACCGGTTGCATCCGCTCCATCGCCGCGCTCTCGGCCCTGCTCTGCAACGGCATCGGCGACACCATCCGCATCTCCTACGCCAACGACCCGATCTACGAGGTGCAGGACGGATTGGAGTTGCTGTATTCCCTGGGCTTGAAGACCCGGGTCGGCGTGGACCTCATCGCCTGCCCCACCTGCGGCCGGATCCAGGTCGATCTCTTCACGCTCATCCAGGACGTTCGCAAGGCCCTGGTGACGATCAAGACCCCCATCAAGGTCGCGGTCATGGGGTGCATCGTCAACGGCCCCGGTGAGGCCGAGGGTGCGGACGTCGCCATCTTCGCCGGCGACCGGCGCGGCATCATCTACGTGCAGGGCCAGAAGGTGGACAACGTGCCCGAAGAGAAGATCCTCGAAACCCTCATGGACCACTGTCGCAAGTTCGAGGCCAAGGTCCTCCGTGGCGAGGCCAAACTCGGCGAGAAGACCGTGGACATCATCCCGCCCGACCCGATCGGGGAACTGGGCTCGGGATTCGAGAAGATCGCCGCCGGGAATGTCGAGCACGTCCACGCCGGGGGCGTGGCGCTGACTGTTGGCAAGAGCTGAGCCGGGTGATCGGACTTCGGTGGCCGAGTCTTCCGTCCATGCGGGCTGCGCCATCCGTTGTGTTGTGGAAACGCAACACCGCCGTTGAGGCGATGAGCGGGCGCGTCGATGCATAACGCACGCATGGCCCCCCCACCCACCCCCCCAAATCCGCCCCTCCAGCCGGACAACCCGTCCGACCAGCCCAAGAAGGCCGCCCGCGGCGGTACGCCCGAGAACTCAAACGGAAAAAACGGCCAGCCCCACCCCGCCCTCCGCCGCACCGTGGTTCGCCCCTCCGGCCCCGCCCCCGATCCGGTGGACGGCGCCTTCGTCGCCAACCGCCTGACCACCCTCGTCCACGAACTCAGCACACTCCTCGACGCATCCATGCGAGTGATCGGCCTGGCCCGACGGTCGCTGTGCGAGACGGGCGGGGATCGGATGACGCCGCGGCTCGAAGGTCGCGATGACTGTCCGGAGATGCTTGAGCGACGCCTGGAGACCGTTGACGCCGCCATCCGGCAGATGGCCGATCTGGTCCGCTCGTCGATGATCGGCATGGCCGCCAACGGCGCGGCCGGGCTCCGCGAGGGATTCGGCGCCAGTTCCAGCCTCGCCGATGCCGTCCGCCACGCTGCGGATGTCATGACCCCGCTGGCCGAAGAGTCCTGCGTGCAGATCGACACGCACATCGCCCCGGAACTCGCCGACATCGCGGCCGGGCCGGTGTACGCGGTCGTGATGAACGGTGTGCGAAACGCGATCGAGTCGATCCAGCGTGTGGCGGGGGGGGTGGGGGAGAGGCATGTCGGCGGTCGCGTCTGCGTGCGGGCTTGGGCCGAGGCGGGCCGCACGGGCCGGTGCGTCATGATCACGATCGAGGACGACGGCGCGGGGCTTGTCGCCGGGAGAAACGGTTGGCACGGCACGCGCGGGCGATCCTCCGACCCCAGCCGCGCCGATGCCTCGGTGTTTCGGCTGGGATACACGACCAAGCCGGGCGGGAGCGGCATCGGGCTCTCGCTCTGCCGCGATGTGGTGGAACAGTTGGGCGGGACGATCGAACTGCTGGCCCGGCCGCGCGATCCCGCGAGCGGGCGTGCGGGGGCGGTCCTGAGCGTGTGCTATCCCGTGCCGAGGGTGGGTTGACCATGGGCGACAAACCGAAGGCCATCCGGGTGCTGGTGGTGGACGACGACCCGATCGCGGCTGAGTCGATCGCGGACTTTCTTTCCGAGGAAGGCCACGCGGCGTCGTTTGCTCTGAGCGGCGAAGAGGCGTTGGAGGCCCTCGCAAAGAACGCCTCGACGGTCGGCGACACGCCCGTCGGCGTGCTCGTGAGCGATGTCTCCATGCCGGGCATGGGCGGCACGGAACTCCTCAAGCGAGTGGCGAAGGAGTTCCCCCGCATCGCAGTGCTCATGCTCACCGGCTATGGCACCATCGAGAGCGCCGTCGAGGCGGTCCGGCTCGGGGCGGTGGACTATCTCACCAAACCCGTGGTGGATGCCGAACTCCGCCTGGCCATGCAGCGGGCCATCCGCCAGCACACGCTCCTCGCGGAGAACGCCACGCTCAAGTCGCGCCTCGAAGATCGTTTCGGCATGGACACCATCGTCGGCTCCGATGCCCGGATGCTCAAGATCTACGACCTCATCGACGCCGTCGCCCCCAGCCGAACAACCGTGCTCATGACCGGCGAGAGCGGCGTGGGCAAGAGCCTCATCGCGCAAGCCATCCACCAGCGCTCGCCGCGCCGCGACAAGCCGTTCGTGCAACTCTCGTGCGGCTCGATCCCCGAGACGCTGCTGGAGAGCGAACTCTTCGGGCACGTCAAGGGGGCCTTCACGGGGGCGTACGCGGACAAGATGGGCCGGTTCCTCGCCGCCGACGGCGGGACGATTTTTCTCGACGAGATCAACAGCGCCAGCCCGGGCATGCAACTCAAACTCCTGCGCGTGATCCAGGAGCGCAAGTTCGAGCCCGTCGGCAGCACCCAGACCATCGAGGTGGACGCGAGGGTCGTCCTCGCCACCAACAAGCCCCTCGAAGAACTCGTCGCCCGCGGCGAGTTCCGCCAGGACCTGTACTACCGCATCAACGTGGTGACCCTCGCCCTCCCGCCGCTGCGCGACCGCATCAGCGATGTGCCCTTGCTGGCCACGCACTTCCTCGCCAAGCACGCCAAGACCCTCGGGCGCGAGATCGTGGGCTTCACCGAGGAGGCCATGGATGCGCTCCGGCGATACACGTTCCCCGGAAACGTGCGAGAACTCGAGAACATCGTGGAACGCGCGGCGGTCCTGAGCAAGTCCCCCACGATCGGCCTCGATGCGCTCCCGGATCAGGTCGTGGGAATCTCCACTGGGCCGTCGGGCCCCGGCGCGCCGGGCCAGTTGCGACTGGTGGGCGGCGTCGAAGAGGCCGCGCCGTGGATCCCCACGCCCCTCGAGGACGCGATGCGCGAGCCCGAACGCCTGATCATCCTGCGCGCGTTGGAAGCCAACGCCTGGAACCGCCAGAAGACGGCCGACGACCTGCGGATCAACCGGACGACGCTGTACAAGAAGATGAAGACGCTGGGGATCGAGGGGGAGGAGCGGTTGGCGGGGTGATCACGGCGCCCGAAGCGGGTACACGCCCAACGAGCGCGACGCGGCTGCGCGAAGCATTGCGCCGTCGAGCGTGGCGATCACCAACCCCCGCCGCGAGGCGAGCTCGATGTACGCCGCGTCGTAGATGGTGAGGTCGCATGTTCGGGCGATCTCCATCGTGTCACCGAGCGCCTGCTTCCAGGTAGACTCGTCGACCTCGATGGGGAGGCTCGCAAGATCCCGGATGAACGAACCGACCGCCTCCTCCGTCAGTCTGTTTCGTTTTCGCGCCTGAGAGAGCGTGTTCGCCACTTCCAGATGCCAGTGGGAAGGCACCACGAAGGTCTCTTCGACCGCGCGGTCGAGCAGAGCATCCGTCTCGGGCGTCGCCTCATCGCGAAGACACCATGTCATCGCCACCGAGCAATCGATGACCAGGGCCATCAGCGCCGCCCCTCGTCTCGCAGGTCTTTCCACGAGAGCCCGCCGAGCGAACAGTGCGTGCGCATCGCCTTCAGGCTTGCGATCGCCCGGGCAATCTCCGCCTCGTCGCGGGAGGGCGCGGGAACCAGACGGGCGACCGGAATCCCATGGCGCGTGATCGTGATTTCCTCGCCGCGCTCGACCCTGTCGAGGAGCTCGCTGAAGTGAGTCTTGGCGTCGAACGCGCCGAACTTGTTGGATCGTGCGACCATGGTGTGCAAGAGTATCGCCTCGCGTGCCGAACAAATCAACTAGTTTCAACTAGTTTGAAATTGTGGTCCTATTGGCCACTCGTTCCGTGGTAATGATAGGCATACGTTTGGGTATGCCGGAGTTTGCCGATCATCTCACCCAAGGCCCCGCCCGCGGCCGCGGCGCCGGCCTCAACCCCGGCAACCGCTTCGAGGATGTCCGACTCCACGTCCTCGGCGAGCACCTCGATGAGATCGCCATCGAGCACCCCGCCGGCGTGCAGGTCAAGACCCGCGTCTTCCGCGATTCCTCGCGCTCCATCCTCAACCCGATCGACAGCCCCGACCTTGGCATGAAGTGGTCCATCAATCCGTATCGCGGGTGCGAGCACGGGTGCATCTACTGCTACGCCCGTCCGGGGCACGAGTACCTCGGCATGTCGAGCGGCCTGGACTTCGAGACCAGGATTCTCGCCAAAGCGAACGCGCCGGAGTTGCTCCGCGCTGAACTGTCGAAGAAATCCTGGGAGGGCGAGAGCATCTCCATCAGCGGCGTGACCGACTGCTACCAGCCGGTTGAGGCGGACCTGCGGATCACCCGGCGCGTTCTGGAGGTCTGCGCGGAGTTCGCCCAGCCCGTCGGCGTGATCACCAAGAATCGCCTCGTGACGCGAGATCTCGATGTGCTCGTCGAACTCCACAGGTGCCGCGCCGCCACCGCGGCCGTCAGCATCACCACCCTCGACAACACCCTCGCGGCCAGGATGGAGCCGCGGGCCTCCTCGCCGCGCGAGCGGCTCGCCACCATCCGGGCCCTCGCCGATGCCGGTATCCCGGTGGCGGTGATGGTCGCGCCCGTCATCCCCGCCCTCAACGAGAGCGAGATTCCCGCCATCCTCGAGGCCGCCCGCAACGCGGGCGCCACCGGGGCCGGGTTCGTGCTCCTGCGCCTGCCGCACCAGATCAAGGCCCTGTTCCTCGACTGGCTCGCGAGAGAGTTCCCCGATCGCGCGCCCCACGGCGAGGCGGCGATCCGCGACACCCGGGGCGGCGACCTGTACCAGACGCAGTGGGGCGTGCGCCAGAAAGGAACGGGAGCGCGGGCGGAGCAGATCGGGCGCGTCTTCGAGGTGTTCGCACGGAAACTCGGACTCACCGCCAGGCCGTCCGGACGCACGCGCGACGAGTTCCTGCGGCGAAGGGATTTTCGCCTTTCCCGCGGCCAACTGGGGCTCTTCGGATAGGTCCCGCGGGCCCCATCAACGGCTCCGGCGGGCCAATGCCCGCGGCCGTACGCTCTGGCCCAGGAGTTCGCGATGAAGATGCACATGCCGCGCATGCGCAAACTGCGGCGCAATCTGAAGCTCAAGCCCCCCGGCACAGCGCCCGAAACGCTCGTGGCCGATCCGGCGGCGCCCAAGCCCCATGTGTCGGCCATCGGGTACGGCGGGCTTCGGGCCGGCACGGGGTCGAAGACCGAGCACCGGGAGATCGACGGCGCGACCATCGAGCAGGTGCGTGCGCTCAGGGGCGAGTTCGCCCGCGTCTGGGTCAACGTGGACGGGCTCGGCGACGCCGAGGTCGTCCGTTCGCTCGGCGAACTCTTCGGCCTCCACAAACTCGCCCTCGAGGACGTGCTCAGCACCCACCAGCGGGCCAAGGCCGACGAGTTCGACGACCACCTGTTCATCGTCATCCGCGAGCCGTCCTTCACGCCCACCGGCGAGCCCGCCTCCTCGCGCATCCCCGGCCAGTTCGACACCGACCAGATCAGCATGTTCCTTGGGAGTGACTTCGTCGTCACCTTTCAGGAGATGCGCGGCGATTGTCTCGACCCCGTTCGGGCCCGCATCCGCCAATGCCGCGGGCGCATCTGCACCTCCGGCCCCGACTTTCTTGTGTACTCGATCCTCGACGCCATCGTGGACTCGTACTTCCCGGTGCTCGAGGCCTTCGGCGAGCGCCTCGAGGACCTGGAGAGCCAGGCGGTCGAGAGCCCGTCCACGCGAACCGTCCACCAGATCCACGCGATCAAGCGGGAGCTCCTCGTCATGCGCCGGACGGTCTGGCCCGCCCGCGAGGCCATCTCGTCGCTCGTACGCGACGAGTCGCCGCTCGTCGGCCCCGAGACCCGCGTGTACATGCGCGACGCCTACGACCACATGGTCCAGCTCATCGATATTCTCGAGAACTACCGCGAGCTCGGCTCGGACCTCATGGACATCTACATCTCAAGCCAGAGCCACCGGCTCAACGAGGTCATGAAGGTGCTCACCGTGCTCGCCACGCTCTTCATGCCCCTCACCTTCATCGTCGGCGTCTACGGCATGAACTTCGACCGCTCCAGCCCCTACGGAATGCCGGAACTCGGCTGGAAGTACGGGTACCCGCTCGTCTGGGCGATCATGCTTTCGGTCTCGGGCGGGATGCTCGTCTGGTTCTGGCGAAGAGGATGGATCGGGCCGGGAGGGTGGGGCCGGTAGGCGGCGCCCACCGCCGGATGTGACGAATCGCCGTGCCATTGGCCGATCCACCTCCCATGGCCCAGCCCAGCATGCTCTCGAACCCCGACCTCGCGCCGACGCGGCCGGATCAGCGGACCTGGTCCACCTGGCACATCGCCGCGCTCTGGGTCGGCATGGCCGTGTGCATCCCGACCTACACCCTCGCGGCCAGCATGATCGACGCGGGCATGGCGTGGTGGCAGGCCCTGCTCACCGTCGCGCTGGGCAACGCCATCGTCCTCATCCCCATGATCCTCAACGGCCATCCCGGCACCAAGTACGGCATCCCGTTCCCCGTGCTCATGCGGGCCTCGTTCGGAACCGTCGGAGCGAACATCCCCGCGCTCGCCCGCGCCCTCGTCGCCTGCGGATGGTTCGGCATCCAGACCTGGATCGGCGGCCTGGCGATCTACCAGGTCCTCGGCGGACTCGGCTGGCTCGACACGACGATTGACCAGCAGCAGCACACGACCGCGCTGGGAATCACGTGGTGGCAACTCGCCTGCTTCGGGGCGTTCTGGCTCATCAACGGCCACTTCATCTGGCACGGCATCGACTCGATCAAGTGGCTCGAGTCCTGGGCCGCGCCCTTCCTGATCGCCGCGGGCCTCACGCTCCTCGGCTGGGCCATGTGGCAGGTGAAGCAGAAGACGGGCAGCTCGCTCACGCTCTTCGCCGGGGGCTCGAAGTTCGCCGACAACGCGGCGTTCTGGCGCGTCTTCGTCCCGCAACTCACGGCCATGGTCGGCTTCTGGGCCACGCTCAGCCTGAACATCCCGGACTTCACGCGCTACGCCCGCGACCAGCGCTCGCAGGTCCGGGGCCAGGCCCTCGGGCTGCCCACAACCATGACGCTCTTCTGCTTCATCGGCATCGCCGTGACCAGCGCCACGCCGTTCATCTTCGGCAAGACGATCTGGGACCCGACGGAGGTCATCGCCCATGTCGGCTCCGCCCCGGTCATCATCATCTCGCTGGCGATGCTCTCGGTCGCCACGCTCACGACCAACATCGCCGCCAACGTCGTCAGCCCCGCCAATGATTTTTCCAATCTCGCGCCGCGCCACGTCTCGTTCCGGACCGGCGGCATCATCACCGCCGCCATCGGCGTTCTCATCATGCCGTGGTACCTCTACCACAACCTCAACGCGTACATCTTCACCTGGCTCATCGGCTACTCCGCGCTGCTCGGGCCCATCGCCGGGATCATGCTCTGCGACTACTTCGTGATCCGGCGTACCCGGTTGAACGCGGCCGCGCTCTACGACCCGCGAGCCGAGTTCGCCTACGGCGGAAGCGGATTCAACTGGCGTGCCATCGTGGTCCTCGTTGTGGCCGTTGCGCCCAACGTCCCCGGATTCTGGAACGCCGCCACGGGCTCGAACACCTTCCCGGCTGTGTTTGACACGATCTACACCTACGCCTGGTTCCTCGGCCTGGCCCTCGGATTCGTGGCGTACTACTTCCTCATGGCCGGCGTGGCAGGACCCGCCAGGGCCGATCCCTGCCGCGCGTGCGGCACCGATCTCGCCGGCACACTCCCCGGATACCCATGCCCTGGGTGTGCCCGGTCCCGGGCCGCCGCCGACCCGTCGATGCGGCCGATCATCTGATCGTCCTATTCTCAACCGCTCAATCCACCGAAGAACGGAGTACCTCCATGACGACGACCGCCGCCGCGCGCCCCGCCGGGCCCGGCACCCTGCCCCAGCTGCCCCCCTTCGCCCACACGCCCGCGCCGTACTCCGGCCCATCGAAGGAGGAAGTGCTGGCGATGCGCAAGGAGTTCTGCACGCCCGCGCTCGTCACGTATTACAAGAACCCCATCATGCTCGTCGAGGGCAAGATGCAGTACGTCTTCGACGAGACCGGCCGTCGATACCTCGACGCCTTCGGCGGCATCGTGACCGTCTCCATCGGCCACTGCCATCCCAGGGTCATCGCGGCCGTCAACGCCCAGAACGCCCTCCTCCAGCACCTGACCACGATCTACCTTCACCCGACGATCGCGCAATACGCCAAGAAACTCGCCTCCACGTTCCCCAGGGAGTCCGGCCTCTCCTCCGTCTACTTCGTGAACTCCGGCTCCGACGCCAACGACCTGGCCATGCTCATGGCCCGCGCCTTCACCGGCAACTACGACCTCATCGCCCTGCGCAACGGCTACCACGGCGGCTCCGCCGCGCCCATGGGCCTCACCGCCCACAGCACGTGGAAGTTCAACACCCCGCAGGGCTTCGGTGTCCACCACGCCCTTCTCCCCGACCGCTTCCGCGGCCCCTACGGCTACGACGACCCGAGAGCCGGCGAGAAGTACGCCGCCGATGTCTCCGACCTCATCCGCACCGCCACCCCCGGCAAGGTCGCCGGGTTCATCGCCGAGCCGATGCAGGGCGTGGGCGGCGTCGTCGAGATGCCGCCGGGATATCTCCCCTCCGTCTACAAGACCGTGCGCGAGGCCGGCGGCCTCTGCATCGCCGACGAGGTGCAGACCGGCTTCGGGCGCACCGGCGAGAACTTCTGGGGCTTCCAGACCATCGGCGGGCCCGGCGTCTACCCGGACATCGTGACCATGGCCAAGGGCATCGGCAACGGCTGCCCCCTCGCCGCGGTGGTCACCCGCCCGGAGATTGCCAAGACGCTCACCAGCCGCATCCACTTCAACACCTTCGGCGGCAACCCCGTGAGCATGGCCCAGGGCCTCGCCACGCTCAACGTCATGCTCGACGAGAACATCCAGGCCCAGGCCAAGGCCAGGGGCGCACGCCTCTTCGCGGGCCTGCGCGACCTGCAGAAGAAACACCCCCTCATCGGCGACGTCCGCGGCAAGGGCCTCATGTGCGGCGTCGATCTCGTCACCGACCGCACGACCAAGGCCCCCGCCCCCGCCCAATGCGCGGTCGTCTTCGAGCGCTGCAAGGACCTCGGCCTTCTCATCGGCAAGGGCGGGCTGAGCGGCAACGTCCTCCGCATCAAGCCCCCCATGTGCCTCACCGACGCCGACATCGACTTCATGCTCGGCGCGCTGGATGTTTCCCTGGGCGATGCGTCCAAGGTCTGAGCTCGGATACACTGCCCAATCTCCACGAAAGGACCTCCATCATGAAGAACTCTGGTTGGATTCTCGCCACGTCGCTGGTTGTCGGGCTGGCGATCTCGGCGGGGCAGACGGGGTGCGCCGGCACCAAGACCGCGGCCAACGACGAATCGCAGTGCCAAGTCGTCAAGCCCGGTGTGACGACCGCGAACAAGGTCTGCGTTATCATGAACGACGACCCCGTGGACCCGGAGGTGACGCCCGTGGTCTGGAAGGGTCAGAAGTACGGCCTGTGCTGCGAGGGGTGCCGAAAGAAGTGGAACGCCAAGACCGACGCCCAGAAGGACGCCGCCGTCGCCCAGGCTCTCTCCATGTCCAGGTGACCCGGGCCGGCCGAGGGAATCGACAACCCCGCGTGGTGGCGCCGCCTCGGCTTCGCCGCGGTGTGTCCGTGCGCTACCATCGCGCGTGGGCTCACTCCTCATCGTTTCCGGGCGCGTGATCGATCCGGCATCGGGCCTCGACCAGGTTTGCGACGTCGCCATCGCCGACGGCCTGGTCGCGTCGATCGGCAAGGGCCTCGACCGGTCGCGGGCCGACCGTGTCATCGACGCCGGCGGGTGCATCGTCTGCCCGGGCCTCATCGACCCGCACGTCCATCTCCGCGAGCCGGGGATGGAGGAGGCCGAGACGATCCAGTCCGGCTCCGCCGCCGCGGCCGCCGGCGGCTTCACCACCGTCTGCTGCATGCCCAACACCACGCCGGCGATCGACGACGCCGCGCTGGTGGAGTACATCTACACGACCGCGGAGCGCGAGGGCCGCGGTGCCCGCGTCTTTCCCGTCGGCGCCGTCAGCAAGGGCCGAAAAGGTGAGGAAGGGGGGGGGCTTGCTGAGATTGGCCTCATGACCCGCGCCGGCGCCGTCGGCTTCACCGACGACGGAGATTGCGTCGCCTCCCCCGGCCTGATGTCCAAGGCGCTGACCTACATCAAGCCCACCGGCCTTGCCCTGATGCAGCACTGCCAGGAGATGAGCCTGACGCGCGGGGCCTCGATGCACGCGGGGTCGGTCTCCACCCGCGCCGGCCTCGGCGGCTGGCCGCGGGTTGCGGAGGAACTCATCATCGAGCGCGATATCCGTCTCAACCGCGCCATCGGGTGCACCTACCACGTTCAACACCTCTCCAGCGGCGGAAGCGTGGACATCGTCCGCCGGGCCCGCAAAGAGGGCCAGCCCGTGAGCGCGGAGGTCTCCCCGCACCACCTGCTGCTGACCCACGAGGAGGTGGACAAGCACGGCGGCTACTGGACGGCCGCCAAGATGAACCCGCCGCTGCGCGAGAAGAGCGACATCGCGGCCATTCTCGAGGGCGTCGCCGACGGCACCATCACCATCCTCGCCACCGACCACGCCCCCCACACCGCCGACCGCAAGGCCCTCGACTTCGAGAGCGCGCCCTTCGGTATCGTCGGCATCGAGACCGCCCTCGCGCTCTACATCAAGGCCCTCATCGAGCCCGGCGTCATCGGCTGGCCCCGCCTGGTCCAGATGATGACCGTCGAGCCCGCCCGCCTGTGCGCCCTCGACCGCTTCGACGGGGCCGGCCCTTTCGCCCGCGGAGGCTGTTCCCGCCACGACGGCCTCGGCCTCGGGCGGCTGCACGTGGGCGGGGCCGGGGACGTGACGGTGATCGACCCGAACCTCGAGTGGACGATCGACGCGGGCGCGTTCCTGAGCCACTCCCGAAACACGCCCTTCGACGGCTGGAGAGTCAGGGGCCGGGCCACGGCGACGGTGGTGGGGGGCGAGGTCGCCTGGGAACTGCCCGCGGCGACCCCCGCGCCGGCTCGCTCGCGATAGCCCGAATCACGGCGACGTTGAGCCCTTCGTCCCAGCCTCCTCAGCGCCGGCCGTCGGCGCGGCGCCCTTGGTGAAGCTCAACAGCGGGATCGCGTGGTCGATGTTCTCGACCATCTTCCGCAGCGCGACCAGCGACTCATCGAGTTTCTGGAGCGAGGCCATCATCGGCCGCAAGCTCGCGAGTTGTTCCGTCGAGAGTTTCAGGTGCGTGTTGGCCTCATCGAGCCGGGGCGGCACGCCCTCCAGAGCCCGCCGTGCCTCGGTGAGTTCGGCGTGCAGCAAGGCCAGTTGCCGGTTGGATTGCTCGAGGGCCACGCTGGTCCGTTCCAGCGCGGGCGTCAGGGCCTCCAGCCGTTCCACGCCCGCCCGCGTCGCCGCAAGGTCATCCCGAATCTGGCCCACGACACACCCGGAGAGGGTCGGCACCAGCAAGGCGATCGACGCGACAAAGAGTGTTCTCATGCTGCAGTCTACCCCGCCCGCTCGCATGGCCCGACAGGGCAGCCGATCGCCGCTCGAATCCACCTTGCTGCGCGCCCGATCCGGCCCCTATCCTGATGTTTCGCCCCCAGCACAACGGAGCAGAACATGCCCATTCGCATCGGAATCAACGGTTTCGGACGCATCGGCCGCCTCGTCTATCGCATCGGCCTCGACCACGGCATCGAGGTCGTCGCCGTCAACGATCTCGTCCCCGCCGACAACCTCGCCTACCTCCTCCGCCACGACACCATGCACGGCATGCTCCGCTTCCACGGCGAGCCCGCAGTGGTGAGCGCGACCGAGACCTCCTTCACCGTCAACGGGCGCGTCACCAAGACCACCGCCGAGAAGGACCCCGCCAAGCTCCCGTGGAAGGACCTCGGCGTGCAGTACGTCCTCGAGTCCACCGGCCTCTTCACCGACTTCGAGAAGGCCTCCGCCCACATCGGCGCCGGGGCCAAGCGCGTCATGATCTCCGCCCCCACCAAGAGCGAGCCCGCCCAGGTGCCCACGTTCGTCCACAAGGTCAACTGCGCCGGCTACGACCCCGCCAAGCACACCGTCATCTCCAACGCCTCGTGCACCACCAACTGCCTCGCCCCCATCGCCAAGGTCATCAACGACGAGTTCGGCCTCGACGAGGGCCTCATGACCACGATCCACGCCGTCACCGCCACCCAGCCCACGCAGGACGGCCCCTCGAAGAAAGACTGGCGCGGCGGGCGCAATGCCTACATGAACATCATCCCCGCCAGCACCGGCGCCGCGAAGGCCTGCGCCCTCGTCATCCCCGCCCTCAAGGGCAAGATCACCGGCATGTCCTTCCGCGTGCCCACGGCCGACGTCTCCTGCGTCGATCTCACCTTCAAGACCGCCAAGTCCACCAGCCTCGAGGCCATCAACGCGGCCATGAAGAAGGCCAGCGAGACGACCATGAAGGGCGTCCTCGGGTACACCGACGAGGAGGTCGTCTCCAGCGATTTCATCTCCGACCGCCGCAGTTCCATCTACGACGCCAAGGCCGGTATCCAGCTCAACGACAGGTTCTTCAAGGTCGTTTCCTGGTACGACAACGAGGCCGGCTACGCCGCCCGGTGCGTGGACATGTTCAGGCTCATGGCCGAGAAGGACGGGGTTCGCTGAGGCCCCGCCGGGCCGATCGTTCCACGCAAAATGCATGATCCCACCAGCGGGGCCCGGAGTCCCGGGCCCTGTTGCATTCCGGCGGCCGCGTGTGGTACGCTGGCCATCATGATCCGTTGGAAACGATCCTTTCGTACCCCAAGTTCCGAGCGATTTCTCGCGATGCGGGGCCAGCGCGCCGTCGCGACCGTGGACATCCACCACCTCGAAGGGGGGCGCGGCGTCGCCATGGTCGTGCTCGACGAGGACGCGGGGTGGACCGACGAACAGATCGCCGACCTGCACGCCGCGCTCGACGAGGAAATGCTCCCCGGCATGGACGCCGCCAGGGGCACGCTCACGCTCACCACCGTGGTCGGCCGCCTCGTCACCAACCACGATCACGAACCCGCCGCGCCGCCCGCGCGGCGCGAGACCCGCCCGGGGCGCTCCTCCAAGCACTGACGGCCCGCGATCGGCGCTCGCTCAGCCCCGCGTCCGCTCGAACTCGACCATGAACTCCGCCAGCGCCTTCGCCCCCGCCTTGGGCATCGCGTTGTACAGGCTCGCCCGCATCCCGCCCGCCGTCCGGTGGCCCCTCAGGCAATCCAGCCCGTGCTTCGCGGCCTCCGCGCAGAAGGTGTCGTCCAGCGCGCCCGTCGGGCACTTGAACGCGACGTTCATGAGCGAGCGATCCTCAACCCGCGCGTGCCCTGTGTAGAACTTGGAGCCGTCGAGCACGTCGTACACGATCTTCGCCTTCTCCGCGTTGTGCTTCTCAAAGAACGCCGGCCCGCCCATCTTCCGGATCCACTTGAGCATCAGGCCCATGGCATAGATCGACAGCACCGGGGGCGTGTTGGGCCGCGACTCGGTCGCGGCAAAGTGCCGGTATTGCAGCATCACGGGGATATCCGTCCGCCCGGCCTTGACCACGTCATCGCGGACGATCACCAGCGTCGCCCCCGCCGCGCCCAGGTTCTTCTGCGCGCTGGCATAGATCAGGGCATATTTCGACACGTCGAACGGCCGCGAGAAGATGTCGCTGCACATGTCGCACACCAGCGGCACCCCCCCGGGCGGCGTCGGCTCCGTGCCCGGGGCGTACTGCGTGCCGTAGATCGTGTTGTTCGAGGTGTAGTGGACGTACGCGGGCTTCGCCGAATACTTCGTCCGCCCCGCCTTGGGCAGCCACGAGTACTTGTCCGCCTTGCTCGACCCGCACTCGTGGATCGTCCCGAAGATCCTCGCGTGCTCGATCGACTGGGCGGCCCAGTGGCCCGTGTCGAAATAGTCGGCGGTGCCCGACTTGTCAGGGGGCATCAGGTTCATCGGCACCATGTAGTTCTGGCTCGTCGAGCCCCCCGTCATGAACAGGATCTGGTGCCCCGCCGGGATGTTGCCCACCGCCCGGCAGTCCTCGAACGCTTCCATCAGAATGCGGTCGTACACCGGCGCCCGGTGGCTGTGCTCGAGGATCCCCACGCCGGAGTTCCGGCAGTTCCACACCTCCTCCTGGATCTGCCGAAGCACCTCGTCGGGCATCATGCCCGGACCGGCCGAGTAGTTCCACAGCCGGCCAGAACCGGCGGGCGAGGGCTTGGCGGACTTGGACGACGCCGGCGCGGCGGATGGGGTCATGGGGCACTCCAATGCAAGGGTCTCGCCAAGCGTAGGGGCAGCGCGGCTCACCCACCCCTGGCGGCAGGGCAATCGCATTATCCATCCGTGACGGCGAGGAGGCGCAAAAGGTACCGGTGGTCCCAACCGGCCAGAAGGCGT
>CALMPG010000102.1 GCA_937871915.1 uncultured Phycisphaerales bacterium
CCTGATCACGCCAGACGGCGAGGGCTGGTGCGTCGCCGCTGAGGGCTACGACGCCTTGGGCATGAAGCGCCCCCACGTCAACGCCGAGCACACCTCGAAGTTCGAGGCCAAACTCGACGCGATCATCGCCAAGATCGGCGCGGCGGCGGCGGGGATCGGGCCCATCACGCTCGCGCCGCACCGGGTCTTCACGCTGCCGCAGCGCCCGCCGGCGCGCGTGGTGGCGCACGAGTCGGACGCATCGCCGAACATCCACGAGCTGTACAAGCGGCTGGTCGCGGCGTTCCCGACGCTGGGCGATCGACCGGCGCACCCGACCCTGCTGCCGCACTTCACGCTGGCGCGGTTTCGGCCCAACTCGAACGGGCCGGTGATGTCGTCGCCGGCGCATCTGCCGCCGATGAAGGTGGGCGAGCTGCGGCTGGTGCAGAGCGTGCTCGGGCCGCGGGGGCCGACGCACAGCGTGCTGGCGACGGTTCCGCTGGAGACCGTGGCCTAGAAGTTCGGTGTTGGGGCGCGGAACGAGTCGATGTCCACGCTCGCGAAGTACTCGATGGTCTTCTTCAGACCGTCGCGGAGGGCGACCCTGGGCTCCCAGTTGAGCTTGGCCCTGGCGAGGGAGATATCCGGCTGGCGCTGCGTGGGGTCGTCCTCGGGCATGGGCCTGAGCACGATCTTGCTGCGGGCGGGTTTGCCGGTCACTTCGGGCACGAGTTGCAGGGTGAGTTCGGCGAGTTGCCCGATCGTGAACTCGATCGGATTGCCGATGTTGACCGGTCCGATGAAGTCGGCCGGGCCGCTCATCATCCGCATGATGACCTCGACGAGGTCATCGACATAGCAGAAGGAGCGGGACTGCTTGCCCTCGCCGAAGAGGGTGATGTCCTCGCCGCGCAGGGCCTGGCGGACGAAGTTGCTCACGACGCGCCCGTCGAAGGGGTGCATGCGCGGGCCGTAGGTGTTGAAGATGCGGACGACCTTGATCTTCACGCCGTTGGACCGGTGGTAGTCGAAGAAGAGCGTCTCGGCGGCCCGCTTGCCCTCGTCGTAGCAGGCACGGATGCCGATGGGGTTGACGTTGCCGCGGTAGCTCTCGGGCTGGGGGTGGACGGTGGGATCGCCGTAGACCTCGCTGGTGGAGAACTGGAGCACCGTGGCCCGGCATCGCTTGGCTATCCCCAGGACGTTGATCGCCCCGAGAACGGAGGTCTTCATGGTCTTGATGGGGTTGTACTGGTAGTGCCCCGGCGCGGCGGGGCAGGCGGCGTTGTAGATCTCGTCCACCTCGAGCCAGAGCGGGTGGGTGACGTCGTGGCGGATGAGCTCGAAGTTGGGCTTGCCGAGCAGGTGCTGGACGTTGGACTTCTGGCTGGTGAAGAAGTTGTCGAGGCAGATGACGTCGTGGCCCTGGGCCACGAGGCGCTCGCACAGATGGGAACCGAGAAATCCGGCGCCGCCGGTGACGAGAATGCGCTTGGTCGCGGGCACAGAGAGCCTCCGAAGTGGGCCGAAGGATAGGAAAGCCGCGGGATCGAGGCGGATCACGGCGCGGGCGGGATGCGGATCACCGTGCCGGGCCTGAGGCGGTTGGGGTTGGGGATCACATCGAGGTTGGCCTCGGCGATCCGCCTCCACAGCGAGGCCTTGCCGTAGAACTTCTCGGCGACTCCCGAGAGCGTGTCCTCGCCGCGGAGGGTGTACGTGCGAGCCTCGGCCGTCGGCGCTGGGGCCGCGGCGTCGGGCACGACCTCGCCGGTGGACTGGTCCACCCAGACGGTCTTGCCCTGGATGTTGTCCGGGTCGAGCGGGATCTTCAGCACGGTCTGGCCCGCCTTGAGGCGGTCGGGGGAGACGAACGGGTTGGATCTGGCGACCACCGACCCCATCCTGGCGTTGCCGAAGATGTCGGGGCGTGCCGCGACGGCCTCGAAGCTCGTGTCCCCCGCCTGCACGGTGTACTCGCGGAACCGGGGCGGGAGGAGCCTCTGCACCATGCGCGAGGGGGAGAGGGCCGGGGCTGCTTCGGCCCCCGGGGGCTTCGCATCGTTCGGGGGGGGCGGATTGGACGGCGGGGGATCGACCGGGGCCGGCCCGGGGGCGTGGGGCATGGACGGGGCAACCGGCTCGGTGCGCGGATCGAGGGTTACGTTTCGCGGCTGGTAGAACCAGTAGGTCACCACCCACACGCCCAGCAGGACGGAGGCGATTCCGATGAGGCGTGTCGATCCGTCGGTCATGGCTGCGCGACCCACCCGCCCGGGCGGGCGGGCGGGAATCCTTGGCTGGGTTCCATCGGCCGATTCCGACCCGACGCATCAAGGCTTGGGTCCGGGGTCCGATAGCGATCAGGCCGCGGCCCGCTCGGCGAGTCCGCCGCTCTGGTCGGCGGTGGGCGCCTCGCCGTGGGGATCGACGGCCTTGACCCAGAGGAGCGGGGCGGCGACGGCGATGGAGGAGTAGGTTCCGACGAGGATGCCGATGAGCATGGTGTAGGCGAAGACGCGCACGCCCTCGCCGCCGACGATGTAGAGCACCAGCGTGGCCATGGCCGTCGTTCCGGCGGTGATGATGGTTCGGCTGATGGTCTGGTTGATGGCCCCGTTGATGACGACGCGGCTCGCGTAGGGGAGCTTGCCGCGATTCTCGCGGATTCGGTCCATGACGATGATGGTGTCGTTGAGGGAATAGCCGAGGATGGTGAGCACGGCGGCGACGACGTTGAGGTCGATCTTGAAGGGGAGGAGGCCGATGGCGCCGGCGAAGTTCGGGAAGTTGCGGTAGACCACGGTCGCGAGCGCCACGAAGCCGATGGCCACGAGGCAGTCGTGGGCGGTGCACACCATGGCGGCGAGCGAGTAGCGGAACGAGTTGAACCGGACCCAGACGTAGATGACGATGAGCAGGGTCGAGAGCAGGACGGCGATGATGGCCTGGGCCCGGAAGGTGCCGGCCACGGCGGGGCTGAAGCTCTGGACCTCGGCGAGGGTCTGCGCCTGGGTGAGAGCGGCGAGGGTGAGGTTCCACTCCCGATCACGGAGTTCGGACTCCCAGCGCTTCTTGTCGCTGAAGGTGACCTCCGGATCGCGGACGAGGATGACGGCGGCGGTGGCGGCCGTCTCGGTGCCCTTGAGCACGCGGACCTCGAAGGGCCGGTTGCCGGTTTCGGCGAACTCGGGGGAGCGCCGGGTGTCGGCGAGGCGCTTCTCGATCTCGGCCCGGGAGGTGGGCGGGGAGATGCCCTCGAGTTTGATGGCCAGGCCGCCGCGGTAGGCGGAAACGTCGCCGGAGACGCCGGGCATCTCGATGTCCTGCTGGAGATTGGACGAGGTGATGGGGTAGACGGGGGCGCGATCGGCCGGGCGATCGGAATCGATGAAGGAGAGCTCGCGTCGGACGTCGAGCTTGTCGCTGAACTTCTCGACGAGCTTGCTCTGCACGAGCTTCGGGTCGCTGATGAGGGTCTTGATCTGGAACTGCTGGGACCGCGTGGGGTCGTTGGGCACGGGGTTGACGGCGATGATCTCGGCCTCGTCGAACTCGCGGAGGGGGCTGCCCTTGGGTGCGGCGGCGGCGATCTGCTTGACGAGGTCCTGCACCTCGCCTCGTTTCATGGTGACGGGCACGGGCTGGCGGTTCGCGTCCAGGACGGGAGTGCCATCGGGGTTCGTCTGGTTCTTGAAGACCAGCGTGACCGACGTTCCGCCGCGGAACTCGGTGCCGAGCAGGCCGCGCCCCTCCCAGACGAGGAAGAACACGCCCATTCCGGCGATGCAGAAGGAGAGGACGTAGGAGATGAGGCGGATGTGCATCCAGTCGAAGTTGGGCTCGAGCTTCCAGTTCATCGCCATCGAGAGCATGCTCAGCCGGCGGATGTTGAACTTCTCCACCAGGATGGTGAAGAGGAACCGTGTGGCGAAGAGCTGGGAGAAGAGGCTGGTGACGATGCCGATGCCCAGGGTGAGGGCGAAGCCCTTGATTTCCTGCGTCCCGGTGAAGCCGAGGACGACGGCGGCGATGAGGGAGGTGACGTGGCCGTCCACGATGGCCGACAGAGCCCGGGAATAGCCCAATCGCACGGCGGTCCGCAGATCGTGGCCGAGGTTGAGTTCTTCCCGCATGCGCTCGTAGATGAGCACGTTGGCGTCCACGGCCATGCCGAAGGTGAGCACGACGCCGGCGATGCCGGGGAGGGTGAACGCGGCCTGGTTCAACGCCATCGCGGCCACCAGCAGCAGGGCGTTGAGCAGCAGCGCGACCACGGAGACCAGGCCGAGACCGAAGTAGTAGCAGATCATGAACCCGCCGACGACGGCGAACGCGATGAGGCCGGCCTTGAGCCCCTTGCGCAGGTTCTCCGTGCCGAGCGTCGGGCCGAGGACCGACTGGCTGATGGGCTCGGGGGAGAGCTTGGCCTTGAGCGAGCCGGCGCCGAGAACCCGAACGATGTAGTCGATCTCCGCGGAGGAGAAGGTGCCGGTGATCTGGCCCCGGTTGGTGATCTGACCCTGGAGCGTCGGCGCGGTGTAGACCTCGTCGTCGAGGAGGACCGCCATCTGCCGGCCGATGTTGTTCTTGGTGAGCGAGCCGAGCTTGTCGCCGCCGAGGAGGTCCATCTCAAAGTCGATGGCGGGGCGGCCGAGCTGGTCCTGGCCCTGGTAGGACTTGCTGAGGCTCCACGCGCCGTCCTCGGGAGCGTGGCTGAGGCGCATGCCGCGCTTGTCCCAGCACAGGACGTAGTACGAGCCCTTGTACTCCTCGGCGATGAGGCCTCGCTTGGCGAAGAACGCGCCGGCGGACTGCTGGAGGGCCTCGTAGTCCTCGACGGTCTGGACCCAGGTCTCGATCTTGTTGACGCGGTAGAAGCGGGCCTCGATGTCGTACTTGACCGCCCGCGGTCCGCCCGCCTTGAGCTGGGCCTGGAGATCCGCCACGTTCGGCGTGTCGCCGAGACCGACGGTGATACGAAAGTCGAGCACGCCCGCGCCCTTGAGAATCCGGACGACGTCCTGCGGGTCGTCGAGGCCGGTGCGCTCTTTCTCGAAGACCTTGAACTTCTCGATGGCCTGGTCGATCGCGTCCTTCTGGCGGGGGAACTGCTTGACGATGGCGCTGAGGGCGCTGGCCCGCTGGCTCTCGAAGGTCTCGGTCTTGCCGTCCTTGCCCTGCAGCCGCAGCGGCTTGTCGGAGAGAGAAAAAACGCGGCGCAGGTCGGAGGCCGTCAGGCCGGCGCTGATGGCCTCCTTCGACGACTGCCCGTAGGCCATGTCCGATGCGGCCGCGGCCGTCCGGAGCGCCTTGGCTTTCTCCTCCGCCTCCTTCAGGGCGTCCTTCAGGCCGGTGACGATCGGGTCGGTGGAGGTGGCGCCGCCGGCCGCCTTGATCTGGTCCTGGATAAACCTGACCTGGGCCGCGGCGGGCTCGTACTCGGCCCGGGCCTTGTGCAGGGAGGCGAAGTCGAGCGCGGCGGTGGTGATCTTGGCGAGGCGATCGGGATCACCGTTGGCGAAGTGCTTGATCTCGTCGGATCGCTGCGGCTCCTCCATCAGGGCCACACGTTCGAGCACGTCCTTGGTCAACGCGGAGGTTGACGCCTTGACGAGCGCGGCCTCGAACTGCTCCTTGAGTTTCTGCACCCGGTCGCTCGGGAGGGGCATGGTGATCTCGATGCGATCGCCGCCGGTGGGGACGACCTGGATCTCGAGCACGCCCGAGGGGTCGAGCCGTTCCTTGACGACGGCCGAAACCTTGGCCAGCGTGTCCGGCGGATCGGTGGGCTTGATGTCCACGCCGTAGATCAGGCTGACGCCGCCCGCGATGTCCTTTCCCCGGCGCAACTTCGTCTCGGGCGGGTAGATCGCCCAGATGCAGACGAGAACAACAACCAGCAGGATCAGACCGTTGCGAACGAGTGTGGACATGTGTGCCGGAGCCTCGGGGGAGCGGCCGCGCTTTTGCGGACGCGGAAGGGATCTGGGAAGTCGGGACGGGGGAGTCTGGCGCGTCGGGCGGAGAGCGGGTCTCGGGGACGGTGTATCGGCCTCGGCCCCCCGGGTGCGATAGGCCGCCTAGCGGGCGGGGAGGGGAGAATCGGACTTGGCCTTGACCTCAACGGTTGGCATCCCCCCCACGGCTTCCCCCGATGGCTTGCCCGCAGACTCCAGCACCTGCTGGATGGAGGCCTTGCTGAAGCGGGCCTTGGCGTTGGAGTTCTCGTCGATACGGAGGACGACCTCCTGATCGCGGACCTGATCGATCACGCCGATCTGTCCGCCGATGGTGATGACCTTGTCGCCCTTTCCCATGGCGGCCATGAGGGCCGCCCGCTTCTTCTTCTCCCGCTTGGATGCGAGCATCGAGGGGATGATCATGACCGCGAGCATCAGGACGATCAGCAGGGGCATGGTGAGCGGGCTGCCGCCCAGGCCGCCCGGGGCGGGGGCGGTCGTGGCGGGCTGGGCCGCGGTCGCGGTTGTTGCCGTGGTGTTCGCCGGCGCGGGGCCCGCGACGGGCGCGCCGATGAGTTCATCGGAGTTGGGCCCGGCGGCCGGGGCCTGGGCCAGGGTGAAGGGAATCGCCGGTGCGTCGAAAGAGTGCTCGAAGGTGGTCATTCAGGGTTTGCCTTCCCGGGGTGCCCAGGTTCACGAGGACGGAACGATTCACAGGGAGGTATCCACGGCCCTCTCAGCGGGTTGCGCCACCGGCCAGCGTGCCTCAAACCCGGTCCAGTCGTCGGAACGGATCGTGGCTCGCAGGTCGGCCATGAACCTCTGGAAGTACCGGAGGTTGTGCAGGCTCACCAGGATGGGGCCGAGCATCTCCTCAGCGAAGAACAGATGGCGAATATAGGCGCGGGAGAACGGCTGGTCACCATCCGATGCCCAGGGGAAGCCCTTGGCAGGCCCGGGCGCGCAGGCCGCGCAGTCACAGCCCGGTTCGATCGGCAGCGGGTCGTCGGCGAACTTGGCGTTGCGCAGGCGGATCTGGCCGCTGGGGGTAAACGCGTTGGCGTTCCGCCCGTTTCGGGTGGGGAGGACGCAATCGAACATGTCCACACCCGAGCGGACGGCGGCGAGCAGATCCCGCTCGTATCCGACGCCCATGAGGTATCGGGGCTTGGTCTCGGGCAGGAGAGGGGCGGTGTGGGCGACGACTCGGGCGATATCGGCCGAGCCCTCGCCCACGGCAACACCGCCGATGGCGTATCCCGGGAGATCGATGTTGGAGATTCTCTCGGCGGACCACGAGCGGGCGTCGAGATCGGTGCCGCCCTGCACGATGCCAAGGAGGGCGCGCCGGGCGTCGCCGCCGAGGCGGTGGTGCTCGGCCTTGCAACGCTCGAGCCAGCGGACGGTGCGCTCGTTGGCTTCCTTGATGCGCTTGGGGTAGTCGGCGGTGGTCGAGCGGGAGCGCCCGGTGGGCTTGGCAACTTCGGGCTGCTTGTCGGCGGGCGGGCAGTCGTCGAAGGCCATGATGATGTCGGCGCCGAGCTTGTTCTGGATGTCCATGGCCGACTCGGGAGTCATGTGCACCATGGCTCCATCGACGATGGACTTGAACGTGACGCCGTCGTCGGTGAGCGTGTTGGTATGGGCGAGGGAAAAGGCCTGATAGCCGCCGGAGTCGGTCAGCATCGGGCCGGCCCAGCCGGTGAAGCGCTGCAGGCCGCCGAGTTTGGCGATCAGGTCCGGGCCGGGGCGGAGGAGGAGGTGGTAGGTGTTTCCGAGGATGATCTGGGCGCCGGTGGCGGCGACCATGCCGGGGAGAAGGCCCTTGACGGTGCCGCGCGTGCCGACGGGCATGAACGCGGGGGTGTCGAACGCACCGTGGGGCGTGGTGACGCGCCCGAGGCGGGCGCGCGTGGTCGGTGATCGGTGCAGGATGTCGAAGCGGATGGACATGGGGAAACTCGGGTCCGATGGCCTCGCACGAGGGCAAGCCGGGATGTTAGGGAATCCGTGTGCTCGCGATCAGAGCCGGTCAGTCCAGGAATCGCTCGCGTGCGGCCTGCGACTCGCGCCGGAGGACCTCGCGTTCGGAGGGGGTGAGGCGCTCCAGACCGTGCTCTCGTACCTTGACGAGGATGGCATCGACCTCGGCGGCATGGGAGGCCTTGGCACGCGTGCCTTTGCGGGAATCGCCGAAGAGGTCGAAGAAGTCGCGGAGCAGGTGGGGCCGGCGGATGAGGAATGCGCCGGCGATCGCCCCGCCCACGTGGGCCGCGTCGCCGCCGGCGTTGTGGCCGCCGCGCAGCAGGTTGAGGGCGGCCAGGCCGAGGAAGAGGTACACGGCGGTGCGGAGCCGCATCGGGATGACGAACATGACCTCGACGATGGCGCGGGGCGCGATGAACGCGGCGGCCATGAGGACGCCGAAGACGCCGGCGGAGGCGCCGATGAGGGGCATGTAGGGATCATCGAAGAGCAGGGCCGGAAGCCAGGTGATGTCCCGCATGCCGGGGGAGAGCGCGGGGACCACGAAGTAGCCCACGAAGTTCAGAAAGAGGTAGGACACGGCCCCGAACAGCCCGCACGCCAGGTAGTACGCGAGGTATCGCTTCCGGCCCAGATACTCCTCCACCAGCCCGCCGACGAACCACAGACCCATCATGTTGAAGACGATGTGCGTGACATTGGCGTGCAGGAACTGGAACGTGATGAAGCGCCAGAACTGGCCCTTGAGGAACGCCTTGCCGGTTGAGAAGTGCCCCCACGATTCGACGACGGGCATGTAGGTGAACCGCTCGCCGGCAAGCAACCGCGGCTCGGGCGTGCCGTCGAGCCGCATCTTGATGCGGCCCTGGCTGTCCTTCTGTGGCCGCGAGTAGTCGTAGATCGGGTGGTAGAACAGGTTGGGCACTGTCGGGAAGGGCAGGGTCACGTTGGGATCGACCTTGCGCCCCTTGAGCTCCGAGGGGGAGACGCCCTCGACGATGAACTCGCCCGCGCTGGTCTTGACCTGCACGTTCGCGAGCAGGACGTTGCCGATCAGGAAGACCACCACGTTCACGACGATGATCCACGTGTTCACCGACATGGCTCGCATGCGGCCGACGCGCGGGGCGGCGCCGTGCCTTCCCGTTCGGGACGGCGGCTGTCTGGCGTAGTCTCGGTCGGCGATGCCCATGGGTGGTGTGTTCGAGCGCAGCAGGATACGTCGATGACGCGGAGGAGGGTTGATCGGTTCGCAGGGCCGTGCCGGCCAAACTCTTCTCGCCCGGTCAGGTCTTTCCCCGCGTGCGCTCGGTCGCGTCCTTGAGGATCGCCTTCTCTCGGGCCGAGAGCGACTGCATGCCCTTCTCGCGGATCTTGTCGAGGATGCGGTCCACCTCGGCCTGGAGGTCTCGCTCTTTTTCCTGACGCTTGAGCGCGGCCTTGTAGGCCCGGTCCTCGGCGGAGTTCGCGGTGGGGCCGCTGGGAACGGGCGAGTTCCCGAAGCCCTTGTACCCCTGATCGGTGTCGTAGGCCCACGCGGGCTCGTCCTCCATCATCGCGACCATCCGCCGCTGGTTGAAGCAGGTGATCCCACCGAAGACGGCGATGGCGAAGAGGATGGTGTGGCCGGACATGAGGCCGAAGACGCCGACCACGAACGCGACCATGAGGCCGAGGTTGGTGGCGATGATCATGGACTTGCGGTAGCCCAGACGCCACCACATGAGTTCCTGCACGACGCGGCCGGCGTCCATCGGGTACATGACCAGCAGCATGTTGAAGGCGAACAGCAGGAGGTTCATGTAGTACGCCCACCACAGGAAGTGGCGGGCGTAGGAGGTGCCCTGTGTGAGCCACGTTTCGCCGAAGACCACGCCGTATGGGTTGAACGGATTGAAGACGATCGCGCCCCAGCCCCCGCCCAGGGCGAGGATGGATCCGCCGAGGATCGGGATCAGGAAGAAGTTCACGCCCGGGCCGCCGAGGGTGGTGATGAGGGACGCAGACCAGCGGTGCGGCGAGCGGCACATGGCCAAGCCGCCCAAAGGCCAGAGGAGCACCTTGTCGGCCTCGCCGCCGACGAGCCGGCAGGCGAGGCAGTGGCCGAACTCGTGCAGCAGCACCAGCCACCAGAGGGTGAGCATCGCCATCGACGAGAAGATCAGGCCCTGCGTGCCGGGCTTGGCGTGCCAGATGAGCTCGGCGATCACGATGACGATGAACATGATGTGCATGCGCACCTCGATGCCGTGGATGCCGGGGACCCAGCGCGGCACCGTGAAGAGGGGGACCGACCAGCCGTAGAAGTTGTCGCCCTCGACGAAGATGCGGCGCATGGCGCGGCGGAACCCGCCGCCCTCGCCGTAGTCCCCCCCACCACCGCCACCACCGCCGCCCCCCCCACGGCCGCGCCTGCTTCCGCCCGCCCGGTTGTAGTCTCGATCCTGGAGTCCCATTGGTGCATTGTTCACATACCGATGAGGCGGGAGCGGGCTTCGGGTGGTTTCTTTTTTGTTTCGGGGCGAACCTGCCCGTCGGGTTGGCGTCTGGATTGGGGGGTACAAGCCGAGTACAGGCAGGAGGCCCGCGCTACAAGAATCCGGCCCGCTGGGCGAGGAGGATCGCCAGCATGCTCTTGGCGTCACGCAACTCGCCGCTCGCGACCAATTCCACGGCCCGCGCGGCCGGGACGACCTCCACTTCGATCGATTCATCTTCTTCGAGTTTCTGGCCCACGTGCGTCAGGCCGGTCGCAGCGAAGGCGAACATCTGCTCGTCTGTGAGGCCGGGGGTGGTGTAGAACCACCCGAGGGCGTGCAACTTGGCGGCCTGATAGCCGGTCTCTTCGATCAACTCGCGGGCCGCGCACAGTTCGGGGGCCTCGCCGGGACCGAACGAGCCGTCGGCCAACCGGGGGCGCTCGATGGTACCCGCGCAACATTCCAGCAGCGGCTGTTGCAGGGAGATGCGGAAGTTGCGGATGAGCACGACGGACCTGGGTACCCCGCCGCTCCGTGGCGGGTTTCCTGCGTGCTCTGTGTCGAGGATCGGAACCACAACGATGGCCCCGGGATGTCGCACGTTCTCCCGCTGCAGGGTCTTGCCGCTCGGTCGCTGCACGGTCAGCAGTTCGAAGTCGAACTTCTTGCCGCGGTGCAGGAGCGAGCGAGCGGTGATGAGAGGCTGCCGCAAGGTGCGCTCCTTCTACTGTCCGGAGTCGCCCGTCGGACCCCGGATAGAGCGGCACACCCGCTCGGCAAACTCTGTGATGGAGCGGTCATTGCCGGTGACCGTGCACACCGCGAACTGACCGTGCGCCGCGATCACGGCCTGACAGTTGGTACAGGTCTCGCCGTCTTCCTCCTCACATTCACCCACGCCCATGCGCCCGAACACTTTGTGCTCCGACCATGACGCATGCTCCACCCCCGCCGGAGGGCTCAGCTCTTTCGACAGCGCCGCGGCCGACGGCGTTTGTCCGTGCTCCTCTCCCACGCCGAAGGATGAAAACCGGATGGTGTGGACCTCATCGAACCAGAGGCGATCACCCTCGGGATCCACATCCTCGCTCATCGAACCCGGAAGGGACATGCTCCAGCCCGTATTGGGGACGATCGTGATCTCGCCGCGGCGATACCCGACTTCGGGAGCACTTGCGTGCTGTTCAGCGAGCGCGACTGCCCTGGCGGGAATCGGAGTTTCGTTGAGTTCCGCCAGTTCCTTCCACGCGCCCCACGGCAGGCGTGACTCGTCGTTCGCATCAAACGCGGCCTGAAGACATCGAAGAACGTACGAGTTCAGGGCGACTTCGGTCTCGGTGCGAGGTGGGCACCAGCGAACGTGCAGCCACATCGCCGCGAGGGCGCGATCGCGCCAGCAGTCGGCGTCTGCCTCGGGAGTCATCCATCCGATGAGTTCCGTGACCATGCTCCGGTCCCTCGCCGCGGCAGCGAACCACTTCGGAGCACGAACCCCCAGCGACGTCTCTACGCCTCCGGAGCGGTTGCTCCCGAACCCGAGAGGCATCCCGATCCTCAGTTGGATTTCACCGCGAGACTTCGCCGTTTCTTTCGCGATCATGTCGCACAGCGCGGTCGCCCAGTTCAGGATGGACTCCGACAGTTTGTTCCAATCACGATGAATGAAGTACCCGGTCTCATCGGCTTCTTCTTCCCGCGCCCAGGCGATGCCGAGTTGCGCTCCGACCGCATCGATCAACTCGCAGAGCCACTTGTGAAAACCCGGACCGCCCCAGCCGGTGTTGGCCTCGACCGTCACGGCGCCGTCGTCGGCAAACTCGAACACGACTGGTTCGGTGCCCGCATAGAGATCGACTTCGACTCGCGAAGAATCATCGCCGGAATACACCACCGTCGGCGTTACGAGGAGATCACCATGCTTGCGATCAAACCAGTCGCACAGGCGCCGAGCGGCGGCCGCCGCGCCAACCGACGGGCCTGCTCCTCGCTTGCCGCCACCCATCTTTCCAGTCACGAGCAAACCGACGGACATGTGTGACTCCTATTCGCTCCGGTTCCACGTCTTCGCCCCATACACCGCCCGGTCGCCGAGGTCTTCGGCGATCCGGATCAACTGGTTGTACTTCGCGTTGCGATCCGAGCGGCACGGCGCACCCGTCTTGATCTGCCCGCAGTTGGTCGCCACGGCGATGTCGGCGATGGTGGCGTCCTCGGTCTCGCCGGAGCGGTGGGAGAGGACGGCCGCGTACTTGTTGCGGAGGGCGAGGTTGACCGCCTCGAAGGTCTCGCTGAGCGTGCCGATCTGGTTGACTTTGACGAGGATGGCGTTGGCACAGTGTTCTTCGATGCCGCGGGCGAGGAACTTCGGGTTGGTCACGAACAGGTCGTCGCCGACGATCTGGATTTTCTCGCCGAGTTTTTCGGTCATCTTCGCCCACCCGGCCCAATCGTTCTCGGCAAGGCCGTCCTCGATGGAGCGAATGGGATACTTCTTGCACCACCCGGCCCAGAGGTCGATCATCTCATCGCTGGAGACGATGCGCTTGGGGTCGCTCTTGAAGAAGCAATAACCCTTTTTCTTCTTCTCCGCGGCCTCGTTCCAGAGTTCGGTCGTGGCCGGATCAAGAGCGATGAAGATTTGGCGGCCGAAGTCGTAGCCCGCCTTCCCGGTGGCTTCTTCGAGGAGTTTCAGGGCGTCCTCGGCGGACTTGAGGTCGGGGGCGAAGCCGCCCTCATCGCCGACGGCGGTGCTCAGATGCCGCTCGTGGAGCACCTTCTTGAGCGTGTGGTAGATCTCCACGCACGACCGGAGCCCATCGTCGAAGTTGTCGAAGCCCCAGGGCTGGATCATGAACTCCTGGAAGTCCACGTTGTTGTCGGCGTGCTTGCCGCCGTTGAGGACGTTGAACATGGGCACGGGGAGCGTCTTCGCTCCGGTTCCACCGAGATAGCGGTACAGGGGCAGGTCGCAGGCCTGGGCCGCGGCCTTGGCGACGGCCATGCTCACGCCGAGGATGGCGTTGGCCCCGAGGTTGGACTTGGTGGTCGTGGCGTCGAGGCCGAGCATCTCGGCATCGATGGACTCCTGCTCCCGAGCGTCCATGCCCTCGACGGCGGGGGCGATGGCCTCGATGACGTTCCCAACAGCCTTGGTCACGCCCTTGCCGACCCAACGCTTCTTGTCCCCGTCGCGGAGTTCGACGGCCTCGTTCTCGCCGGTCGAGGCCCCGCTGGGGACGGCGGCGCGCCCGACGATGCTCGAGGAGAGTTCCACCTCGACCTCGACGGTCGGGTTGCCGCGGGAGTCGAGAATCTGACGTGCGTGGACGCCGACGATGTCGTACATGGGGGATCCTTCCTCGGGGAATGGGCGCCATCATACAGGGCTTGCACCCGGGCACCACCCGTTCTCCGGCCCCGGGCCGGTTCGTGTGGTACTCTTGGGCATCGCTTTCACGGGGCACCCACCGTGGCGGCCCCCACGATCTCCCCCACCCCGACCCGTCCATGCCGATCTCCACCAACGGATTCCCCGAACGCATCGCCGGCCTGCAGGCCCGATTGGCGGTCCAGGGTCGGAGCACGCAGGCGCTGCTCGAGGCGGCGTTCGACGCGGCGTTCGCCCGAGACGTTGAAGGGGCGAAGGCCGCGATCGCGCTCGATGAGAAGATCGACACCGAGGATGTGGAGATCGAGCGGGCCGCGGTCGCGCTGCTGAGCGAGGCCACGGCCGACGGGGCGGCGCTGTCGAAGGACCTGCTGCGGCGCGTGCTGACGATCGTGAAGGTCAACAACGAGCTCGAGCGCATCGCCGACGCGGGGGTCGCCATCGGCGAGCATGTTCAGGAACTCGCGGCCCAAGACGTGCGGCTTTCCGAGACGTTCCGGGTGATGACCAACTCGGTCATCGGGATTCTTCGGGATAGCTGCATGGCGCTCGAACGCAACGACGGGCACCTGGCCAAGATCGTGCTGGCCAGCGAGGACGCGGTCGAGGCGTTCAAGCGGGCGATCCTGCGCGATTTGCAGGTGCAGATTTCCAGCGGGAAGCTCTCGATGGACGCCGCGTTTGTCGTGCAGGAACTGGCCACGCAGTGCGAGGTGATTGCCGGGCACTGCACGAACATCGCCGAGCAGGCGTTGTATGTGGCGACGGGGAAGATCGTGCGGCACATGTCGGGACGGTGGCAGGAAGTGCCCGTTCCGCCCAAGGCGTGATCAGGGCGCGGGCCAGGGGGCGTTGTCGATCAGACGAACGGCGCCGACTCGCGCGGCGATCAGCGCGCGTCCCGGGCGCCCCCCGACGAGCGGCCCAAGCGATTGGGCATCGCGGACCACCGCGTATTCCGTGCGTACGCCTCGGCTTTCGAGCAGGTCACCCATGCTCCGCTCGGCGTCCTCGACATTGCCGCACGACCTCGCGGCCGCGAGCGCTTCCGACAACGCGCGTGCCCGAGCCCGCTCGTCGCCCCTGAGGAACATGTTGCGGCTGGACATCGCCAGGCCATCCGGCTCACGCACGGTGGGCGCGGCGGCGATCTCCACCGCGAGTCCCTCTTGCCGCGTCATCTCCGCGATCACCCGCAGCTGCTGCCAGTCCTTCTCGCCAAACACCGCCGCGCTGGGGCGGGTGAGGGCGAAGAGCCGCATCACAACTTGGCACACGCCCGCAAAGTGGCCCGGCCGGTGGGCGTCTTCCAGGCCCGGTGTGGTCGCCACATCCGGGAGCGGCGGTGCGACAACGGTCTGCCCATGGGGGTACACCACGCCCGTGGCGGGCGCGAAGACCGCGTCCGCGCCGGCTGTTCGGCAGCCTTGCACATCCGCCTCCATCGTGCGCGGGTATCGCTCGAGGTCCTTGGGGTCGTTGAACTGGGTCGGGTTCACGAAGATCGTGGCCACGACGGGCACCGTCGGCGTGCGGGCCTTCGCGAGACGCGCGGCCTCCCGCACGAGCGCGAAGTGGCCCGCGTGCAGCGCGCCCATGGTGGGCACGAGCACGCACCCGTGCAGCGGCGCAAGGCCTTGGGCGTCGGTCACAACCTTCATTCACGTGAGGGTACGCCCCGAGGACGGGCACTCGTCATTGGCGCGGCGGCGTCAGCCCGATGAGCCAGGCCTGGATCGAGTCGCTGCGGGGGAGCGCGGCGAGCGTGAGCGTGGTCTTGTGGAGCCCGTCTCCGTCGTACTCGCACGCCGACACCCGGCCGAAGAGCGCGACCGGACGGTCGTCGATCAGGTGCACGGCCACGAGAATCTCACGCTCCTCATAGCACAGACGCCGCGAGCGGAAGACGATGTGGTTGCGGCTGATCTCGCAGGCTTTTCCGGCCCACTTCGGGCCGGGGCGGCCGCGCTCGTCGAGCTCGGCGATGTCCACGTCGGCCTTGAAGGTAAAGGCGGGGCGTGCGCTGGCCTTGGGCGCGGCCTCGGGCGCCTTCTCGGCGGGCCGTCGTGCGGCGGTGTCGTTGCTGAGCGGGAAGGGCATGAGCGCTCCGTAGGGATCGAGGTGCCGACGCGGCCCCTCGCTTGATCGGCCCGCACACGCGGGCGATTCTGCCCAACCCCCCGCGCAGGGTGACTCCGCGGCGGCCCAAACGCACCTCGACGCGGTTCTCGGTCCCTTGGACGTTCCGCCCCCGGCCCCCTTCGCTACCCTGCCCGGCGCATGGCGAAGACGCACGTGATCATCTCGACGCACACGACGCGTCACTTGCGGGCGACGCTGCTCGGGGTGGCGATCCAGTCACCGCGACCGGCCACCGTGGTGGTCTCGATCGACAATGACAGGTCGGAGGTGAGGGAACTCTGCGGCGCGTGCGCGGGCGAGTTCTCGCTCCCGATCCTGGTGGTCTGGCGGGCGTTTCCCGGCGAGGTTCGCGTGGGTCAGGTTCGCAACAACGGGGTTCGGGCGCTCGCGGGCGCGGGGGTCGAGGCCGGGGACTGGCTGCACCTGCTCGACGGCGACTCGGTGTGTCGCCCCGGCATGCTCGCGACTGCCGAGAGGCTTCGGGCGGGCCATGACCTGCTCATCGGCGGGCGCGTACTCCTGACCGAGGAACAGACGGGGGCGTACGACGAGGCGGCCCTTGCCGAGGGAGGCTCGCCGGTTGCGCACACGCCCGAACAACTCGCCGAGCGTGCCGCCCGCGATGGGCGATACCGGCGGCAGCAGTTTTTCAAGCGGTTCGGGCTTGTGAAGGCCCACAAGCCCAAGGTTCTGGGGGCGAACCACGCGTGCACGCTGGGCATGTATGAGCGCGTGAACGGGTACGACGAGACGTTCCGTGGGGCGTGGCGCGAGGACGACGACTTCGGCCGGCGGGTCCACCTTGCCGGCGGGCGCGCCCGGGTCGCCGTGGAGGATGTGTGCGTTGACCACCTGTGGCACCCGCTCAACCCGCAGAAGCGGGAGAACTGGTCGGAACTGTCCTCGGAGTCCTCCGGACCGCATCCGTGGATGCCGCGCGCGGGGCTGTCCAACCCCCTCCCACAGGGCGAGTTGCGGATCGAACGCGTTGGATGATCGAACCGGTCCGCCTACCCCACGGGCGTGGTCGTTGCGCCGATCTTGCCCACGCGCAGCCACTTGGCGAGGTGGCTGTCGAGGGTGTGGCGCTCGGCGAGGTGGTACTTGTGCAGGATCGTGGCCGCGCACAGGCCCATGAACAAGGGCTGGGGATCGAGAGGGCGGCTGGTGAGTTCTGGGTGGAACTGCGCGGCGATGAAGAACGGATGGCCGCTCCCCTCGCCCCCCACCGCGACGGTGGGCTGCGGGAGTTCGAGGATCTGCATGATCGGCTGTTGCGGGTGCCTGCCGCTGAAAACGAGCCCCGCGCCCTCGAGACGCTCGATGTACTCGGGATCGACCTCGAAGCGATGGCGGAAGCGCTCTCGGACCATCATGGGGACCTGGCCGGCGCGGGCCCGGTCGCGGTAGAGGAACTCGGCAAGCGTGCCGGCGCGGATCTCGACCTCCTGGCCACCAAGACGCATCGTGCCGCCGAGACCTTCGATCCGCTTCTGGTCGGGGAGCTCGCTGATGACCGGGTGCGATCCGGCCGGATCAAACTCCGTGGAGTTGGCGCCCGCAAGCCCCAGCACGTTGCGGGCGTACTCGATGACGGCGACCTGGAATCCGAGGCAGATGCCCAGATAGGGAATCCGCTGCTCGCGACAGTGGCGGACGCACTGGATCTTGCCCTCCACGCCGCGCGATCCGAAGCCGCCGGGAACGATGATCCCGTCCACGCCCGCGAGGGCGTCGGCGACCGATGCGTTGCTGATGTCGGTGGTCTCGATCCACTTGAGGTCGATGTCGCAGTGGAGGTGGGCGGAGCAGTGCTCCACGGCCTTGTCGATGGAGGCGTAGGCGTCGCGCATGGCGACATACTTCCCGGTGACGCCGACGACGACCGAGCGCTTCTTGGGGCGGACCAGGGAGTCGTAGAACCCGCTCCACGCCTTGCGCTTCTTGTCCTCCTCGGCGACACGGACGCGGTCGTGCAGGTCCAGGAGCGAGAGGATCTCGCGGTCGAGGCCCGCGGTGCGCATGTCGTCGGGGATGGTGTACACGCTCTCTCGGTCGTGCATCGAGAAGACGCGCCGCAGCGGGGCGTTGGAGAACATGGCGATCTTCTGGCGGATCTGCTCGCCGACCTCTTCCACGCAGCGGCAGGCGATGATGTGCGGCTGCACACCCGCCTCCATGAGCCGCTTGACGCCGAGCTGGGCCGCCTTGCTCTTCTGCTCGCCGAGGGTCTGGGGCTTGATGACGTAGGTCAGCGCGACGAAGCACGTCGAGCCCTCGCCCTCCTCGAAGGCCAGCTCTCGCAGGGCCTCGATGTAGATGCCGTTCTCGTAGTCCCCCACCGTGCCACCGACCTCGACGAACACCACGTCGGCGGGCTTGTTCCCGTCGCCGTACATGGCCAGTTCGCGCAGACGCCGCTTGACCTCGCCGGTGACGTGCGGGATCCACTGCACATCGCGCCCGAGATACGCCCCGTGGCGCTCGCGATCGACGATGGTCGAGAAGATCTGCCCGCTGGTCATGAAGTTGCGGCGCGACAGGTTCTGGTCGAGCAGACGCTCGTACGTCCCCAGGTCCATGTCGCACTCGGTGCCATCGTCGAGCACGAAGACCTCGCCGTGGCGGAACGGGTTGAGCGTCCCCGCGTCGATGTTGAGGTATCCCTCGAGCTTGATGGGGGCGACCACGAGCCCCTTGTCCTTGAGGAGCTTGGCCACGCTGGAGGCGAAGATGCCCTTGCCCAGGCCGCTCATGACAGTTCCGAAGACCGCGATGAACTTGGTCCGCCCCGGGCGGTATCCCTCGGGCATCGGGGAAAAGAACTCGGTCTCGGTGTTTCGGTCCGCGTGCCGGGCGAGCAGGCCGCCGACGCCAGCCATGACCTCGGCCTCGGCCTGCTCGGAGGCGCCTTTCTTGGGCGGTGGTTTTCCCGGCCGTCCCTCGCCGGCCGGCTTGCCCGACGCCACGGCCTCGAGTTCCTTGATGTGCTCCGGCTTGACGGACCGCCACGGCCGAACCTCGGGATCCAAACCCCGGATGCCGGTGGGGTCCGGAGTGTCGGTGGGGGCGCTCGGTTGATGGGGGGTGTGCTGCGGTCGCGTCGTCGGCGTCGGCTGCGGCATGGGTCATGGTAGGTCCCCTCCTCGCGAGAGTTGTCCACTTTTCAACTCCCGTGTGCCAGATTCATCCAACACCCCGGCGTTCGCTCCCCGGTACACTCGCGGGTTCTGCGCGTTCGGGCACTCGGCCCTCCCCGTCCAACAGGATTGCTCCATGAGACCCCTCCGGCCTATTCCGAACGCCGCTCGCTGCGGTGTGGCGTGCTGTTTGCTGCTCGGTTCGGCCCACGCGTTCGGTCGGAGCGAGCCTCCAAAGCCGGCGGACCAGCCGGTCTCGGCCGCCAAGCCGATCAAGGAGCCCGAACCAACATCCCGGTCGCACGATCCCCGCATCGACGCCCAGACCGGGCGCGACAAGAGGGTCTGGCCGATCGACCCGCTGTTCAATCACCTGAAGTTCCGGTTGGACATGGTCGTTCCCGACATGTCCAGGTCGGAGTTCTCCGCGGCCGCCACGATCACGCTCTCGCCGATCGGCGTCACGCGTGAGAGGGTCGTCCTCGATGCGGGTCCGGGCCTGACGTTCAAGGCGATTACCGTGGACGGCGGGCCCGTGCGCTCCTTCGACCACGACAAGGCTCGCCACAAACTGACCATCGACCTCGGGCGTGCGTTCACACCGGGCGAGAGCCTCGTGCTCAGGATGGACTACGACGCGGTGAAGCCGGGCGGCAAGGGCGACGGGCTGACGTGGTCCAAGGACGACTCCCGGACGCCGGAAGTTGACTACATGATGCATGTCCAGGGCGAGCCGCAGCACAACCACCTGTGGTTCCCCTGCCACGACTTTCCCAACCTGCGCGTGCCCACGGAAATGTTCGTGACGGTTCCCGAGCCGTACGAGGCGGTCTCGAACGGGAAACTGCTGGGCGTGACGACGGTCTCGTACGCCAGCCTCGGGCTCACGCCCCCGGCCTCGGAAGCCGACGCCGCGCCCGACGGGGCGGGTGAGTCGGGGCGTCCATCCAAGGCCGCACGGTCCGGATCGCTCCGCAGGTTCCACTGGCAGCAGACGCTCCCCCACTCCTACTACCTCCAGACGCTCATCATCTCGCGGTTCGACGTGGCGAACGTCGGCGGGCCGAAGTCCGAGTTCCCCGGCCTGTGGATGCCCGTGTACGGGCCGCTCGGCTCCGGGGAGGCGCTCCGCGAGTCGTTCGCCAACACCCCGGCGATGATCGAGCACTTCTCCACGCTGTTCAACTACCGGTTTCCGTGGGACAAGTACGCGCAGGTGATCTGCCGCGACTTCGCGGCGGGCGCGATGGAGAACACCGGCGTGGTGACCTTTGCTTCCGGCATGGGCACGCGGGGCCGGCGCGGCAGCATCGACTCCATCATCTCCCACGAGCTCGTCCACCACTGGTTCGGCGATCTGGTTACGTGCAAGTCGTGGGAGCACCTGTGGCTCAACGAGGGGTTCGCGACCCTTGGCGAGGCGCTCTGGGCGGAGAAGGTCCGGGGCGAGGACGGGTATCAGGCGGCGATCTTGCGGAACTTCGAGCGGGAACGGACGTCGTCGCGCACCCGTTCCGCCCCCAATCGCGCGGGCATGGTGAGCAACCTGTACACCAACCCGGACTCCCGGTTCACCTCGGGGGACAACGTCTACTCAAAGGGCGGGAGCGTTCTGCACATGCTGCGCGTGCGCCTCGGTGACGCGGCGTTCTTCGGCGGCATCACCACCTATCTCCAGAAGCACGCGTTCACCCAGGTCGAGACCGACGACTTTCGTACATGCCTGGAGGAGGCCTCGGGGCAGTCCCTGGAGCGATTCTTCGACCAGTGGTGCGGGCGGCCGGGGCATCCCGCGCTGGCGATCGACCTTTCGTGGACCGCGGCGGAATCCGGCGACGGCGGGGCGTTGTCGGTGGTCATCGACCAGACCCAGCGCATCGACGCGGACAACCCGGCGTACGCCGTCGAGGTGCCGCTGTGGATCTCCTACTCGGATCGGGACAACGACGGGGAGTGGAAGTCGATCGTCGTGGACTCGAAGCACACGGCCGTCTCGCTGGCCCTGGCGCGAAAGCCCGCGGATGTGATGGTCGATCCGAACCTGTCGGTGCTGTGCCGGCAGCGGGTGCGCCAGCCTCTGGATCACGCGCTCAATCGCCTTCACGGGCGGGCGGGCCACGCCACGCTGGCCGCCCGGCTGGAGGCGATCGAGCAACTCAAGGAGAGCGACGATCCCCGGGCCACGGCGGCCCTCGTGATGGCCGCGATTCCCCGGACGCTCTGGCCGAGCGCATATGTCGATGATCCCCGAAGAGTTGTCCAGCGGGCCGCCGCCCGCGGGCTCGGCGAGCAGACACCCCACCTGGCGAGGGCGATCGAGCAGGCCGCGGCACAGGCGTTCAACCGGTCACGCGCCGTTGCGGGAGGCCGGCCATGAACCCTTTCCGACGAGCAGCAATCCTCGCGCTGGCGTGCGCCTGGGGCCTGGTGCAACCCCACGCGCGGGCGGACCAGCCGGTGCGTCGCGCCTTCGATCCCGCGACGGGGCGGAACCTCCTCAACTATCCGCCGCACAAATGGGCGGACATCCGGCACACGCGGCTCCAGTTGCGCATTCCCGACATGAACGACCGGACGATCCTGGCCTCCGAGACGCTCACGGTGGCCTCGCCCACGCGCACCCGCGACCTGGCCGACATCCGCCTGGACGCGGGGCTGCTGCAGATCTCGGCGGTGTCGGCCCCCGGGCGCATCTGCACGCTCGTTCGCGACGCCGCCTCCGAGACCGTCGTCATCCACCTCGACCCCCCGCTGCCCGCGGGCCAGACGACCGAGGTCACGATCGACTATCGCATCTCCGACCCTCCCGACGGTCTGGTCTGGACGACCGAGTCTCCGGCCCACCCGGGACGTGCCGCGCAGTTGTACTCGCAGGGGGAGAGCGACTCGAACCACTACTGGTTCGCCTGCCACGACTCGCCCAACGCGCGGGCCACCAGTGAGCTCATCGCCACCGTGCCGCGCGGGTTCCGGGTCGTGTCCAACGGTCGGCTGGAATCGGTGAAGCGGGAGTCGCTCGAACCGTTCGACACGTTCCACTGGATCCAGGATCGCCCGCACGCGGCGTACCTCGTCTCGCTGGTCGTCGGGAAGTTCGACACCGTGGACGTGGGCTCCTCGAAACTCCCGATGCCCGTGTACGTTCCCCCGGGCCAGGCGGCCAACGCCCGGACGACCTTCGCCCGCACGCCGAAGATGGTCTCGCTGCTGGAGCGGCTGACCGATCAGCCGTATCCGTGGGCGAAGTACGCGCAGGTGAGCGTGTGGAACTTCGGCTGGGGCGGGATGGAGAACACATCGGCGACGACGCTCTACGAGTCGATCGCGCAGGACGAGACCGCCGCGCTGGACGGCGACGAGGACGATCTGATCGTCCACGAGCTGGCCCACCAGTGGTTCGGCGACCTGCTCACCTGCAAGTCGTGGGAGCACGTCTGGCTCAACGAGGGATTCGCGACGTATTGCGAGGCGCTGTGGCTCCAGTACAAGGGGAACGGATCGGTCGGGCGGAGCGATGCGCCCACCGCCCCGACCGTCGGGCTCGCGTCGGATCGTGGCGCGTACGACGCGCAGGTCTGGGAGTGGATCGCCGGCGTTATCGCCGACGACAGGGCGAACGCGCCGTTCCAGCCCGCGATGGTGAGCAAGGAGTACGACACGCCCGACGAGGTCTTCGACCGGAAGGCGAACCCCTATTCAAAGGGGGCGCTCGTGCTGCACATGCTGCGGGCGCGCCTGGGCGATGAGGTGTTCTTTCGCGGGCTTCGGGACTTTGTCCAGCGGCACAGGTTCACCGCCGTGGAGACTTACCAGTTCCGGCAGGCGATGGAGCGGGTGAGCGGCGAGTCGCTGCAACGATTCTTCGATCAGTGGTGCTACCGTCCCGGCGTGCCGAGGGTCTCTGTCTCGCACGCCTACGAGAACGGCACGCTCAGGGTGTCGTTCGAGCAGCTCCAGACCATCGACGGGTACAACCCCGCGTTCGACCTTCGCGTCCCGGTGTGGGTGCTGGCGGGGACCGGAAAGGACGGCAGGGACGAATGGGCGAGGCTCGAGGCCCGGTTCGACACAAAGACCTTCGAGCTCTCGGCCCCGCTCGCGGGTGCGCCGCGGGTTGTGCTGATCGATCCGGAACTCACCGTGCTCGCCGATTTCGACGCCCGCGATTCCGCGCGCGACTTGGCGTCTCAACTCGCCTCCGCCCCCACGCTCGGGGCCCGCCTGCGGGCCGCCAAGGGCCTGAGGTCCGCCGCCGGCGACGTCGAGACCGCGTGTCCCGCCCTCGCCGCCGTCCTGACCGACGCGAGCGCGCCCGAGGCCTTGCGCATCGCCTGCGCCAAGTCGCTGGCGTCGCTGGCCAACCCCCGCTGGGTAGACCCCACCGACCGCAGGCACGGGGGCACTCCCGCCGGGCCGGTCGCCGGCGTGACTCCCGCCTCCAGGGCGCTCCGAGCCGCGATGGACTCGAAGTCGCTCGCCGAGCCGCGTCTGCGTGCGGCGGTGATCGACCAATGCGCCCGCGCGGCGGAGCATGAGGAGAGCGGACCACGGGCGGCGCTGGCCGACCGCTGCTCGCGGATCTTCAACACCGAGCAGTCCTACGCGGTCCGAGCGGCGGCGGTCCGTGCGCTGGGCACGCTGGGCGCGATCGCCGAGCGTCCGACGATCCTCAAGGCCCTCAACACCGACTCGCACCGGGACCAGATCCGGCAGGGCGCGATCCAGGCCCTGGCCGACCTTGACACGCCCGACTCGCTGTCGCTGGTGCTGATGCGGACGGCGCCGGACAACTCCTCGTTCGTCCGGGCCGCGGCGACGGCGGCCCTGGCCGACCTCGCCCACCACGATCCCGATCGCGTGTTCTCGCGGCTGGCCTCGCTGCTGGACGATCGCGAGCCCCGCACCGCGCAGGCCGCGGGGACCGCGCTTTCGGAGATCGGCGGTCAGAAGGTCCGCGTGCTCTTCGAGGGTCGGCTGGAGGCCCTGCGTTCCCGCTCGCAGCGTGGGCAGACCCGGGTCTGGCTCCGAGACCTGCCGGCGGCACCCGCGCCGGTCGGTGAGAACGCCGGGGCGGATGCCGCGCCCGAACTGGTCAAGACGCCCGGCTGATGCGGGCCACGAACGCGGCGTACTGCTCGGCGGTGTCGATGCCGATGCGGGCGCTCGGGCGCACGGCCACGCCGATCCTGAAGCCGTGCTGCAGCGCTCGCAACTGCTCGAGTTGCTCGGCCCGCTCCAGCGGCGTCGGTTCGAGCCTGGCGTATCGCTCGAGGAACTCCTGGCGATAGGCGTAGAGCCCCACGTGGCGGAGGCACGCCGCGTCGCGCCCGCCCCCGCCGTCGCGGTCGAAGGGGATCACCGAGCGCGAGAAGTAGAGCGCGTTCCCCGACAGGCCACGCACGACCTTCACGCAGTTGGGGTCGGCGGGATTCTCGCCCGGGGCGAAGGGCACGGCGATGGTGCCGATGGAACACTCGCCGGTTTCCAGCACCGCCACCGCCGCGTCGATGGCCTCCGGCTCGACCTCCGGCTCGTCCCCCTGCACGTTGACGATGATCTGATCGGCGGCCAGCCCGAGCAGCGCGCCGGCCTCGCACAGGCGGCTGGTGCCGTTGGGATGCTCGCCCGTCAGCACCGCCTCGGCCCCGAAGCCCCTGGCGGCGGCGAGCACCCTGGCGTCGTCGGTGGCGATGATCACCCGGGACAGGCACGCGGCCCGCTTGGCGGATTCCCACACGTGCCGGATGAGCGGCTTGCCGGTCGCGTCGAGCAGCACCTTCCCCGGCAGGCGCGTCGAGCCGAGGCGGGCCGGGATGATCGCGACCGCGTTCACGCGCCGGTTCCCGGCTTGAGCTTGACGATGAGCGCCTTGATGAGGTCGCGCTTGGCCCGGACTTCCTTGTAGTTCATGTTCTGGATCGCGATGCCCGAGGCGAGTTTCATGGCCTCCTCGGCGTCGGCGAGGGCGTTCTGCTCCGTGCCGCGGGCGAGCAGGGCTTCCATCAGGGCGTACTTGAGCGTCATCTCCGTGTCGGCGTCGCCGGCCTGGATGTTGGCCATCGCCCCGCGGAGCGTCTGGATGGCCTCGTCGTTCCACCCGATCTTCTGGAACGACAGGCCGAGGTAGTAGTCCACCTTGGCCTTGTTCCCCGGGTCGGCCTTGGCCTCCTGCAACAGGCCGATGGCCTCCTCGAACTTGCCGACCTGGAACATGAGCTTGCCGAGCTCGAACTTGCGGCCCATGTCCGTCGGGTACGCGCCGACCTGCCCCTGCAGGCTCTCAATCTGGGCCTTCAGGTAGTCCTTCACGGCCGACTTGTACGCGTCCTTGAGCTCCTCGCCGGCCCCCTCCTGGTCCGACTTGAGCTTGAGCGAGGTGACGCGCCGGCGGAGTTGGCGCACCTTGATGGCGTCGATGGTCTCGCGGAAGCGGTACTCCTGCGTCCTGTCGAACCACGTCTGGGCCACGCCGATGGCCTCGGCCTCGTCCTCGGGCGTGGCCCGCTTGTTGAGGGCCTCGATGAAGCGGATGGCGTTGGGGCGGTCGTTCGGGCTGGCCTCGGCGTCGGCCCGGGCGGAGGCGATCTGGCGGTCGAGGACCTCGCCCGTCGTCACGACGCGGTCGCGCTCCTCCATCTGCTGCTGCTTGGCCGCGTCGCGGATGTTCCGGCGGAAGCCCCCCTCCTCGCCGGTCTGGTCGAAGCCGCCCTTCTTGGTGGTCCACTCGGCGGCGAGGTTCTTGACCTCGGAGGCGAGGCCGCCGTCGTTGGGGTCGATCCGCACGGCCATCTCGCCCGCCTGCAGGGCGAGCTCGAACTTCTCGAAGCGGACCAGCGCGTTCATGACCGCGACCATGTGCTCCTTGCGCGGCTTCTTGTCGCGCGTGACGGCCCCGAAGGCCCGCTCGGCGATCCAGACCGTCGGCCCTTCGAGGCCCAGCCCGGCGGCGTTCTGCATCGCCTTCACCGCGTAGGCCGGATCGTGCGGGTGAGAGGACCACTGCACGAGCGAGGTAAGGTACTTGTCGATGTCGGTCTTGCCGCTGCCGGCGTCCTTGAGAGTGAGCTTGTAGGTGTCCTCCTTCTCGCCCTTGGGGTTCTCGTTGAAGAACTTCCCGGCGGAGGTGAAGAACCCTTCCAGCCCGTTCATCGCCAGCGGGTTGAACCGCAGGCCGCGGATCCAGTGGAACATCGCGAACCCGAAGTTGGTCGCCTCGTGGAGCGTGGCGGCCCGCTCGAAGAACGCGTCGGCCTTCTTGGAGTCCCACTCCCACCCGCCGCTGGCGACTGCCTTGCCGCCGCTGTCCCCGGCGCCTCCCGCCCCATTGGCGGTCGGCGGCGTCGTTTCTTCCTTCTTCTTCCAAAGGTCTGACAACGCCAAGTCGGACTCCTTCAACCGTGGTCGGCCGTCGTGGCCTCGGGCGGGGGACGAATGGGGGGCGAGGGCGGGGAGCCGAAATAGTACCGAACGCGCCGCCCGAGCGTCAACGCACCGCCCCATCCGGACCTCCGATACGCACGATTGTTCCGCCGGGCCGCGTTTGGGCCGCGTGTTTCGCCGGGTTGCGATCTTCCCAAGGGCGGTTTCACCGCGAAGGGGCGAAGGGGATCGAAGGGACGAAGCGGGGCGGCGGATGATCGCCGTCTCGCCTCCCCGTCCTGCTTCGGTGCTCCGGTCTCCTTCTCCCCTTCGCGGTGATGTTTCCTCCTCGTCCCCCCTGAGCGCTCGAATCCCCTAAACTTGCGCGATGGCCAAGTCCCCCACCCAAGCCACCTCTCCGCCCGCCAAGGTCGACCCCGCTGCCCTGCACATCGTCGAGTATCCCGCGCCCGTGCTGCGGGTGAGGGCCAAACCCGTTGAGAAGGTCACCGCCGAAGTGCGTGCCGTCGCGGCCCGGATGGTGGAACTCATGCGACAGGCCAAGGGCATCGGCCTGGCCGCGCCGCAGGTGGGGCTGTCGTGGCGGATGTTCATCTGCGATATCCCGCGATCCGAGGACCACTCGCCGGACTCGGACCCCCCCACCGGCACCGACGGCCCGCAGTTCTACATCAACCCCAAACTCTCCCACCCCGTCGGCGCACCCCAGAAGATGGAAGAAGGGTGCCTCTCGCTCCCGGAGATCACCGGCGAGGTCCTCCGCCCGCCCACGATCACCATCACCGCCCTCGACTTGCACGGCAGGTCCTTCACGCGCACGGCCACGGGCCTCCTCGCCCGCTGCTGGCAGCACGAGATGGACCACCTCGACGGGGTTCTCATCATCGACAAGATGACGCAGATGTCGCGGCTGAAGAACCGGACGCTCATCAAGGACCTTGAGTCGCAGTAGACCCCCCGGCCGTCGGGGAGGGCCTCGGCGCTCGCGGCCCGCACGATCGCACGCGGCACACGGGGCGCGGAGGAATCTAGCACGCAGAGGTCCGCGGGGGTCGCGCGGGGGTTCGCGGAGGGGAGGAGGGGGAGGGAGAGTCTCGCCATGAAGCCCCACCCCCGAATCCGCAAGACGATCAAATGGGGCGGCGCGGCGGTGACTGTGCTGTTGGTGGTGGTCTGGATCTGGGACGGACAGCTCTACGTCAACTGGATGAGCTACAGGGAGAAAAGCCTCAACCCGATCTGGCAACCGCTCGCGGTGGCGCTACTGGCGACAGCGACGGCATGGTGGCTCGACACCCTCGCCCGCCGCCGCGGGCGACCTGGTCTCTGCCCGACCTGCCAGTACGACCGCACCGGCCTCCCGCCGGGCGCGGTCTGTCCGGAGTGCGGCGCGGCGGCTCCGAAGATCGTGTGAATCATGTTCTGCTGGTGGCCTTCGGCCCGAGGAACTGGCGACGGCAGGGCGGCCCCTGTGCCGGCCTTTCCCTTCCTCAGGCTGAAGGCCATCAGCATGGCCTTTCTCCTTCGCGCCGCTTCGCGGGGGATTGAACGCACCGTGCCCGCACTCGCCGGAGCGCACCCACAGGCCCTTCCATCCTTTGACACCCTAGAATCCGCCATGGACACCACGAACAAAGAGGCGGTTCGGCTGGCCCGTCGTGCCTCTGGCGTGCTCTGCCTCGCAGTAGGCCTCATGGGCCTCACGAGCATGACGCCGTGGATGCTGGGAATGGCACACCTCATCGGTGGCACCGATGTGCAGCAGCCATGGAAAGCGGCGCTCGCGCTCGTCGCGGCGATCACGTGGGTCGCGATGCTCGGCTTCTTCGGAGTCACGGCGATCCGATTCAAGGCGGCCGCGAATCGGTTGCCACTCGCCTGAGCGTTCCCCGCCCGCCCATGCAGACGATCGCCCCTGCCTGACCTCCATTCCCGCGCGGGAGTGTTCCATCTCCACGCGCGAGCACCTCCGCTCCGGGGCCGGCGCGCCCGGACCCGGGAACGGATGGCCCGCTCCCGGGGACGAGTCGAGCGTGCGCGGGGGCGACCGGATCGCTCCCGGTCGCGGAGTCCTCGTCGCCGGGTCCGAGTGGCCCGGACCCGGGAACGGACGGTCCGTCCCCGGGGACGGAACCTCCGTCCTCGGGTCCGGATCACGAAAACCCCTCAAGCGACCCCGCCGCCATGCCGATGCCCCCCGCACACGCCCCGCCCACCCTCCCCCCCCCCCCCCCGCCTCCACCCCACACCCCCCACCCCCACCCCCCCCCGCCC
>CALMPG010000103.1 GCA_937871915.1 uncultured Phycisphaerales bacterium
TTGGCTGTGGGCGCGGGCGGGGTGGGGGCGGCGGGCTTGGCGGGAGCGGGGGCGGGCCTGGCCGGGGCCGCGGCTCCGTCGCCCGCGGTGATGCGGAGGACCTCTTCGACGCTGGTGATGCCGTCCACGGCCTTGCGGATGGCCACGTGCTGCATGGTGGGGACGTTGCGCTTGCGCATCGCGGCTTTGAGGCCGTTGAGATTGCCGGCGACGATGAGGTCGCGCTCCTCCTTGCCGAAGAGGCAGACCTCGTAGACGCCCTCCTGACCGAAGTAGCCGCTCCCCTGGCAGACGGGGCAGGCCTCGGGCTTGTTCTTGACGAGGACCTGGCCGCCCTTCTTGAAGAGTTGCTGAACCTTGTCGGGCAGGCCGAGTTTCTTGAGCATGTCCGGGGCGGGCGGGTAGGCGACGCGGCAGTTGGTGCAGAGTTTGCGGAGGAGTTTTCCGGCGACGACGCCGTGGAGACACTCGCCCGCGGCCCGCTGCTCGCCCACCTGCTTGACCCACGCCGCGACGGCCGTGAGGGCGTCGGGGGCGTTGAAGGAGATGTAGACGCGGGTGCGCTCGTGGTCGGCGCGGCTGACTTCCTTGGCGGTGGCCGCGTCGGGGAGGTCGGAGACGCCCACGACCTGCGGATCGCGGCGCATGATGGAGCGGACGAGGGTGGAGAACTCGGGGCCGGAGGAGCCCGCGGGAAGGTTGCCGCCCTCGGCCTGGGCGTCGAACTTGTTGGCGCGGACGCCCTCGAGGTTGGCCTGCGGGTCCATCTCGACGGTCTGGACGTTGTTGATGTAGGCGTCGTGCTTCTTGAGGATGGAGTAGAGCAGGGTGGTGCGCCCGGAATCGCGCGGGGCGGCGACGATGACCACGCCCTTGCCGTCGTCCACGATGGCCTTGAGTTCCTCGAGCTGCATGGGGAGCATGCCGAGTTCCTCGACCTTCTTGTTCACGGCGATGTCCGGGTCGATGAGGAGGGAGACGCGCATGCCGCCCTGGGCGCCCCAGCAGGTGACGCGGATGGTGTGCTTGACGGAGGTGCCGCCGATCTCCTCGATCTGGCAGAGGCCCTGGAGCTTGCGGCGGCGGTCGGCCACGTCGAGACCGGCGCAGGCCTTGAAGAAGTCCATGATCCGGGCCGCGCTGGGGGCGGGCATGGGGCCACCCTCGGCCGATTGGAAGACCCCGTCGATCATGTGCTTGACGACGTACGCGCCGTCGGCGCTTCCGGCGGGGGCGAAGTCGATCTGGGCGGCCCGGGATCGGAGGGCCTCGGAGTAGAGCTTCTCGGCGGCGACGCGCACCTCCATCTCGGGGGTCTCGACGAGCGGCGCGGCGACGGTCTTGGTGAACTTGCCCTTGTCGTCCTGGCCGCGGATGGCGAACTTGATCTCGGCGGGGCCCTTGACGGCCTTGGCCTTCTTCTTGTCGTCGCGCTTGAAGAAGGTGGCCCAGGTGATGTGGTGGCGCTCGGGGACGCGGTCGTCCTTGTTGGCGATGTGGACGAAGGCGTAGAGGTCGGCGGCGAGCACGAGCAGGGCGACGCCGAAGCCGATCCAGAACCCGCCGAGGCTGCCGGGCATGAGCGAGCCGATGAAGAGCATGGCCGCGACGGCGATGAAGCCCGCCGCCATGTGCGCGATGTTCCAGGCCCGCCGGGGGAGGAAGAACTGGGCGCAGTGCTTGTCGTAGACCTTGGAGATGACCCAGGCCCACGGGAGGATGATCACGAGCATCACCAGCGGGGCGTAGATACTCACGAGGTACGCCGGCTCCTTCTGGGCGAGGGTCAGCCCCCCCAGCGCATCCGTCCAGGCGAGGGTCGTGAAGGAAGAGGCGATCGAAAGATCAAGGGTGGGCATGCCGTCTCCAAAGGGCAGTTCCGGCGGGAGGCTCACCGGCCGCCCGGGGTGAACCAAGGGCGAACCGGCGGCGGGGGGTGCCGGGAAGGAATGGGTAGGGTATCAACCTCTCCGCGTTTGGGGCGAACGGGGTTGCAGGATGGGGATGCCTGTGCGGCGGTTGTCCGGGAGGGCGGGGAGAGCGACGGGCGCATGAAAAAAGCCCAAGGCCCGGATGGTGGGAGGGCCGTGGGCTGTGGGGATGGGTGTCGGGCCGAGCGAAACTCAGGCGGCCATCTTCAGGTCCGGGCCCATGCTCGAGTCGGCGACGAACATTCCGCCGCCGCCGCCGATGCCGAGGGTGACGTTGAAGACGTTGCTGGCCGGGCCGTTGAGGTTGCCGCGCACGCCCTGCACGACGTACTGGAGATTCGCGGGGTTGGCCGGGAGGCTCGAGTCGGTGAAGGAGGAGAAGCCGCGCTTGCCCGCGTGGGTCGGCTTGGCGGTGCCGACGATGGTGAAGCCGGTCTCGGCGTTCATCTTGCGCCGCACGAGGTAGAGCACGCCGGAGGTGGAGTCGTCGAAGCCCGCCGTCGCCGGGCTGGCCTTCCACTCGACGCTCAGCGTGCCCATGGCGTTGATGCCGGCCGGCAGCTCGCCGGGCTGGGGGGGGGGGATGGCGGGGACGGGGGTGGCCGGGGGCGGGATCTGCGCGGCGGCGAAGACGTTGGGGTTGTTCGTGCTCTCGGCGTAGTGGCGGATGATCTTCACCGCATCGCCGACGAGGTTGAGCATGGTCTTGATGTCGTTGTCGGCCTGCGTGGTGGCGGCCTTGGAGGCCTCGCGTGCGGCGAGGGCCTCCTTGTAGGACCGGCGGGCGGTGGTGGTGGCGGTGGTGATGGCCGTGCACTGCGCGGCCGTGAGGCCGATCGCGGTGGGCGTGGCGGCCCAGACGGGCGCGTGCTGCTCGGCGAACTCGATCTGCTCGACCTTCTTGTCTGGTACAACGGGCATTATTCGATCCTCCTGCTTCTTGGGGGCGGTTGCGACCGGGCCGGTGCCGTCCATCGGCACCGCGAGTGTTTTCGTCCTTCCCGCGACTCCGCGTTACCCCGCCCCAGAGAAAACTCCAATCGTGCGGCATTCTGGTGCGTTCATTCCCAACTATGGGGCGAGTCTCGCCGCGCGGCGGTCGCACGGGCAGCCGCCTGCGCGACGCGAACCCGAGTTCGACTGACTCGTTCTTGACAGTCGCAGCGGGTTCCTGTAGTCTCAACTCGTGCCGAGGCCTTTCCAGCGAATGGTGACGTTGATGGCTCTGGCGGCTTTCTTTGCTGCCAAAGTCTGCTCATTGGTGGCCTGTGAGGAAAAACCGCCCCCGCGCCCGTCATCCTTCTTCGTTCGTGAAGCCGCGGTCAAAGGCGACTCCGGACTTCTGGCGCTCGACATTGACCGGGTCGGTGCGAGACTCAGGATGCACATTACCTGGGGAGCGCTGGCGCGAGCAGAAGTCCTCCTGGTTCAGATCGTCAGAAGCGACGAGCCTATACCCCAGACAAGTGACATGACGAAGGTCATAGGCGCGGTTCTTGCTCAGCGTTGCGGCCCGGGAGCAGGCGAGGCCACACTGGAGATCGATGATGATGCATGCGTACGAGTCTTCGGCGCTAGCTACGGAGTCGGCCTCGAACTGGCGCAGACGTACTTCGTTACCATAGGTCCGGAGTCGCGGAGGGGAGAGGTTCAGGCCCAGTTTGGCGATGTCCCGGCGTACCTTGATGCGGCCGTTGCGCCCTCGGCGCTCTCGATGGTGACGGATGAACCTACCGCCAAGGAGAAATGGGTTACGGGGCCCGTCCCGAACTGGCTTCTCAAGGCATCCGGCATGGATGTTCGAGTATTCCGAGGAACGCACACTCCCTTGGCCGACAGGATTTTCCTGTGGAGAATGGCCGTCGGGCGGTGGACTGGAAACCCTTTGGAAATCAGGCCGGACGTTCTCCAACTACACGGAAGCAGGGGGCGGGTGGCCCCACCATCGAGCGCACGGCGACGTGCCACTGCCTTGCGGTTCCTCCGCAAGGCAGTGCGGTCTTGCGGGGGGCGTGGGCCGTGGCGGGGCTCTGCATCGGCGGACTCCCTGCGTAGAGAATCATATGGCTGGCCGCCGTTTGATGGATGTTTGCCGGGCTACTCGAATGCGGGCCACATCGCCCACGCACGCCAATCGCCGGGGGGCCAGTCGCAGGCCAATCCGGCCTCCTTCCTCCACCATCCGTCCCAACCCTCGGGCTGATCGCGCGATTGGCTCCACGTGCGGATATCTCGATACCGCTCGTGCCGGGCCGTCCAGAACTTCGCGCTCGACCACTCCCAGTCTGTCGGCTTCTCGACCAGTTCCCTCTCGACGGGGTTGCGGTGGATGAAGCGAATCTCCTTCTCCAACTCGGCGTCGTCGCGCACGTTGCGGTCGAATCCGCCGCCGGGCTGCCAGAAGTGGAGATCGCCCCGTTGATCGCGGAGGCGGGAGAGGATCGGGGCCCGCGTCTTCTGCCAGCGATTGAGGATGCGCTTGCCGACGGAGGTCTTCAGTCCGGCCGCGATGGGGGCCCACTCCACTCCGTGCATCGGGCGCACCATCAGGTGGATGTGCTCGGGCATGACGACCCGGGCGATGAGCTCGAATTCGCCCTTGGCGCGGGCGCGGCGGAGGGATTCGATGAAGACCTGTTTGAGCGCGGGGGTGCCCAAGAGTGGGAGACGCTGGTAGCAGGAGAAGGTGAGGAAACGGGGGGAGTATCCGACCTCGCGGCGGCGGAGGCGCTTGCGGTGGGGGGGAGGACGGTCGAGCCGGGGCGGGGTGCGGGTGATCGGGGTCGGTCACCGTGGGAGTCTACCGCAAGCCGCGTCTCCGGCAAAGCCCCCCGCACGGCCCGCGCTCTCCTCGGGACCGCACTGCCTTTGCGGAGGAACCGCCAAGGCAGTGGCACTTCGCCGTGCGCCCGGAGGAGCGACGGCACGATCCCCCGTTGGCGCGGCGGGAGCGGGGTTTTTCTCGGCCCCGGCCATCATCGTCGGGGCCCGTTCAGTGTCGAGTATGACCGCCAAACTCTCCAAGCCGCCCGGCTTGAAGCGGAAGCCGCCCGCCTTGCTCACCAAGCTGCCCGCCTTGAAGAGGAAGCCGACCGCCTTGGAGGGCAAGGTGCCCGGCTTGCTGAGGAAGGCGCCCACCTTGGTCTCCAAGCTGCCCGCCTTGATGAGGAACGTGCCCGGCTTGAAGAGCAGGCCGCTCGGATTGGCGGGCACCCCGCCCGGCTTCACGATCACCCCGGGCGGGGTGGGAGGGACCTGCCGCACAGTCGCACAGAGGCGGACAAGAACGAAGAAGGAACTCGGAGAGATCAGAGGGAGCGGAGGGAATCAGAGAAGATTCTCTCTGAGTGCTCCGATTCCTCCGATCCCTCCGGGTTCTTCTTCTCCGTGCCTCTGTGTCTCTGTGGTGAATCTTCCGGGCTCTTACCCGAGCTTCTTGAGCCGCATCTGCAAATCGTCCACGTTCGGGCTGGCCTCCAGGGCGACGCGCATGTGGATCATCTCGTCCTCGACGAGCTTCACCAGCGAGTCGTTGAAGTCGATCATGCCGATCTGCTTGGCCTCGATGGCGTTGAGGTATTCGCGCAGCTCGCCCTCGCGGCCGTCGAGGATGTGCTTGCGGACGACGGCGTTGTTGATCATGATCTCCAGCGCGGGGATGCGGTGGATCTTCTCGTGGAGCGTCGGGAGGAGCTTCTGGTACACGAAGGCCCGCATCTGGTAGGCGAGGATGCGGCGGACCTGCTCGACCTCCTCCTGCTCGAAGAGGCCGTAGATGCGGCTGAAGGTCTGCGTGGTCGAGGAGGAGTGGATGGTTCCGTAGACGAGGTGGCCGGTCTCGGCCGCGTGGAGCGCGGCCTCGAAGGTCTCCTTGTCGCGCATCTCGCCGACGAGCACGATGTCCGGGTTCTCGCGGACCAGGGCGCGGAGGGCGATCTTGAAGTCGAGGCAGTCGATGCCGATCTCGCGCTGGTTGATGGTGGCCTTGCGGTCGGTGAAGATGTACTCGATCGGGTCCTCGATCGTCACGATGTGCACGGGCTTGCGCTCGTTGACGTAGTCGAGCATGGCGGCGATGGTCGTGGTCTTGCCCGAGCCGGTGACGCCGCAGAGGAGGACGATGCCCTGGGGCTGCATGGCGATCTCGGCCATGATCTCGGGGAGGTAGAGCTGCTCGAACTTGCGGATGTCCGAGGAGATGCGCCGGGCGGCGACGGAGAGCTTGCCGCGGGCCTGGAAGAGGTTGACGCGGAAGCGGGTGTTGTCGTCGTAGTCGTAGGCGAAGTCCACCGAGCCGAAGTGGTGGAGGTCCTTGAGCTGCTCCTCGTTGAGGATGTGCCTGGCGATGGACATGAACTCGTCGGCGGTCACGGGCGTGGTGTCGAGGGGCTTGAGCGCGCCGCGCAGGCGGATCTTGGGCTTCTGCCCCGTCTTCATGATGAGGTCGGAGGCCTCGAACTTGATGGTCGCCTTGAGGAAGTCGCCGAACCGCGTGGCGTGCGGGTCGTGCTTGGCGTCCGGGTCGAGGGTGACGTGGCCGGTGTGGGTCGCGGAGTTGGATTCGGCGTCGGAGTTGAGGCTCATGGGGAGTTCTGTGGTGGAGGGGGTATGGAGGACGGGAGCAAAGGGCGTGGGGGTACGTTATGCCGTTCGGCCGCCTCTGCTCAGGGCGAAGGACTTGCCGCGGGATCCGGGGCGATCGGATTGGGGGCAGGGGCGGGGGGTGGGGCTGCGGGGGGTTGGCCGCTTCGGATGGACTGCTTGATCGGTTCCAGGTCCCACACGGCGATGAACTCGGTGTTCCTGAACCGTTGTCCGGCGATGTTGACAAGCCATGGCGGTGGCGGGGAGCCTTGCCAGTTGACCCACGCCCAACGGCCCTGCTCGTCCGGGCGGGTCTGGATGCAGGCCTTGTCGAGATACGTGCAGGCGACCATGGCGCCGTCGGGACCGGCGAAGCCCGGGAGGCCCGTCGGGCCCTGGGCGGATGTCAGCAGACCGTCGGGGGACTTCCAGATGTACTCCGGCGGGCCCGGGGTGATGGCGCCGGTGCGGGTGTCGAGCGTGGCCGTGCTGCGGGCTCCGGCGTTCGTCTGGATGAAGAGCGGGAGGGAGACGCCGTCGCGCTCCGGCCATGGATTCATGGAGCACTTGCCCGGGTGCACCGTGTCGATTGATCGCACCTCTCGCGGCGTGATCCAGAAGATGCGAAACGTGCTTTTGGGTGCGAACCGGTTCCGTGCCCCGAGGGTCTGGAGGACGGCGGTCCACGCGGGCGAGTCGCCCGTGGGTTCGGCCTGCCACAGGCTCAACGAGAGCGACCCGAGCAGGGCGGGCGCATCGAGCGTCACCGGGACCTCGAACAGCAGGGATCGCTTGCCGGTCTCGGCGTCGAGGGACCAGCCCCGGATCACGACGTTCGGTGTCGGCCGTTCGGGCGGCAGCGCGCCGGGTCCCCAGGGTTGGCCGTCGGCGCGGGCGAGCTCGGCGATGAGCACCTCGTGCGGGTTCTGGAGGAGCGGCACCACCCAGCACCTGCCCGATCTCGGCACGGGCCAGGAGTAGGCCCGCGGCGGCGACGAGCGAAGATCGACGGCGGAGATCCGCGGAGGTTCGTCCCACGTTGAGGCCCCGGCGATGCACCACGTTCCGTCTGGGGTGAACCGGTAGTCCGCGTACCCGCCTACGAGCCCGTCGATCCGAGCGATCTCGCGGGCCGTGGGAAGTTCGTACAGGGTCAGCCGGTGCGCATCGGGGTGCGCGGCGTTCTCGCATCTCTGCAACCGAGGGATGAACAGGGCGTGGGCCAAAAACCCGCTCAGCAGCGGGCTGGGCCACGCCTCCCAGGGGTTCGCCCACGCCGGTGCCGGCGGCACCGGTTCGAGCGTCTGATTGAGCACCGCCGCGGCCCCGCCGCAGATGATTAGGAACGCCACGATCGGCCCGATCATCCGGCGGGCCCGGGAGCGAGACTGGCGGGGCGGGCGGGTGGACGTCGGGGTTGCACACTCGGGGCAGACGGCCTGAAGACCGCAAGGCGCAGTGCGGACGGCCGGGTCCGTGCCGGGCGGAGTCAGGTCGTAGCCGCACCGGCGGCAGAGCCAACGCCCGACCATGCCCGCGTGCAGGCGGGAGGAGCGGTTTTTCCACGCCCGGTGAACGACCCATCCGAAGGCGAGCATCATGCAGAGGATCGCCAGGTCCGGCGCGTGCCAGCGCAGGTTCGACACGCTCCAGAATCGCGAGTAAAAATCCACGACCACCATCCGGTCGCCGGCGGGGGTGAACTCGACCACGGGCCACGAGATAGACCCGTCGTTCTGACCCAACAGGGGAAGCCGAATCGCCGGCTGCAACGCGACGGGGCCGGGCGCGGCCGCGGTGGCCGGAAGGGAGGGCGGGGCGTCGGGCATGTGGCTAGTACCCGCGGGGCGATCGGTGGTTGCCGGGACCGCGGTGCGGGCGCGAATCGAAGAACCGCGTTACCATCCCGGCCTGTCCGAGGACATTGGCCAATCCATGCGACTCTCCATCGTCATCCCGGTGTACAACGAGGCCGCGACCATCGAGCGGCTCCTCGAGGCGGTGTCGGCCGTGGACCTGGGCGCGATCGAGAAAGAGATCATCTGCGTGGACGATGCGTCCACGGACGGGACCGACGGCGCGCTGGCGAGGGTCGCGGAGCGGTTCGGCCTCAAACGCTCGCGGCACGAGAAGAACCGGGGCAAGGGGGCCGCGCTTCGGACCGGGTTTGCCATGGCGACGGGGGATTTGGTGATCGTGCAGGACGCGGACCTGGAGTACGACCCGAAGGAGTATCCGCGGCTGCTGCGGCCGATCCTGGATGGGAAGGCGGATGTGGTGTTCGGCTCGCGGTTCATCGGCGGGGAGAGCCACCGCGTGCTGTACTTCTGGCACTCGGTGGGGAACAAGGCGCTCACGCTGCTGTCCAACGCCGTGACGAACCTGAACCTGACGGACATGGAGGTGTGCTACAAGGTCTTCAAGCGCGAGGTGATCCAGCGGATCACGATCCGCGAGGACCGCTTCGGCTTCGAGCCGGAGATCACGGCGAAGGTGGCGCGGCTGCGTCCGGCCGTGCGCATCCACGAGGTGGGCATCTCGTACTCGGGGCGGACGTACGAGGAGGGGAAGAAGATCGGGTGGAGGGACGGGGTGCGGGCCCTGTGGTGCATCGTGAAGTACGGGGTGCTGGGGTGAGCAAGCAGCCCGACCGTCAGGGAGGGCATCGTGTCGGGCCCGCGATTCGGGCGCCAACGAAAAACGCCCGGCGAAGCCGCCGGGCGTGTGGGGAACCGGGTTGATCGAACGCGTCAGTTGAGGGCGACGAGCTCTTCGTAGTCCTCGCGGGGCGAGGAGGGGGACTGGGCCATCGACGGGATACCGGGGCCGACGATCTGGCCCGGCTGGCCGGGAACCGCGGGGAGGCCCGCGATTTCGCCCTCGGCGCCCGGCACTTCCGGGGGCTTGACGCCGAGGAACTTCTGCTCGAGTTCGACGCGGATCTTCTCCATCGCCTTGTTCTGGATCTGCCGGACGCGTTCCTTGGTGACGCCGATGATCTGGCCGACCTGCTCGAGGGTCATGGGCTTCTCGCCGTCGGTGGTCTCGAGGCCGAAGCGATGCTCGATGACGGTGCGCTCGACGTCGGTGAGGTCGGCGCGGTTCTCGAGAACGATGCGCTTGACCTCCTCGGCGGCGTCCTTCTCGAAGTCGGCCCGCTTGGTCTCGAGGTAGTTGGAACGCTCGAGCTTGGGGTCGAAATCGGTCGGGAAGCGCTGGCGGTACTTGCTGAGCTTCATGCCCTGGCGGCTGAAGGCCTTGAGGATGGCGCGGCAGGCGTAGGTGGAGAACTTGTAGCCGCGCCCGGCGTCGAACTTGTCCACGGCGCGGAGCAGGGCCATGTTGCCCTCGCTGACCAGATCGGCGAAGTCCACCTCGCTCATGCGGGTGCGCTTGGCCATCGCGAGGACGAGGGCGAGGTTGGTCTCGGCGATCTGCTCGCGGACGCGCTCGGCGATGCGGTACCACTTGAGCATCATCTCGGCCTGATCGGTCGTGGGCTTTCGGGACTCGGAGCCCCAGACCTGCTTCTGGAGTTCGCTCACGCGGAAGCGGGCGTAGTTGAACTTGTGGAAGAGGACCTTTTCCTGGGCGCCCGTGAGGATCACCTGCTGGGTGCTCTTGACGGTGCGATGCTTGCCCGGGGACAGGTCGTCCATCACCGGGTGGTACCAGGAGGTGTCGGGCTTGGCGATGTCGCCGCCGGCGTTGTAGATGATCTCCTCGGCCGTCGGCTCACGGAAGGCCGTGGAGTCGATGTAGTCGATGGGGTTGCTGGGATTGACAAGGGTGGCGAGGAGTTTCTCGTCTTCCTTGGAGAGCGAGCGGCGGGTGCGGGGCGCGCTGCCGCGCCCGGCTTGGTCGGCCGTGATCTGCACGCGCGTCTTGCGCCGGTGCTGCTCGAGGGGGCTGAGGGTGTGCTTCATGTGTACCATCGATCTTCCTAGCGGGCTCAAAGCCCCGTTTGGTCCGCCTGTTCCGGGCCGCCAAACCTGGCTGGTCAGGGCGGGTGACTCGTCGTGGAGCCGCCTGTCATGGCCGGCGGGGCGACCTACATCGGTTCGCCTCGCATGAACGCCGCACTGCATAACGCGCCGTCCTCGGCGGAACTGAGCCGTGGCGTCCTGCCAACAGCACCCGAACGAGTCCGAAACGCGCTCTTCAGCGCTCGTGACCGTCTCCTTTGCTCCACCTACGCCGGGATCCATCCAGGCGTTCGGTGTTTGGGATGTGCCAGCGGGTTATCCGACCGCCGCGTACCCATTCAATCTACCACACATTCACCGCAAGAAACCGTTGAACCGGAATGCTTCCGGAGAGAATCTCAGAGCGTTGATGGCCGGAGGCGGCCGACCGAAGTCCGATAGGCATAGGTTTAGGTAAAAACCCTGAATATTGATGACAAGCGATATGCTGTTGTACGTCCGAGCCTGAGAAACGTTGCCCAATTCTCCAACCCGCCAGCTCATGTCGATTACCCCAAAATCTGGGGGATTAGACCGCCAGCCATCCTTGGTGCGAGCAACGAATCCTCGTGCCCCCATCCTGAGGGCCGGCCACCTACTTCCAGACCCACACCTCGCATCCCTGCGAGAGCCCCGCCGCGAGGGCGAGGAATTGGCTGGTATGTCCGTCACAGCGCAACACGCGGAATGGACGCGTTGCACGGCTTGGCGTAGGCTCGCTGAAAGGGTCAAACGGGGCAAGGTGCTCCGCCTGACCAATGCGAGGGGCGAAGATACCTGATCCGCGGAACATTTGCAACCAACCCGGTCGTCGGCCTGGAAAAAGGCGAAGTTCTCAAGATAACACCAGTCGATCGCCGGAGATTCCCCCTGTTTCGGCGACGAACGAGCCATTCCCGATCGCGGGCCAAAAGGAGATCCCCATGCCGTTTACGCTGCCCGATCTGCCGTATTCCTTCGACGCCTTGATGCCGTACATCGACGCCAGGACCATGGAAATCCATCACGACAAGCACCACAAGGCCTATGTGGACAACGCCAACAAGGCCCTCGATGGGACGAAGTGGGCGAACATGGATCCGGTCGAGGTGATCAAGCACCTCGGGGACCTTCCCGACGACAAGCGCACGGCGGTGCGCAACAACGCGGGCGGGCACGTCAACCACTCCATGTTCTGGAAGATCATGGCCCCCGCGAGCAAGGGGGGCGGCGGGGAGCCGACGGGCGATCTGGCCAAGGCGATCAACGCCGCGTACGGGACCATCGCGCATTTCAAGGAAGAGTTTGCCAAGGCCGCGGCGACCCGGTTCGGTTCGGGCTGGGCGTGGCTGTGCGTGAAGGCGGATGGGAGCGGCGTGCAGATCTGCTCGACGCCGAACCAGGACAGCCCGTTCATGGGCGAGAAGATCGCGGGGTGCGGCGGGAAGCCGATCCTCGGGCTGGACGTGTGGGAGCACGCGTACTACCTGCACTATCAGAACCGCCGGCCGGACTATGTCTCGGCGTGGTGGAACGTGGTGAACTGGGCCGAGGTGGCGAAGAACTACGCGGCCAGGTGATCGGACTGAAGTGAAGGACCAAAGCCCGGGCGCGTGCGCCCGGGCTTTTTTCGTTCGCTACCGTTTGAGCGTGGCAAGGACGAAAGGACGACCAATGGGCAAGTGGCTGGCGCTGTCGTGGGTGCTCGTGCTGATCGCGACGCTGGTGGGGATGCAGGGCGCGCTGTTCGGGACGCGCGGGCTGCCCGCGACTGTGCAGCGGTGGTTCGGGGGCGCGCCGGCGCCGCTGCGGAGGGTTGCGCCGACGCCGATGGAGGCGCAGCCCGCGGCCAAGGCCGAGCCGAAGGCCGGCGCGAAGATGGTCCAGCCCGAGAGCCTGGAGCAGGGCTTCATCGTGATGGTGACGGACAAGACGCGGATCGCCAACGCCTCGAGCCCGATCTACATGCCCTCGAGCCACAACGGGTGGAATCCGGCGGACCCGAAGATGCAGTTGCAGGCGCAATCGGACCAGAAGTGGCGGATCGTGTGGGAGAAGCCGACGCTGGACTCGCGGATCGCGTTCAAGTTTGCGCGCGGGGCGTGGGAGAGGGTGGAGACGGACAAGGACTTCAAGGACATCGACAACCGGATGCTCCCGATGGTGGATGTGTCCGGGCTCAAGCCGGGGGAGAAGCCGGTGATCGAACTGACGATCGAGGCTTGGCGCGACCAGATGCCCGGAGCCAACGTCGCCGATGCCAACGACCGCTATCGCACGATCAATGTCGGCGCGGGAACGCTCAAGCGGCTGGAGGTGGTCGGGGGCGGCGGGCCGGGGGCGCGGACGCTCAATCGTGATCTGCTGGTGTGGCTGCCGCCGGGGTATGAGGAGCCGGAGAATCGGACCAGGACGTACCCGGTGCTGTACCTGATGGACGGGCAGAACCTGTTCGACAAACATGGGGCGATCCCGGCGGAGTGGGGGGTGGATGAGACGGCCGCGGCGTTGATCGCGGCGGGAAAGATCGAGCCGATCATCGTGGTGGGCGTGCCGAACGCGGGGGCGAAGCGGTCGCAGGAGTACACGCCGTTTGCGATGATCGACGGCGTGCGGCCGGGCGGGACGGAGTTCATTGCGTTCCTGATGAACGAGGCGATGCCGCGCGTTCAGCGGGCGTTTCGCGTCAAGAGCGATCCGGACAACACCGCGATCGGCGGGTCGTCGCTGGGCGCGGTGATCGCGCTGGAGGCGGCGACGGAGCATCCTGGCGTGTTCGGCAAGGTGATCTGCGAGAGCATGCCGATGACGACCAAGGAGCGGGCGGCGTTCAAGCACTTCGCGGCCAAGAAGAACTGGCCGCGCCGGATCGCGATGGGGATGGGCGGGAAGGAGTACGGGAAGGACGACAAGCACGAGGCGCAGAACCGGCAACTGGCGGGGACGGCCGCGGCGTTCAAGGAGTTGATGGCGGGCAAGGGCCTCGCGAGCGACCGGTTCCGGCTGATCGTGGATGAGGGGGCGCCGCACGATGAGACGGCGTGGGCGAAGCGGTTGGGCGGGGAGTTGGAGTTTTTGTTTCCGGCGAAGAAGTAGAGGAGCATGCTTAGTCAGGCCGAGCGAGAGCGCAGGTATGCGATGCTCAGCGCCGATCAGCGGTGGGCGCTGGCGCGTCGGCACAAGCCAGCGCAACTGATCCACGCCGTTGCGGCGTTCATCCTCTTTGTTGTTGCGTCGGCGGTCTGGATCCCAGTGTTGTCTACCGTGCTGGAGGTATTCGGACGCGCGTTCCCCATGATTCCGTCCGTTTTGCGACATGCGCTTCCAGAGTGGTTGAGCCTCGTTCTGGTTTGCATGCTTGTGTTCGGCCCCCAGGTGGCCGGGTTGGTTTATTGCGCCCGAGCAAGCCAAAAGTTCTGTGCGATGAAAGAGGTCGGTCGAACTGCGTGCGACGTGTGCGGGTACTCGCTCATGGGACTGCCTGAGGTCCGCGGTATGGTCCGATGCCCAGAATGTGGGCTGGAAATCGACCTCTCCGCGTACGGAACGCATCCGGACGACCTGATCGATGCCCCGGCCGATGACGCGGCGTTTGAGACCGAGGATCGCGGAGTCGATCGACGCGGTTGACCGGGCGTCGTCCTGATAGACTGTCCACGTGCGATCGCCGCTCTGGAAGTCCTATCGGGCGTTTCCCGAACTCGATGAGTTCAGCGATGCGCGGTGCCGGGCCTTCATGAAGGCGGCGGCGAACGGGGCGAATCCGCTGGCCACGATTGACGTGCTGCTGCTCTTCGGGATGCTGTTCTTTCCCGGAAGTTGCATCGGCGGAGTTGCCATGCTGTTGGTCGCCCAGGCGATCCTCGGGGATGCGGGGCAGAGCGCGTGGAAGATGTTCGTCGGCGTGTTGTTGTTGTCGATCGGGCTGGGCGCGCCGTGCATGGCCGCGCTGGCCCTGAGCGATGCGTGGCAGCGGAGACTGCTGCGGAAGCAGATCAAGGGACTGGGTTGTACGGTGTGCGGGTACTCGCTCTTGGGACTTCGGCCGGTGGCGGGGGCGGTGACGTGCCCGGAGTGCGGGACGCGGCACACGCTCACGGACCTTGGGATCACCGACGAGACCTTGCTCACCCTTACGCCCGACGCGGGGGGGCCACTGCCGGGATGACAACAATCCCCCATGCCTTGGCCTTGGCCGCCGCTGCACCGGGTGTTTCGCGCCTTCGACCACTTGTCGGAGCAAGAAGCGGCGCGGGAGTGCTCGCGGATGCTGCGCCGGGACCGTCTGGCGATGCTGCTCGACGCCGGGACGTTCGGGATGTGCGCGATGATCGCGATGTCGCTGGGGACGTGCCTGGCGAGCGCGGGGGTGTTGTCGATTCTCGGCGGTCGGGACCCGGGATGGGTGGAGGGGGCGATAGTGGTGGGCGGATGCACGGCGGTGGTGGTTGTTTCGTACCTTGCCGCCGCGTGGCGATTCCAAAGGCTTGCGGCCGGAACGCTGGCGCACCGGCTGGGGCCGGCGAACGACCGGGTGTGGAACTTGTGCTCGAAGTGTTCGTATCCGCTGACCGGTCTACCGGTAGAAGGGGGGCGGGTGGTGTGTCCGGAGTGCGGAGAGTCGCATCCGTGGATGGACGGATATTGAGGAGCCGAGCGCGTGGCGTGGCCGTGGAGACATCCCTTCAAGAAGTTCCCGCAGTTCGAGCATCTGCCGGAGGCGGAGGCGCGCGTGGCGGCGTCGAGGATGGTGCGTGATATCCACGGCCATCTGATGTTCGAGGGCATCAGCGCCGGGGTGATCGCGACCGTGGTCGGGTGTGTTGTCCTGATCCCCGCGGCGATTCTGATTCGCATGGGGAACGGCATCCCGGGGGCGGGGCTGATCACTCCGGCGATGACCGTCTTGCCGGCCGCGCTTGTCGGGTACCTTTGGGGAAGCAGGCACCACAGGGACTTGCTTCGGGCGGCTCTGGAGACCCGGTTGACGAGCGACCCCCAGATTCTGGCCCGGCGGTGCGCCGAGTGCGAATACTCGCTCGTTGGATTGCCGATGAAGTCCGACCGCACGATCACCTGCCCGGAGTGCGGGCAGGGATGCGTGGTGCCGCCGCCATCCTCCGGCCCACCGGCCTCAACCTCGGGGGCCGCGGCTGGTACACCCGTCTGAGCCCCGCTCATCTCCCATGCGTCGCTTCTCCGCCATCTTCGCGATCCCCGAACTGGAGAAGTACTCCGACGACGAGTTTGTCGTGCTCATGCGCAAAGCGCGGCTGCGACGGGGGGATGCGCTGTGGGTGATCCCCGCGCTCTGGGGCTTCGTGGGGGCGGTCGTGTGGGTTGGCGTGACGGCGGTCATGACGTTCGGGCTCAAGTCCACCGGGCTGAGCCTGACGGGCAACGGCATGGCGAGGTGGATCGGGCTCAACGTGTTCGTGGGGTTACTGGTGGCGGTGGCGGTCGGGGCGGCGGTGCGGTGGTGGATGCTGGTGCGGTCGATCCGGCGGCTGGTGAACAAGGCGGGGTGCCCGTACTGCGAGTTCTCGATGGTGGGGTTGCGGGTGAGCGCGGGGTGGGTGCGGTGCCCGGAGTGCGGGGAGCGGGTGTATATCTTCGACGAGAACCTGACGGAGGAGGACCTGATGACCGACGCGGAGCGATACACCCCGCCGCCGGGGATCGGGGCGGGGGAGATGGGTGCGTACATCAAGCCCGAGCGGATCCGCAGGATCGAGGCGCGCCGGCGGTGAAACGGGCGGGCGCGGGGGTCAGTTCGCGGGCTTGACGATCACCCGGAGATTCGCGAAGCAGGGAGTGCGGCCGGGGACGCCGACGTAGACGTTGGATCGGTCGTCGGCGATGAACGTGAGCGATGTGCGCCCGTCGGTGAGGGTGACATGTGCGGAGCGGCCGCCGCCGGAGGCGATGCGGCCGAGCGCCTTGCGAATGGTCGCGGATTCCCAGACGTCGGAAACGGTCTCCGCAGCTTCGAGGATGCCCTGTGTGCGCACATCCGTGCCGGGCGCGGCGGCGTGAATCCTGCGCCCTTCGGCGAGGTCGCCCGATGCGAGGATGGAGATGCGCAGGTCGGCAGCGTCGGGGGTGAACGCGCCGGGAGCGGTTGCGTCGATGAGCCAGACGGCGAACTCATCGCCGAGGGCCTCGATGTCGCCGGTGGAGCGATCGACGATGATCCCGCAGTTTTCGCTCACCGCATAGCCGCGCCGGATCCCCGTGTCGCGCATGGCGTCGATGAGGCGGCCGAGGCGGCCGCGCTGGATGAAGTGCTGGTCGGTGAGGCCGTGCGTGAAGAAGCCCATTCCGGGAGCCGTGGTCACGTGGCGAGAGTCCTGATTGTCGGGGTCGGAGTTCTTTGCTGTCCGGGCCGAGGGCGAGCGGCCGCCGGTGATCATGGGGTCGGACATCATGGCCGCGCCGGCGGAGGTTCCGCCGATGACTCCGTTCTTGTCGTTGAGGACGGAGAGGCACGCGGCGTAGCAGGCGGTTTGGCGGGCGGGATCGGGGCGGAGGACCTTGGTGATGCGGGACTGATCGCCGCCGGTGAACCAGAGTCCGCCGCAGGAGCGGATCTGGGCGGCGATGGCGGGGTCCTCGGCCTTGTCGGCGTCGTTTTGGGTGAGCGGGATGACGATGACTGGGCGCGTGGCGGAATACTTCCGCCAGCGCTGGGCGGTGCTCTCGCCAGCCTTGATGCCATCGCCGCTGGCGAGGGGGATGATGCCGATGGGGCCGTCGGCGCAGAGGGACTCGAATCGGTTGAAAATGGGGGCGTTCTCGTCCTTGAGGCCGCCGCCGACGATGACGAGGTGGCCGGTGGCACGGTTGGGCTCGTAGCCCGAGGAGCGGATGGTGGAGGAGCATCCGGGAAGAAGCGTGAGCAGAAGCAGTAGGAAAAGGGAGCGGGTCACTTGGCGGCCTCCGTGATGGTCTCGGGTTTGTCCCAGATGGATACGTCGAATCGGCCGCGGGAGTCGGCCGCGCCGCGGAACATGCCCTCGGAGTTGTAAATCATGGCGATCTCGCCGGTGCGGGAGATGACGATGACGCCGCCGTCGTCGGGCTTGAGGCGGTGGTTGACGACGGTGTCGGCGGCGCCGGCGGCGGAGCGGTTCATCTCGACGAGGAGGGCGATCTGGCGGGCGACGCCGTGGCGGATGAACTCCTCGCCGGTGCCGGTGCAGGAGATGGCGGCGTGTGCGTCGGCGTAGTTGCCCGCGCCGATGATGGGCGTGTCGCCGACGCGCCCCCAGCGTTTGCAGGTGAGGCCGCCGGTGCTTGTGGCCGCGGCGAGGTTGCCGTGGGAATCGAGGGCGACGGCGCCGACGGTGCCGTAGGTGGAGCGGGGGTCGGCGGGGGTCTGGGATTGCTTGTCGAGTTCGGCGCGGCGTTCCTTCCAGTACTCGCGACGCTGGGGCGTGTCGAAGAAGGTGTTGTCCACGCGATCGACGCCCATCTTGGTGGCGAACTGTTCCGCGCCGTCGCCCGTGAGGAGGACGTGCGGGGAGCGATCCATCACGAGGCGGGCGAGGCCGACGGGGCTGCGGACGGTCTTGACGCCCGCGACCGCGCCGCACTTCAATGTTGCACCGTCCATGATGGAGGCGTCGAGTTCGTGCGTGCCGTCGTAGGTGAAGACCGCGCCCTTGCCGGCGTTGAAGAGGGGATTCTCTTCGAGGGTGTTGACGACCTTCTGCACGGCGTCGAGGGCGGTGCCGCCGCGGGCGAGTTCGTTGCGACCGATTTCCAGTGCGGCGGCGAGGGAGCGGGCGTACTCGGCACGCTCCTCGGGCGGGGCGACTTTGTCGAGGACGCCTGCGCCGCCGTGGATGGCGATGGCCCAGTCACCTTTGGGCGCGGCGGTCGGCGTTGCGGAGCAGCCTTGGAGGGCGAAGAGGGAGAGGAGGAGGAGCGGGATGAGGAGTTCGCGCATGAAAACACTCCGGGGTTGCCGGAGTGTAGTGGAAACTGCGGGTGGTTGTGCGATCTACCTTTCGCTTACGCGAGAGGCTCCCTCAAGCCTTCTTGATGATGTCCACCGGGCGGTACGATGCCTCGAGGATCTTCTTGCTGTCGGCCTTCATCCAGCCCTCGAGGACGCCCGCGTAGACGGAGCGGAAGTCGATCTGGTACTTCAGGTCGCCCGCGTCGAGGTCGGTGAGCGAGGGGTGGTTGCCCACGACGCCGGGCCGGACCATCGGGCCGATGACGAACATCGGGGCGGCCGCGCCGTGGTCCGTGCCGCCGGAGGCGTTTTGCTGCACGCGCCGGCCGAACTCGGAGAAGGAGACGGTGAGGACGCGCGAGTCGTTGCCCTGCTTCTTGAGGTCGTCGTAGAAGGCCTTGATGGAGGAGCCGACCTGGGTGAGGAGTTGGGCCTGGCGGCCGTTCTCGCCACCCTGGCCGGCGTGGGTGTCGAAGCCGCCGAGGGTGACGTAGTAGACGCGGGTCTTGAGCCCGGCGCGGATCATGCTCGCGACCATCTGGAGCTGGCGGGCCAGGTCGCTGTTGGGGTACTGGGCGAGGGGGCGCTGCGCGACGGCCTTGCGGATCTGGTCGCTGGCGATCTGGGCGTCCATGGACGTGCGCATCAGGAAGCCGGCGGTGGAGTTCGGGTCGGTCGCGCCCGTGACGCCGCGCTCGTTGATTTCCTTGTACGCGGGGATCAGGCTCTTCTCGACGCCGCCGCCGAGCCACTGGAAGAGCTCGCTGGACTCGAAGCCGATGGGCTTGGACATCTGGCCCTGCATGGCCAGCGGGGCCTCCTTGCCGATGGCGATGCCCGCCAAGGGCTCGGGGGTGGCCTTGCCGGAGGCGTCGAAGCCGCAGCAGTCGTTGTCGAAATAGCGGCCGAGCCAGCCGTTGCCGGTGGCGGTGGTGTCGGCGGTCTGCCAGATGTCCATGCTCTTGAAGTGCGAGCGGTTGGGGTTGGGGTAGCCCACGCCCTGCACGATCGAGAGCATGCCGTTGTCGTAGAGGTCCTTGAAGCCGCCCAGGCTGGGGTGGAGGCCGACGGTGGCGTCCTTGGAGAGCTTGAGGACCTTGTTCTCGGGGATGCCGATGGCGGGGCGGGCCTTGTAGTAGTTGCCGTCGCGGTAGGGGACGACGGTGTTCAGGCCGTCGTTGCCGCCGCCGAGCTGCACGATGACCAGCACGTGGTCCTCGGGCATGCCGGGGGTGCTGGTGAGGCCGAAACCGGGGAGGAGCGCGGCGGCGGACTTCTGAACGAAGTACGGCACCGTGGACGCGGCGGAGGCCATGACCAGGCCGCGGGCCATGAACGAGCGGCGGGTGAACGGATTGAAGTTCTCGAGATCAAAGGCCATGGGGAGTTCCTCGGACGGTCGGGGCCTCGGGGCGGAGAAATCGGGACTGGGTCGGAGACGGTGGGGGCTTGGCTTGATCTGGGGGATGTCTGTTCCAGATCGGAGTTTCAACAGAGCTGGTATTCGGGCATGGCGGTGACGAGCAGGAACATCTGTGTGAGTGTGTCGCTCGTGACATTCGTGCCGCTCCGGCGGAGGATGTCTACGAGGATCGCGCGGTTATGGGGCTCGGAGCGGCCGATGGCGAAGCGGAGGACGCCGTCGGCGATCTCCTCGGGCGGCGAGGAGGAGGAGAGGCCCATCTGGTCCAGGAGCGGCATGGGGTCGAAGGTTTCCTGCTTGGCCAGGGGGTCGAATCCGGAGGGTGTACGCCCCGTGAGCAGGAAGCACAGGATGTTCTGGCGGATGTACATGGTGGCGGTGTTGATCCACGATCGGCCGCCGTCCCAGCCCTTTACGCTCGGGGGGAAGAAGATGTTCTGCCCCATCATGTTCATGGCGTCGGCGAGGACGCCCAGGTCGCGGGCGGGGGTGTTGAGGGAGCGGACGCCGCCGACCACCAGTTGGGTGGGGGACTTGATCTGCTCGTTCATGATCCGGGGCTGGTAGAAATGCTCGCTGAGGAAGAGGCGGCGGAGGAGGGGCTTGACCTCGTAGCGGGAGGAGATGAAGGTGGACTCGAGGGAGGTGAGGACGCCGGCGGCGGCCGCGTCCAGGGGCTTGTTGCCGGTGGGATAGTCCAGCACGAAGTAGCGGTAGAGCTTGCGGGTCATGTGGCGGGCGCAGGCGGGCCGGGCGAGGATGGCCTTGACGAACTCGTCGCCGTCGAGGGCGCCGCGGGCGCCGAGGATCTGCTTGACGCCGGAGTCGTGGTTGGTGCGCTTGAAGACGAACTCGTCGTCGTCGAAGGTGTAGCCGGTGAGGGCCCGGGCGCCCTCTTTGATGTCCTTCTCGGTGTAGTTGCCCACGCCGAGGGAGAAGAGCTCCATGATCTCTCGGGCGAGGTTCTCGTTGGGCTTGTCCTTGCGGGAGTCGTCGTTGTTGAGGTACTTGAGCATCGCGGGGTCGCGGATGATCTCGAACATCAGCTTGGCGTAGCTCCCCACCGCGTGCTTGCGGAAGAGCTGGTTCTGCACGAACATGTGGTACGAGTCTTCGATCGTCCGGTAGGACGTGGCGAAGTGGCCGTGCCAGAAGAGGGTCATCTTCTCTTCGAGCGGGCGCGGCGTCTCGATCATGCGCTTGAGCCACCAGTGCTGGATGTCGCGCATCTGCCGGCGGTCGTCCCGCTCGGCCTCCTGGCGCCGGGCCCGGAGGCGGGTGACGGCCTCCTCGTCGCCCTTTCGGCGGGCCATGGCGATCTCGCCGCGCTCCTCGCCGGAGACGGGGCGCATGATATCGTGATCGAAGGCGGTGGCCTTGACCTCGTCGAAGGGGATCTTGTCGGGGTTGAGGAGGTGCTCGACGCTCTTCTCGGGGCCCCAACTGACGAGGGTGGCGATCTGGGCGGGCGATCCGCCGAAGCCGGCGCGATTGAGCAGGTGGCGGGCGTGGTCGTAGCCCCAGTCCTTGGACTTGATGGGGGCGAGAGAGGCGAAGGAACGCCACTGGGCGCCGATGGGCGGGGCGGACTGCTCCGGCGGGTCGGACGCGCTCGGGGGCGGTGGGGGGGTGTTGGAGTCGGGCTGGGAGGCCGTCGAAGCGGATGGCTGCATGGCGCGGGCTCCGGAGCGGGAGTGTACGAACGGTTCTTCGGTTCAACGAAGCCCGAACGCCCGCTATTGCAGGGGAAAAAACCCGCCGCCCGCGCCGCGGTTTTTCACGCGGGCGAGGGGGCCACGAGGGGGGGACGGGCAAGCCGCTTGGCCCAGACGAATGCCGCGCCGGCCAGGGCGAGGTACAGGGCCCCGTTGGAGTGGTGGAGGGTGCGGATGGCGGCCTGGGAGATGGTCGCGGCGGTGGGGGCCTCGCCCGCGGCTCCGAAAGCGATCCACCCGAGCAGGAACTGGATGGTGGCGACGACGGCCAGCGCGATGCCGATCATGGCCACGCGCGGCCCGACGAGCGATCGGCGGATCGGGGGCGAGGCGAGGGTGAACCCGGCGATCACGGCGAGCACGAGCACGATGACGGCGAGGCCGATGTGGGCGAACAGGGCGTGGTTGGAGCGCATGTGGCGGTACATCGCGCCGAAGACGAGTTGCAGCAGGGAGGCGTGCAACGTGGCGGTGCAGAGGAGCTTGGCCCGCCGGGAGACGCGCGGCTCGACGACCGACTGGCCGGGCGCGAGGGCGCGGAAGTGATCGGACAGGACCACCGCGAGGGCGACGATGGTCGCGACGGTGATCTGGGCGAGGACGCCGTGGCACGCGGCGAGGATCGTGCCGACCTTGCTCGCGCCGTCCACTTTCTCGGCGCTGAGGAGCGTCTCGATCTGCACGCGCATGCCGCCGAGGACGCCCTGGAGGCCGACGAGGATCAGCACGATCCAGGCCAGGACCCTCACCCATCGGCGACGCTCGACGAGCATCGTGAACACGAGGAGCACGATCGCGCTCAGGCCGACGAACGCTCCGAACAAGCGGTGGGCGTGCTCGACGAAGACCTGCGCGTAGCTCTTGCCTCCCCCCTGCATGCCCGCCTGCACGTGGGCTCCGAGGGGATAGAGGAACATGTTCGAGCCGTAGGTGTTGGGCCAGTCGGGGACGGCCATGCCGGACTGGGTGCTCGTGACGAGGCCGCCGATGACGATCAGCGGTGCGACGGCCGCGCTGGTGACCAGGGCGAAGCGGGCGAGCCAGTGCGCGGCGGGCTGGTCGGAGGTGGAAGATCGGGCGAGGAGGCGGCCGATGCCGCCCCCCGCGAGGCCAATGACCACCGAGAGGCCGAGGAATCCGAGCACCAGCAATGGGGCGTTGGGGACGAGACCCCCGGACACCCCGGACGCGTTGGCCGAGGGAGCGAGGCGGCTCCCAAAGAACACGAGTCCGGCCAGACCGGAGACGAGACCGGATCCCAGGCCGACGACCAGGGCTCGCCGGCGCGAGAGGTTGGCGGTGAAGACCGCGATCGCGATGAGCCATGCGACCAGAATCACCGGGATGGCGGTCTGCTCGGGGAGGCCGAACCAGGGGAGGTGGGTGATGAGCCACACCGAGGCCATGACCGTGGTGGCCGCGAACCCACCGACGAGGGAAGGGGCGAGGAAGGAACCGCGATCTCGGGTCAGGTCCGCGTGCATGGGGGAACCCCTGTGTCGGTACATTTGCTGCGACTCAGTCTCATTTGACCACCGGCAGGACTCCAAACTTGACAGAGTAGGTGTGACGATGCGACGATTGCGGCCTGACCGCAATATTTTTCCCTGGGGAGGAATTGCCTCCGATCACGGGACAGTCCGTTGGAGGTTATGAGGTTACGGTCGCGACGATCGCACACCCCTGGTCTTTTCCCCGGGCATCGACCAGAAGCGAGGAGTTAGAGTGTCGACCATCTTCCCGAAGTGGATGAACCAGCTTCCCACCCTGCTGGCGGGAGGTGCGCTGAGCACGCTCGCGCTGGGAGTGGGGGGCATGTGGTACTACGCCACGCCGAAGTTTTTCCGCGCCGGCTACATGCCCGCGCAGCCGCACCTATCCGAGCAGGCCGAGGCCCGCATCGTCAAGACCGCGCGGGCCGCGGTCCGGGCGCCGGAGATTCCCGGGAGCACGTTCCCGGGATTCAGCCACCAGATCCACGCGGGCAAGCTCGGCATGGACTGCCGCTATTGCCACAGCCAGGTGGAGAACTCGGCGGAGGCGAACATCCCGTCGGTGAGCACGTGCATGGGGTGCCACGCCGACGGGCACGTGAACGACGAGATGTACGCGAAGAAGTTCCGGGTGCAGTTCATCCGCGATGCGTGGGAGGCCGGGGCGCGGTTCGACGAGATCGACGCGCTGAAGAAGGCCGGCAAGTTCGAGGAGGCCGACGCGAAGATGCGGGCGTATCAGGAGGAGAGCCTGTCGGTGGTCGAGGGGGGGGCCTCGATCCCGTGGCGGCGCATCCACAAGCTGCCCGACTACGTGCGGAACTTTCCGCACAACGTGCACATCAACGCGGGGGTGAGCTGCTACTCGTGCCACGGGGCGATCAACGAGATGCCGGTGGTGCACCAGGTGCAGCCGCTGAGCATGTCGTGGTGCCTGGAGTGCCACGCGGACCCGGCGCCGCACCTGGTGCCGCGCGAGAAGGTCACGGACCTGTATTGGGTGCAGAAGCGGCTGGGCGAGGGCAACGGCCCGTACACGGCCGGCGGCGATCCGCTGGACGTGGGGTCGGAGGGCGGGGTGGCACTGCTCAAGAAGCTGGAAATGAAGAAGCTCCACCTGCTCCCGCAGAACTGCGGGGCGTGCCACTACTGAGCAGTGCCGAGTACCAAGTGCCGAGTGCCGAGACAGAGCAGAAGACAGGAAACCCGATGAGCCTTGATCAATGCCATTCGACAGTCGGTGAGCTCCCGGTGAAGAAGCCGCGGGCGTTCGCCAGCACGCAGATCGGGACCGACGGGGGCGCCTACTTTCGCGGCCTCGAGGACGCGGCGGACACGCCGGAGTTCCGCGACTGGCTCGAGAAGGAGATGCCGACCGACGCGTCGCGCCTGCTCGAGAGTTCCCGCCGGTCGTTCCTGAAGTTGATGGGCGCCTCGGTGGCCCTCGCGGGCGCGGCGACGCTTCCGGGGTGCCGCCGGCCCGATCACAAGATCTACTCGTACTCGCGCGCTGTGCCGGAGGATGTGGTGCCGGGCAAGTCGCAGTACTACGCGACGAGTCTGTGCCTGCCGGGCGGGGCGGTCGAGGGAATTCTGGTCGAGACGCACGAGGGCCGCCCGACGAAGATCGAGGGCAACCCGCTGCACGCGGGGAACAACGGCAAGTCCAGCGCGTGGGCCCAGGCGAGCATCCTGAGCCTGTACGACCCGGATCGGCTCAAGGACCCGACGTTCACGGGCGTGGCGGGCGAGCCGGCGGACACGCCGCGCTCGTGGCTGGACTTCGCGTCGTGGTCGAGGACGCACTTCGAGGGGATGCGGGCGAGCGGAGGGGAGGGCCTCGCGTTCGTGGTGGACAAGAAGCGGTCGGCGTCGCGCGAGGCGATGAAGGCCCGGGTGAAGAAGGAGTTCCCGAAGGCGGCGTGGATCGCGTGGGACCCGACCGGCGGGGACGAGATCGTTCTTGGCGCGAAGACGGCGTTCGGCAGGCCGATGCGCGAGGTGCTGCACCTGGACCAGGCCGACGTGATCGTCTCGCTGGACCGCGATATTCTGCTCGACGATCCGGCGATGCTGCGGAACACGCGCGGCTTCGCCTCGCGGCGATCGCCGATGACGACGACCGACTCGATGAACCGGCTGTACGTCGTCGAGTCGTCGCTGACGCTGACGGGATCGAAGGCGGACCACCGGCTTGCGGTGGCGCCGAGCCTGATTCCGTATGTCGCGGCCGCGATCGCGTCGAAGGTGGCCGGCGTCGGGGCCCATCACGGGGCGATCAAGGTGGTCGTCGAGCGGATGGGCCCGGAGATGGCCGGGAAGCTCGGGGCGGAGATGGCGGCCGAGGCGACGAGGTTCGTGGAGGAGGTCGCCAAGGACCTCGTGCTCGACGAGAAGGGGCAGAGCCGGCAGGGACGCGTTGTCGTGGTCGCCGGTCCGTCGCAGCCCGCGGCGGTGCACGCGCTCTGCCACGCGATGAACTCGGTGCTCGGGGCGGTGGGGAGCACGGTTTCGTATCGCCCGATGGGCGAGGACGAGGCGGCCTCCGGCGTGGCCGGCTTGAAGACCGTCGTGGATGCTCTGAACGCCGGGTCGATCGACACGCTCGTGTGCATCAATGTGAACCCGGCGTACGACGCGCCGGGGGATCTGGGGTTCGGGGACGCGATGGTGAAGGCGGCCAACCGCGTGACGCTGTCGCTGGACAACGACGAGACGATCGCCCTTGGCACGTGGCGGCTGCCCGCGGCCCACGCGCTCGAGTCGTGGGGCGATCTGGAGTCCGTCGAGGGCGTGCACTCGCCGATGCAGCCGATGATCGCGCCGCTCTACGGCGGCAGGAGCGATCTGGAAGTGCTCGCGATGATCTGCGGCGACGATCCGGCGACCGCCGACGGCCACGAGATTGTTCGGGCCACGTGGAAGTCCCGCGCCGGCTTCGCAGGCGGCGACTTCGAGAAGGCGTGGCGGCGCGCCCTGAACGACGGCGTGTTCATGGTCGAGGAAAAGAGTCCGGCGCCGAAGATCGACGGCGAAGCGGTTTCCGCGGCCCTGGGCGGGTGGAAGCCGACGCGCCCGAGCGACGACGCGATGGACGTGGTGTTCACGATGGGCCCGACAGGCGACGGTCGATTCGCAAACAACGCCTGGCTCAACGAGCTCCCCGATCCGATCACCAAGGTGGTCTGGGACAACGTGGCGATGGTCTCCAAGGCGACCTCGAAGAAGTTCGGCCTCGATCAGGACGACGAGACCGACAAGAAGCGCTACGCCCACGTGATCAAGGTCACCGTCGGCGGCCAGAGCGTGGCGGCGGCCGCGTGGGTCATGCCGGGCATCGCCGACAACACGGTCGTGCTGCGCTATGGCTACGGGCGGAAGAGCGTCGGTCGCGTCGGCGAGGAGACCGGGCACAACGTGTATCCGATCGCGGGCGTGGGCGGCTCGTCGCGCCGGTTCGCCTCGGGCGCGAGGGTTGAGCGCCCCACCGACGGCGAGCGTGCCTACCAGATCGTGACGACCCAGCACCACGGATCGATGGAGGGTCGCAAGATCATCCGGGAGGTGGACCTGCCCGCGTGGCAGCACTTCGGCGACGATCCCTTCCGCGGCATGGCGCCGGAAGATCGGGCCACCGCCAACACCGATTCATACGGCCAGAAGCGCGCCCTGAACTTCGCCGAGCGGCTGGGCGAGCTCTCCCACACACCGGCGAACGTGAACGCGTACGTCAACCCGCAGCGCGGCACGAAGTTGCCGGGAGAAATCGCGGGCACGCAGGCCGACAACGGGAGCGCGGCGTACGTGACCGGATCGACCGACGCGTCCGGCCGGGCGCGCCCGGTGGACTTTGCCACGCGGCCGCAGTGGGGGATGTCGATCGATCTGTCCTCGTGCACGGGGTGCTCGGCCTGCACCATCGCCTGCCAGGCGGAGAACAACATCCCCGTCGTGGGCAAGACCGAGGTGAACAAGGGGCGCGAGATGCACTGGATCCGGGTGGATCGGTATTTCTCGGGGCACGGCGGGCGCGGCGACAAGTCGTTGAGCGCGGAGCACGTGTCGTTCCAGCCCGTGGCGTGCATCCACTGCGAGAACGCCCCGTGCGAGACGGTCTGCCCGGTGAACGCGACCGTGCACGGGCCGGAGGGCATCAACTACATGGTGTACAACCGGTGCATCGGCACCCGGTACTGCGCCAACAACTGCCCGTACAAGGTGCGCCGGTTCAACTTCTTCGACTACGGCGTGAAGAAGATCAACGGCGACTACATCGGCAAGGCGTCGATGGAGGCCGTGGGCGTGGGCCCGAAGAACGTGAACCTGATCCCGCCGCGCCTTCGCGAGCGGCTCGACGAGATCACCAAGCTGGGGATGAACCCGAACGTCACGATCCGGTCGCGCGGCGTGATGGAGAAGTGCAACTATTGCCTGCAGCGGATCAACGAGGCCCGTATCGAGGTCAAGCTCAAGAATCTCGAGGCGATCCCCGACGGGTTCTTCCAGGTGGCCTGCCAGCAGGCGTGCCCGGCCGACGCGATCACGTTCGGCGACATCTCCGACGATCAGACCAAGTATCCCGAGCCCGGGGGCGCCAGGCGCACCGGCAGCCGGGTGCGAGGCCTGCGGAATCACCAGCGGGCGTACATGCTGCTGGGGTATCTCAACACCCGTCCGCGCACGACCTACCTGGCCGGCATCCGCAATCCGAACCTGAACCTCATCAGCGCCGACCGAGACTTCCGGATGCACAACCCGTTCGAGCATGGGCACGAGGCGGGCGAGCCCGGCGGCGGCGGGCCGGAGAACGGGGCGGCGGTCGAGCACGGCAGTGCGGCGATTCACAATGTCTTCGATCCGGCCAAGGCCGGCAATGACGCGGGCTATCGGCTGAGCCTCGCGGTGATGGAGCGGACCCACGCATGAGCGTAATTCACCCTGACGAGTTGAACGCGAAGCGCCTGACGGGCGTGCTCGGGCTGGACCGGCCGCAGGCCATCGATGCGCGGACCGGCGACGGCACGCTCATCGACGACCCGGCCAAGCGGGCCCCGCTGGTGCTCAACGGCCGGTCGTTCCACGACATCACGAACATCGTGTGCGGGTATGTCGAGGAGAAGCCGGGCGGCTGGTGGCTGGTGGCGCTGGGCCTGGCGGCGATGCTCGCCGGCATCGGCACGCTGATGATCGTCTACCTGCTCGTGACGGGCGTGGGCGTGTGGGGCCTGAACAACCGGGTGGACTGGGCCTGGGACATCACGAACTTCGTGTTCTGGATCGGCATCGGCCATGCCGGCACGCTGATCTCGGCGATCCTGTGCATTCTGAAGCAGAAGTGGCGGACGAGCATCAATCGCGCGGCGGAGGCGATGACGATCTTCGCCGTGATCTGCGCCGGCACGTTCCCGGGCATCCACGTGGGGCGGATCTGGTTCATCTGGATGGTGTTCCCGATCCCGAACTCCAACGGGATCTGGCCGAACTTCAAGAGCCCGCTGCTGTGGGACGTGTTCGCGGTGAGCACGTACTTCACGGTCTCGCTGCTGTTCTGGTACATGGGGATGATCCCGGACATGGCGACGCTTCGCGACCGCGCGGTGGGCCGCCTGCGGGCCTCGACGAGCGGGCCGACGGTGCTGCCGTTCCTGAGGCTGCGGGTCGACCAGCTGCGGGCGTGGATCTACGGGTTCCTCGCTCTGGGCTGGCGGTTTTCCAGCCGGCACTGGCGCGAGTACGAGAAGGCGTATCTGCTGCTGGCGGGCGTGTCCACGCCGCTGGTGCTCTCGGTGCACTCGATCGTGTCGTTCGACTTCGCCACGTCCATCCTGCCCGGGTGGCACACGACGATCTTCCCGCCGTACTTCGTGGCCGGGGCCATCTTCGGCGGCTTCGCGATGGTGCTGCTGCTGATGATCCCGGCCCGCGAGCTCTACCCGAACATGAAGGACCTGATCACCCTTCGCCACCTGGAGAACATGGCGAAGATCCTGCTGGTGACGGGCTCGATGGTCGGCTTCTCCTACGCGATGGAGTTCTTCATCGCGTGGTACTCGGGCAACAGGTACGAGGCGGACGTGTTCGTGTTCAACCGCCTGGTGCCGCCGTTCCTGGCCGGGCCCGACGGGCGGTACGCGCCGTACTGGTGGGCGTACTGGACGATGATCTTCTGCAACGTCGTGTCGCCGCAGGTGTTCTGGTTCCGCGGGTGCCGGGTCAGCCCGCTGTGGATCTTCGTCGTGTCGTGCTTCATCACCGTCGGCATGTGGTTCGAGAGGTTCGTGATCATCGTGACGAGCCTGCACCGGGCCTTTCTCCCCGGGCAGTGGGGCATGTTCTACCCGACGCCGGTGGACATCCTCACCTTCGTGGGCACGTGCGGGATCTTCCTCTTCCTGTTCCTGCTGTTCCTGAAGTTCCTGCCCGCGTTCGCGATGAGCGAGATCAAGAACGTGACGCCGGCGGCGTCGCCGCACGAGGACCACTGAGTTCGGAGTTTGCGGGGCGCGCGGGCGCCGAGTAGATAGGACCCATCGGACCAACAGGACCTATACCAAGCATGGCCAAGGCACACAACACAATCTACAAGACCAGCGCGGGCGAGGTGGTGTACGGGATGATGGCGGAGTTCGCCACGCCCGCCGACACCTTCCACGCCGCGGAGAAGATCCGTGATTCCGGGTACAAGAAGTGGGACGTCTACTCCCCGTTCATGATCCACGGCATCGACGAGGCGATGGGGCTCAAGAACAGCCGCCTGCCGCTGGCGGTGGGCCTGATCGGTCTGACCGGCGCGGCCGTCGGCTTCGGGTTCCAGTACTGGGTGGCGACGCGGGGATTCGGCACCGTCGTGCAGGGCAAGCCCCTTGGCGCCTGGCAGGCGTTCATCCCGGTGACGTTCGAGATCGGCGTGCTCTTCACGGCGTTCACGGCGCTCCTGGCCATGCTCGCCTTCAACCTGCTGCCGATGTGGTACCACCCGCTCATGAAGAAGGAGCGGTTCCTGCGCGTGAGCGACGATCGATTCGTCATCTGCATCGAGTCCCGCGACCCCAACTTCGATTCCAAGAAGACCTGGTCGCTGCTGGAGGGGGCCAAGGGGTACAACGTGCAGCTGGTGGAAGAGTGAGCGGTGGAGAGTGAGAAGCGGCGAGTGAGAAGCGAGAAGGTCGGAACCCGTTCGAGCCCGAATGACACGATGAACATGCACGACACCACAACCCGAGTTCGGCACACGCTGGCGATGGCCGGCCTTGGCGTGCTCTGCCTGGCGGGCCTCTCGGCCTGCCAGGGGGAGCGCAGCGATGAGCCGCCCCACCAGTTCCTCCCGGACATGGACGACAGCCCCAAGTTCAAGCCGCAGACCGAGACCGAGTTCTTCGCCGACGGGCGGGCCATGCGGCCGCACGTGCCGGGGACGGTCGCGTTCGGCGATACCACGCGGGTCGATGATCTCTCGCGGGCGAGGTACCTGCGGGCCTCGGCCGAGGTGTGGGACGGCCTGGACCCGGCGGGCACCCCGCTGGCCGAGGGCGAACCGGCGTACGCAAAGACCATCCCGGGCGGCGCGCTGGAGGTGTTCAAGGCCCGGCTCGACGACCACCACGAGCCCTACGCCGACGACGCCGACGCCATGAAGAAGATGATCACCCGCGGCCAGGAGCGGTTCAACATCTATTGCTCGGTCTGCCACGGCTTCAAGGGCGAGGGGAGCGATCCGGCGAACTTCACCGGCGGGATCGTCGGCCGTCGCTGGAAGACGCCCGTGCCGAACTTCCACGATCCCAAGTATTCCGACAAGACGGTGAAGACCGGCCTGGACGGGTACGTGTTCAACGTGATCCGCCACGGCGTTCCCGACGCCGACCCGGCCAAGCCGCTCAAGATGCCCTCGTACGCGGACAAGGTGTCCGAGATCGACGCGTGGGCGATCGTGTCGTATGTCCGCACGCTCCAGGCGGCGTGGACCGAGCAGACCCCCACCCCTCCCGCCACCTCTGGCGGCAACGCGGGAGGTGCAAAGTGAGCAGCATCGGCATGGGCAACGCCCACTCGCATTCGGCGCCGGCGCACCACGAAGAGGCCCATATCGCCGCGCGGCGCGAGCTCGACCTGGCCAGGCTCAACCCCGGCCCGGGGTTCGCGTCGATGGCCCGCAACGGCCTGTTCTTCGTCGGCCTGATCGGCATCCTCGTGGTCGCGTTCAGCGCGTTCACGGGGGGCGAGGGGGCCGGGAGGGTGGCCGCGCAGCAGCACGCGCTGGTGTCCTACCACATGGGGTTCCTCTATGCCCTTGGCCTCGCGCTCGGGGCGCTTGGCCTGCAGATGATTCTGCAGCAGTTCAACGCGGGGTGGTCGGCCACGGTGCGGCGCACGGCGGAGACCTTTTCCAGCCTGTTCTGGGTCGTCGTGATCCTGTTCCTGCCGATCGCGTATCTCGAACTCACGACGACGCACGGGCTGGTGTTTCCGTGGATGGATCCGGCCCACCAGGACCAGGTGTACCACGAGAAGGCCGGGTTTCTCAACGAGAAGGCGTGGGCGATCCGCGCCGCGATCTACTTCATCATCTGGATGGTTCTGGGCACGCGCCTGTACCGTCTCTCGCGGAGGCAGGACGAGACGGGCGATCGCTGGCTGACGGCCAAGGCCCGCTTCATCAGCTCGTTCGGCCTGCTCATCTTCGCGCTGACGACCGCGTTCGCCTCGTTCGACTGGTTGATGTCGATGGACCACCACTGGTTCAGCACGATGTTCGGCGTGTACTTCTTCGCCGGGGCCACGGTGAGCTGCCTGGCGGTGATATGCCTGATTCTGTGCTCGCTGCGGGCCTCCGGCCGGCTGGGCAGGCTGTTCACCGAGGAGCACCAGCACGACCTGGGCAAGCTGCTCTTCGCGTTCACCGTGTTCTGGGCGTACGTGACGTTCTGCCAGTACTTCCTGATCTGGTACTCCAACGTCCCCGAGGAAGCGGCGTTCTACAATCTCCGCAACGACTCGAGCTACAAGAGCCTGTTCCAGCTCCTGTGCATCGGCCACTTCCTCGTGCCGTTTGTGATCCTGCTGGTCCGTCCGATCAAGCGGAGCGCGACGGGCCTGTGGATCGTGGCGCTGTGGATGGTGGTGATGCACGGGATCGATCTGGTGTACATCGCCCGCCCGATTGTCTCGGGCGTCGCTCCGGGCAACAACGTGTGGGTGGACATCGCGGGCGTGCTCGGCCCGACGTGCCTGTTCCTGGGGTTCGTGGTCTGGAAGATGGGGCGAGCGCCGCTCGTGCCCATCAAGGACCCGCGGCTCTCGGAGGTCCTCGCCCACAAGAACTACGTCTGATCGTCGGCCACGAACCGCCCGTCAAGAGACCCGAACATGTCCGATCCCCATCTCAACGCCGCCGACCCGCACACGAGCGTGCATCCGCCCCACGCGCACCACGTCCACGAAACGTCGCCGATGCACGACGCCGTGGACCAGTGGCACGACCATTCCCACGACGAGCGTCCGCAGCACGCCCACACCGACGTGATCAACACCCGCCTGGTCCTGGCGGTGGGTCTTGCGCTCGCCGGCGTGATCGTCGTGGCGGTGGTCGTGGTGTACGGGTTCTACGTCCACTACAACACCCAGCGCTCGAGCGAGCGGGAACGCACGAGCGCCTTCGGCTCCCCGCTCACGGACACCCGCATCGAAAAGGCCAGGGATCTCTCGATGCTCGCCACGGGCGGCTCGTACCAGGTGTCCACCGGCGACGAGAACGCCAAGAAGACCATCACCATCGCCCCCATCGGACAGGCCATGGACAGGGTCGTTCGGGCCTACACCAGGGCGCCCGCACGCAAGTAGCCCCGCAGCATTTCCGAATGACCATCCGCCCGACCATCCTCGCGTTTCTCGCCCGCACGATCGCGGGCGTGGCGTGCTGCGCCGGTGCGCTCCTGGGCGGGGTCGCCGGCGGACAGGTGATCCCCAAGGACATGCCCGAGCCCGTGCGCGGCCTGGAGGTCGAGAACCACTCGGGCCGGCAGGTCCCGCTCGCGCTCCAGTTCACCGACGAGGCAGGGAGAATGGTCGGCCTCGGAGACTACTTCGACCGTCCGGCCGCGAACGGCAAGGCGAAGAAGCCGCTGGTCGTGCAGATGCTGTACTACCGCTGCCCGATCCTGTGCCCGACGGTGCTCAGGAAGTTCACCGAGACGATCCAGAGGATCGACTTTACGGTCGGGCGCGACTTCGACGTGGTGCTGGCAAGCGTCGACGCCCGCGACACCCCGGCCGACGCGACGGCCCAGAAGGCCGCGCAGGTGATCGCGTACAACCGCCCCGGCGAGGACGTCCGCGACGGGTGGCACTTCTTGACCTCCAAGGGGGACAGCCCGCGAAGGCTCGCCGACGCGCTGGGCTTTCCGTACCGCTACATCCCCGAGTCGGGCGAGTATGCCCACGGGGCGTGCCTGTTCGTGCTCACTCCCGAGGGGAAGATCTCGCGGTACTTCACGGGCCTGAACTATCCCTCCTCGGATGTGCGGCTGGCGCTGCTGGAGGCCTCGGGCGGGAAGATCGGGACGGTCTTCGACGCCTTCACCCTATGGTGCTACCACTTCGACCCGAGCACGGGCAAGTACACGCTCGCGGCCATGCGGGTGATGCGTGCCGGGGGCGCGGCCTCGGTGCTGTTCATCGGCGGGGTGATCCTCGCCATGTGGCGCTTCGAGGTCCGCAAGAAGCGCAGGTTGAAGGCGGCCGCCCTCGAGTCGGCCGCGCCGTCCGATTCTCCCAGTCTCCCCGGTGGCCCGGCCACGCTCACAGGATCGATGTCATGACCATGATCGCGGACATTCCCATCACGCTGGCGCAGGAGGGGCTGAAGAAGTACTTCTTCTTCAGCACCGGCGCGTCCAGCCAGGCGACCGAGACCGAGAACCTGTTCATGTACATCATCTGGGTGAACATCCTCAGCTTCGCCATGCTCATGGCGCTGCTGGGGTGGTTCATCCTGAAGTACCGGCGCTCCAAGCAGACGGCGAACTACCAGGTGAGCCCGGCCCACCACACGCCGCTGGAACTGGCCTGGTCGATCATCCCGCTGCTGATCATGGTGCCGATCTTCTACTACGGGTTCACCGGATACGCCGACAAGCTGGCGGCGCCGGCGGACGCGGAGGAGATCATGGTGACGGGGGAGAAGTGGAAGTGGAGCGTCACCTACGCCAACGGGGCCGAGCCGCAGGGCGACCCGGTCTACCTGACGGAGACGAGGATCCCGTCGGTGGAGTTCGTGGTGCCGGTGCACCGGCCGGTGAAGCTGATCATGAACTCCCGGGACGTGATCCACGCGTTCTACATCCCGGACTTCCGGACGAAGATGGACGTGATCCCCAACCGGTACACGTCGATGTGGTTCTATCCCGAGAAAGAGACCAACGAGCGGGACAGGACGACCGGGCGGTTGCGCGACCCGAGCCAGGCGGAGAACCCGCCGCACAAGGTGTTCTGCGCGGAGTATTGCGGGCAGAACCACTCGGAGATGATGGCGCAGCTTCGGGTGGTGTCCCAGGAGGCCTACCGCGAGACCATCCGCAAGTGGACCGACTACCGGCAGGACGTGACGATCCTCAAGGTGGGCCAGCTTGTGTACAACCGCAAGGGGTGCAACGCGTGCCATTCGGTGGATGGGACCGCCTCGACGGGCCCGACGTGGAAGAACATGTTCGGGGCAAGGCACGAGTACACCAACGGGACGACCGACACGGTGACCGAGAACACCCTCCGCGACGACATCCTGTACTCCCAGAAGCGTATTCTGAAGGGATATCCCACCAGCATGCCCATCTTCGCCGGGCAGATCTCGCCGCTGGAGATGGATGCGCTCGTGCTCTACATCAAGTCGCTCTCCGACGCGCACGAGGCCGAGGCCGTGGCGCCGGGGTCCAAGACCGTCGGTGAGTATCGCAGCGAGCAGAAGCCCAAGTAGCCCGTTCCGTTCATTCGACCGTTCGACATCTCCGTCCGCGTCCGAGGCTCCCCCCCGTTTCGTTCCCTCCGTTTGGAGGCCACACACCATGTCACACGCAGCGCATGACCACCACGCCTCGTATCTGGCCTACAAGGGGAGCCCCGACGACCCCTTCTGGTCGGTGAAGCTCCCCCGCACGATCTGGGACTGGGCCAGCACGATCGATCACAAGAAGATCGGCGTGATGTACCTGGTCGCGATCCTGTTCATGTTCTTCCTCGGCGGCATGGCGGCGATCGCCGTCCGCACCGAGCTGTGGGCCCCCACGAAGGTCCAGACCATCAACGACGCGACCGGCGAGGTCATCGTCGGCGCGGTGCCCGCGGGCGTGAAGAGCCACACCGAGGTCCGGGGCAACTGGATCGGCCACCGCATGGGCGAGGGCGAGAACCTCGCCAAGAGCAACGAGCTCTACAACCGCACCATGACCCTCCACGGCGTCATCATGGTGTTCCTGGTGATCGTCCCCTCCGTCCCCGCCTCGCTGGGCAACTTCCTGCTCCCGCTCATGCTCGGGGCCAAGGACGTCGCCTTCCCGCGCCTGAACCTCGCCTCGTGGTACGTCTACCTCGTCGGCTCGGTCTTCGCCATCATCGCCATCATCCAGGGAGGGGTCGACACCGGCTGGACGTTCTACACGCCCTATTCGACGACCACCGACGATGGCTTCCTGCGTGTGACATGGATGGTCACCGGGGCCTTCATCCTCGGCTTCTCGTCGATCTTCACCGGCCTGAACTTCGTCGTCACCGTGCACAAGCTCCGGGCCCCGGGCATGGGGTGGTTCGACATGCCCCTGTTCGTGTGGGGCATCTACGGCGCGGCGGTGATCCAGGTGCTCGCCACGCCCGTCATCGGCATCACGCTGCTGCTGATGATCTTCGAGCGAACGTTCCACGTGGGCATCTTCGACCCGCGCCTGGGCGGCGATCCCGTGCTCTTCCAGCACTTCTTCTGGTTCTACTCCCACCCCGTGGTGTACGTGATGATCCTCCCGGGCATGGCCCTGATGAACGAGATGATCGCCACGGGCGCCCGCAAGCCGATCTTCGGCTACCGGGCCGTGGCGTTCAGCTCGCTGGCCATCGCCGGCATCTCGTTCATCGTGTGGGGCCACCACCTGTTCACCTCCGAGGGCGAGGTGGCCGCGATCGTGTTCAGCGCCCTGACGTTCCTCGTGGCGATCCCCTCGGCCGTAAAGGTCTTCAACTGGCTGGCGACGCTCTACAAGGGCTCGATCTGCCTGAACACGTGGAATCTCTACGCGCTCGCGTTCCTGTTCCTGTTCTCGATCGGCGGGCTGACGGGCCTGTTCCTGGGCTCGCTGGCGGTGGACCTGCACCTGCACGACACGTACTTCGTCGTGTCGCACTTCCACTACGTGATGATGGGCGGCACGATCATCGCGTTCGTCGGCGGCATCCACTTCTGGTGGCCCAAGATGTTCGGCAAGATGTACAACGAGGTGGGCGGCACCATCGGCTTCGTGCTGGTGTTCATCGGGTTCAATCTGACGTTCTTCCCGCAGTTCGTGATGGGCAGCCAGGGCATGCCGCGTCGCTATGCCAACTACGTCTCCGAGTACCAGCTCTACCACCAGCTCTCGACGATCGGGGCGTACACGCTTCTGGCGGGGTTCCTGACGCACCTGGTGAACTTCCTGTACTCGCTGGCGGCGGGCCCGAAGGCCGCGCCGAATCCGTGGGGCAGCCTGACGCTGGACTGGACCAACACCTCCAGCCCGCCCATCGAGCACAACTTCGAGCACGAGCCGGTGGTGGTCCACGGGCCGTACGACTACGACAACGTTCTTCCCCCGCAGACGCGTCCGGGCGACTACATCCTTCCCAAGCCTGCGGACGTGGCGACCGGGCACTGAGTTCACCCAACAGACGCAGGGTTCGCCGGGCGGACCCATCGAGAAAGCACGATGGCATCAATTCCAGCACATCCGACATCACCGGCCGAGGACCTCTCGCGACCCCCGCACGAGCGGTACCAGGCCGCGTCGCACTTCAAGGACCGCGAGCACGAGTTCGACTCGGTCAAGATGGGCGTGTGGCTCTTCCTCGCCACGGAGATCCTGCTCTTCTCGGGCATGTTCTGCGCGTACTTCATCTTCCGCCTGCTGCACCCGGAGGCGTTCATCGCCGGCTCGCACCTGCTGGAGGTGAAGTGGGGGCTGATCAACACGATCGTGCTGCTGCTCTCCTCGTACACCGTCGCGTCGGGGGTGCGACACGCCCAGACGGGCAACCTCAAGTGGCTGAAGATCAACATCGCGCTGACGTTTCTGGCGGGCGCGGCGTTCCTGGGCATCAAGTTCTACTTCGAGTACTGGCACAAGATCCAGGTGGGGGAACTGCCCGGCAAGTTCTTCTTCTATCCCTACGCCCGCAGCGAGTACGAGCCGCTGTGGTGGGGCGTGTACTGGGTCGCCACGGGCATCCACGCCAGCCACGTGATCGTCGGCATGGGCCTGTTCGCCTGGCTCTTCCTCCGCGCGAGGCGCGGCGAGTTCGGCCCGGGCCACTACAACGCCGTCGAGGGCGTCGGTCTGTACTGGCACATCGTTGACATCGTGTGGATCTTCCTGTTCCCGCTGCTGTACCTGATCCACTGACCAAGTCCGTAGGTCCCGCGGGTCCAAGAGGGACCTGTTTCACTCCGAGCCTTCCCATGAGCCACGCCACCGAGTTCGATGAATACGGGCACAAGGACCACGGGCACGTCATCGTGTCCCTGTTCACCCTGCGCTTCGTGCTGGTCGCCCTGCTCTTCTTCACGCTCGCCACCTCCGGCGCGGCGTGGGTCGAGGAGTTGATCGCCTCCACGTTCCACGTCGAGATCCCGCAGTGGGTGAACGCGGCCGTCGCGCTCTCCATCGCCGTGGTCAAGACGGCGCTCGTGGTGATGTTCTTCATGCAGCTCAAGTACGACAACCCCATGAACACGATCATCTTCTTGTTCACGATCCTCACGGTCTTCACGTTCCTCGGTCTCACCGGCCTGGACCTGGGCAACCGCGCCACGATCGATCGCATCAAGAACCAGTACGCCCACGACGGCGGCGACCTGTCCGCGGGCGGACCGGTGTTCAGTTCCGACGTGGTGCCGGGCGAGTCGATCGTCGAGCGGGCCAAGCGCATCGCCAAGGCCAACGGCACCTACGACCCGAGCCACGAGCACCACCACGAGGAGGGCGTGGACATCACCGACGCCGGGTACCTCCCCGAGAAGCCCAGGACGGGCTCTTCCAGCAACATCAGCCGCCCGATCGATCGGCCGACCATGGGCGGTCTTGCCCCCGCCCACGGCGGGGCGCCCAAGGGCGAGCCCGCCCGGGGCCACTGACCGTTGCGTGGCGTTGGGCATCCGAGAGCGAGTCATGACCAGAGGCCGCGCCATCGCCTGGCTGCTCACACTCGCCTCGGCGGGGGTGTTCGGTGCATCGATCATGCCGATGGTGCGGCGGATCGAGGACTACAACGCGTCGGCCGGGTTTCTGAGCCTGCACGCCGAGCCGATCGGGTCGCGTCAGATCAGGGTTGAGGGTTTCCCGCCCGCGACGCTCACCGACGACCGGATGCCCGACCGCTCCAGCGCGGTGCGGCTGGACTTCGGCGGCGCCTCCACGCTGATCCCTGTGCGGGCCCCCGCGGGCAACCTGCCCAACCTGTCCGCGTACGACGAGTGGCTCAAGGTGCTGGCGATCTACCAGGTCGTCCGCGGGCCCGATGGGGAGCAATACCGCAAGGACGGCTCGGAGCGGCTGATCATCGTCGTCCGCCGGACGCCCGAGGGGTTCGACCCCGACGGGATGGGCGAGGTCCGCCGGATCGAGTGGGTGTTCGACTTCCTGGAGCTCAAGAAGGACGGCACGGTGGACCGGTTCGTCCGGCGCTGGCCGCGCTCGCCGCGGGCCGAGGCCCGTCTGAGGCGCGAGGCCCGGGGCGAGGAGGGAGACGCGGCGACGATCGCCAGCGCCAAGGCCCTTGCCGCGATCGAGCCTCTCAAGGACCGGACGCTGGAGCACTTCGCGGCGATGCACGTGATCCCGAAGTTGAACATGCCGCAGTACAAGTTCAACGACACGGCGTTCCGGATCGAGGTGCTGGGGTGGACGCTCCCGGCGGCGATGGGCTCGGCGCTGGTGTTCACCGGGGCGGTGGTGTTCGCGCTGGCCCCGAGACGGCGGGTGCGGGATGGGGCGGCGGTCGGTGCGCCGGGCCGGTAGTTGGGTAGACCGTCCGGGAGTGTCCGGCGTCGGCCCCTCTGCGGCGCAAGAAAAAACGCCCCGGTCTCCCGGGGCGTTCGTGCTTCGTCGAGTTCTGTCCGGATCACTTCATGAAGTCGTCGCCCTTGGTCGGATTGGCGATCGGGGCCGGCCGGGTCGTCGTGGGCATGACCGTGGTGGCGTTCTTCATGGCGCCGATCGAGCGGTAGGGCTTGGTCAGGAAGATCTCCACGCGCCGGTTCTGCGGGGTGTTGCCACGGGCCGTGTTGGGAACCAGCGGGTCGAACTCGCCGCGTCCGGCGGCCTCGCCGCGCTCGGCGGCAAAGGAGTTGTTGACCAGCTCGCGGAGCACCGAGATGGCCCGGTGGCAGGAGAGGTGCCAGTTGGTGGGGTGCTCGCGGATGGCGTTGCGGATGGGCTGCGAGTCGGTGTGGCCGACGATCTTGACGTCGTAGATCTGGGCGGTGGAGTTGAGGATCTGGGCGAACTGGGCGATGGTGGACTTGGCGCTCGAGCTGAGCGTGTCCTTGCCGGAGTCGAACGTCACGTCGGACTTGAAGCGGATCATGCCGCGGGCCGCGTCGTACTCGAGCAGGTCGGGGTGCTGCGAGGCCAGCGCGGCCAGGGCCCGGTCGGTATCGCTGTCGAGGGCGATGTTGCCGAACTGGAGCGAGGCCATCTTGGTCTCCCACTCGCGCATCTTCGCTTCCATGTCGCCGCGCCCGGCGCGAAGGTCGTTGACCAGCGCCTGGAGCTCGGCCATGGCCCGCTCGCGTGCGGACAGGCCGTCCTGGAGCTGCTGGTTGAGCGTGTGCAGCGAGTTGAGGTCCTGCACGAGTTTGGTGTTCTGCTCCTGCAGCGAGCGATTCGCCATGAGCAGCGCGTTGTTCGATCCAGCGCACCCGCCGAGGGTCAGGCCCAGCAGGCCGATCGTGCCCGCCAGAACAAACAGTTTCGCGCGCCCGATCGTGCACGCCACGTGGTTTACGATGCTCTTCATCCGAGGTTCTCCCATATCCATTGGGTGTGTCGAGGCTCCATCCGCAATATGTGGGACAGGATACACCATCCGCAGGTGCTTTGCGGCGGGGCGGGGTCAATCATCTAGGGGGCAAAGGTGTTTATCGGCGCGCGCCGGCAACCGACATGATTCAACCGACAGGACAACTCGTGCGGATCGACGCCCTTGGCGTGGCCGACGCGGCCAGAGAGGTCCGGGGAGAGGGCCAGCGCGGGGTGTCGGTTCTCATAGAACTGGCGCCACACGGCTGGCCGCGGGCCCGTGTAATTGCTGTCGGTTCAGCGGCCGCGGTCGATGGCCACGAGGCGGCCGGGTTGCCGAGTTTGGTCCGGCTGGCGAGGCCCGGCTCGGTGCTCATCCCGGGGCTGGTCAACGCCCACACCCACCTGGACCTCACGCACATCGGGACGCGCCCGCACGACCCGGAGGCGGGATTTGTGCCGTGGATCGAGATGATCCGGCGGCACCGGCTGGGGACTCGCGAGGAGATCGCGGCCTCGGTTTCGCTCGGGGCGAGCTTGTCGCTGCGGGCGGGGGTGGTGGCGGTTGGGGATATCGCCGGGGCGGTGGGGGGGCGGGCGAGTCTGAGCGGGTATGAGGCGCTGGCCGCGACGGCGCTGGCGGGGGTGTCGTTCATGGAGTTCTTCGCCCTCGGCGCGGGAGAGGAGCGGGGGCTGGCGGGCGTGCGGGAGGCGATCGGGCGGGCCGAGGCTCGGGGGCTTTTTCGGCAGCCCCCGCCGCGGGTCCGGTTCGGGATCCAGCCGCACTCGCCCTACAGCGTCGGCCCGGCGGCGTTCATCGCGGCGGCAGAGATGCTCGCGGGCCGGGGGCCGATGTGCACCCACCTCGCCGAGTCCGCCGAGGAGCGAGCGCTTGTCGAGGGAGCAAGCGGCCCGCTCCGCCGAATGCTGGAGGGGTTCGGGTTGTGGACCGACAACCTCGATCGGGTGTTCGGGCGTCCGGTGTCGCCGGTGGAGCATGTTCGCGACTGCGCCCTTGGCCGGGTGTCGCTCTTTGCCCACGTCAACGATGCTCGCGACGCCGACCTCGGACTGCTCGCCGATGCCGGGGCGAGCGTTGCCTATTGCCCGCGGGCATCCGCGTATTTCGGGGCCGAGCGACACTTCGGGGCGCACCGGTTCCGGGAGATGCTGCAGTCTGGCGTCAACGTGGCCCTTGGGACCGACTCGATCGTGAACCTGCCCGCGGACGCGCCGACAAGCGGCATGAGCATTCTCGACGAGATGCGGTTCCTGCACCGGTACGACGGGACCGACGCGAGGATGCTGCTGGAAATGGGCACGCTCAACGGCGCGCGAGCGCTCGGGCTGCCGGAGGAGGCGTTCGAGATCTGCGAGGGGGCCACGATCGCGGGGGTTGTGTGCGTTCCTATCGAGGATGGACCGGGCGGCGGGCGGTCTTTGGCCGAGGCGGCGATACGCTCGGGAGCCCCGCCGGAGTTGCTGGTTCACGATCGGAGCCCGCCGGCGGCTCGCGGGTGGGACGCATCCGCGTAGCCTCTGGCACGCGAGATCCGTGATCGACGCACGACCTGCCATGGCAAGACGCACGACCCAACCCGAGCCCAGTCGCGAGCTGATCGGTCCTCGGTGGACGCGAGAGCGTTTCGCCGGCGGGGCGACCGCGCTCGCCCGGCGCCTGCTCGGTCGCGTGCTGGTGCGGGTGCTCAACGATGGGACGGTTCTGGCCGGGCGGATCGTGGAGACCGAGGCGTATCTGGGCGTGAGGGACGCGGCGTCGCACGCGTATCGCGGCCGGCGCACCGCCCGCAACGAGGCGATGTACGCCGGGCCGGGGACGGCGTACGTGTACTTCACGTATGGGATGCACTACTGCATGAACGTGGTGTGCGGGCGCGAGGGCGCGCCGGCCGCGGTGCTGCTGCGTGCGCTGGAGCCGCTCGAGGGGCTCGAGACGATGCGGGCGTTGCGTTGGGTGCACCCGGGCAAGGCCGGGCGCGCGGTGCGGCATGCGTCGGACCGGATGCTCTGTTCCGGCCCGGCGCGCTTGTGCCAGGCGATGGCGATCGGGCGTGGGCTCAACGGCATGGACCTGACCGACCAGGGCGCGCTGTACATCGCCGAGCCGGGCGCGTCCGCTCCGAATCGGCTCGGGCCGGTGCTTCGGGCCCCCCGCATCGGCATCGGATACGCGGGAGAGTGGGCCCACGCCCCCTTGCGGTTCCTGCTCGCGGACTCCCACCATGTGAGCCGGCCCGCCCCGAAAAGGAGTTCCCCAAACCCCCGAATCGGTTCGGGAAGGCGGGTCGGGGCTGGCCCCCGGCGAACACGGGGATAAGATTCACTCCCGCGCAAGGGCTTGGTCGATGCCGCCTCGTTGGATGGGGCGGCGGGCCGAGGGCGTGGAAGTTTGTTCGATCAGGAGTGATCGTTCGTGAAGAGCGGAAGCAGCCTTGATTGGCCGACGATTCGTTCCCGGGCGGCCCGTTTCCCCGACGAGGCGTTCGAGTTCGTGCGCGAGGGCGTCGGGCATTGCGTGCAGATGCAGCACGGCCCCGGCGAGCCCCGCGTTCGCACCGGTTCGTCCGACTCGCGCCCGCACCTCCAGCCCGGCGATGTCCCGCTGTCGCCGGCGGTGGATGAGAGCCGCCACATCACCGGCCAGCAACTCTGCGCGGGCCTGCGGGACTTCGCGGTTCGGCGTTACGGCCTGCTCGCGGGCACGGTGCTGGCCCGCTGGGGCGTCCGGACCACCGACGACTTCGGCACCATCGTGTACGCCCTGATCGACCGCGAGGAACTCCGGGCCAGCAGCCGCGACACGATCGAGGACTTCAAGGGCGTGTACGACTTCGCCGAGGCGTTCGGTGCTCTGACGCTCGGCTGAGCCCCCGTCCCCCCATCCCCCCGTCCCCCCGGCCCCCGCCCGGCGTGCAAAGCCCGGGCGCGCCCAGTACCATCCGGCCATGCCGGACCCAGCCCCCAACCCGATCGCCCCCCGGGAAACCTCGCCCGCCAACTTGCACCTGTGGCAGTTCCAGTGGGTGCGCGACCTCGTGATCGTCGCGAGCATCGTGGGTGTGGTGTATCTGGGGTACCAGATCCGGCTGGTGACCGTGCCGATGCTGCTGGCGCTGGCGCTGGCGTACCTGTTCGAGCCGCTCGTCCGCTGGCTGAGGCAGAAGAACATCTGCTCGCGTCGCGTGGCGGCCGGAGGCATCATCGTGGCCTCCGCGCTGCTCTTTGTCGTGCCGCTGACCATCGGGGGGGGCTTCGCGCTCGTGCAGGGGGCCCGGGCCGGGGCGGAGATCGCGTCGAGCGTCTCCAAGGTGCAGAAATCGCTGGAGTCGCCGACGGACGACGCTCTTCGGGCGGCCGTTCCCGAGGGGGCGTGGCTGCGCATCCGCGACGCCCTGGCGGCCCGGCCGAAGGCCGCCGATCCGGCCGGCGAGGTTTCTCCCGCCGCTCGCCCCGCGGAGCCCATGAGCGTTCGCATCTTCGATCGTCCCGAGATGCGGGAGCTCGGCCAGCGCGCCGTCGCCTTCCTCGGCCAGCACGCGGCGGAACTCTCGAGCGCGCTGGGGCGCAACGTGGCGAGTTCCGGCGCGTCCGCGGCGCGGGCCGCGTTCACCACGGCGACCACGGTGGGCACGGTCGTCTTCCAGGGCATCCTGACGGCCATGTTCTTCTACTTCATGTCCACCGGGTGGGAGCGTGTTCTGCACTTCTGGGAATCGTTCATTCCCCAGACCCAGCGGGGGCGGGCGATCGAGATCCTGGGCAAGATGGACCGGGCCATCGCCGGCTTTGTTCGCGGACGGGTGACCATCTGCCTGATCCTCTCCGTCTACTTTACGATCGCGTACTGGCTCGCCGGCGTGCCCATGGCCCTGCTGCTCGGGCCGATCGTCGGGATGCTGTGCATCGTGCCGTACATGCAGATGCTCGGCGTGCCCGTGGCCACGCTGCTCATGTGGCTCGGCGGCGTGCACGGGCCGATCGTGGCGCCGGAACTCTGCTCGGAGAGCGGCGGCTTGTGGTGGTTTCTGCTCGCCCCGATCGTCATCCACGTTGTCGCCAACGCGATGGACGACTACGCCCTCACGCCCAGCATCCAGGGCAAGCACACCGAGCTCGCGCTTCCGGCGATTGTCTTCGCTTCGATCGCGGGCGGGGCCCTGGCCGGGATCTATGGGCTGCTGCTGGCGATCCCGGTGGCCGCGTGCCTGCGGATCCTCATGAAAGAGGTGTTCTGGCCCCGCCTGCAGGCCTGGGTTCGCGGCGAGGCGAAGGACGTCCTGCCCATCGGCAAGGAGTAGCGGCCCTGGGCGACATCATGTTGCGGGATCGGCCCGGCCCTGTCGCGTAGCCCGGAAGGGGGACAGGAGCCTTGCCATGCGTTCACTTCGAGCGGTTCGGACAATGGTCATTGTTCTGGGCGCGGCCGGGATCGGGCTTGCACTGACGGGATGCGGCTACCACGGGATTGCCTACGGCGGGCACGGATACCACGGCTATGGCGGCCACCATGGCGGTTGGGGCTCCTCGTGCGGTCCGAGATTTCACTCGGGCGGGCGGGGCCATCGGTGAGCCCCGCCGAGGGCTCGGTACCGGGCTCGGGGCGGCCCGGCGCGGTCAGGCCGATCCGGTGCCGTCGGCCCCGTCGAGTTGCACGCGGGCCAGGGCCGTCATCGTGTCCGGAGAGACCTGGAAGACCTTGTCCAGCCCGGTGAGCAGCAGGACCGACCAGACCTCGTCCTGGAGCGCGGCCAGCACCAGCTGCTTGGGAGGCGCGGCCTCGGCGAGGAGCTTGCGCAGGCGCAGCAACGCGGCGATCTGCGACGAGTTCATGTACGACACGCCCCCGAAGTTGAGCACCACGTGGGGGAGTTTGTCGGGGGGCGTCTTCTTGAGCTGACCGAAGACGGCCGACAACTCCTCGGAGAGCTCGGGCTCGTCGGCGAGGTCGCAGAGGAAGATGCCTTCGGACCATTCGGTTGGCATGGGTGGTGGGGGGGGAACGGGAAGCGGAGAGTGAGAGGTGAACAGAGAAAGAGGGCTCAGTCTTCGGAGGCGACGCGGGCCGCGGCGACGACGCTGTCGCCCTCGTCGAGCTTGCTGACGCGGACGCCCTGCGTGCCGCGCCCGGTCTCGCGGATCTCGGCCACGGGCATGCGGACGGTCATGCCGTTCTTGGTGGTGACCACGACGTCGTCGCCGGGCTTGACGCCCAGGGCCGCGACGGACTTGCCGTTGCGCTCCGAGGCGTCGATGTCCACGCGCCCCTTGCCGCCGCGGGATTGCGACCGCATCGGGCCGGACTCCGGGGCCACGCGGTACTCGTCCACCAGCGTCCGCTTGCCGTAGCCGTTCTCGGAGATGGTGAGCAGGGCGATGGTGGGATCGATGGTCGTGGTGGTCTCGTCGGGGTTTCGGCGCATCTGCACGCGGACGGCCCCGATGACGTAGTCGCCCTCGGCGAGCTCGATGCCCTTCACGCCCGCCGCGGGGCGGCCCATGACGCGGGCGTCGGACTCATCGAACCGGATCGACATGCCGCTGGCGGTGGCCAGGAGGACGTCGTCGTTGCCGGTGGTCTCGAGCACGTCGAAGATCTCGTCGCCCTCCTTGAGGCCCACGGCGATGAGGCCGCCGGTGTTGACGTTGCGGTAGTCCTTGAGCGGCGTGCGTTTGACGATGCCGTGGCGCGAGACGAAGGTCAGAAAGTGGCTCCCGGCCTCGAAGTCCTTGATGTTCAGGAAGGCCCGGAGTTTCTCGCCTTCCTTCAGGCTCACGAGGTTGACGATGGCCCGGCCCTTGCTCGTGCGCGGCAGTTCGGGGAGCTCGTAGACCTTGATCTTGAAGACGCGTCCGGTGTTGGTGAAGCAGAGCAGGTCGTCGTGGGTCGAGGCGACGAACATGTGCTCGATGAAGTCCTCTTCCTTGGTTGCTCCGCCGATGATGCCCTTCCCGCCGCGCCCTTGCTGGCGGTAGGTGTTCAGCGCGACGCGCTTGGCGTAGCCCTGGTTGGAGATGGTGACGGCCATGTCCTCGACCTGGATGAGGGCGCCGATGTCGATGTCGGCCCCGTCGCCGCCGTCCTGGATCTCGGTGAGTCGGTCGGCGAGAGAGCGCTTGGGGTCGTGGGGGTGCTTGACGGCGAGCACGCGGACCCGCATCTCCTCGCAGTCGGCCTTGATCATGGCGCGGACGCGCTCGGGGCGGGCGAGGATGTCCTCGTAGTCCTCGATCTGGGCGACCAGGTCGCGATAGGACTGGGCCAGGCGCTCGATCTCGAGGCCCACGAGCTGCGAGAGCCGCATGTCGCAGATGGTCTCGGCCTGCACGCGAGAAAGGGAGACGCCGTCGGGGGCCTTGCGGACGATCTCCTTCAGGCGGTCGGGCAGTTTCTCCATGATCGGAGAGCCCGCGATGCGGAACTTGTGCAGCATGAGCCGCTCGATGGCCTCCGCCTTGGTCGAGCTCGAGCGGATGAGCTTGACGACCTGGTCGATATCGCAGACCGCGTAGATCTGCCCCTCGATCTTGTGGGCCTTCTGCCGGGCCTCGTTGAGCAGGAACGACGTGCGCCGGCGGATGACCACCGTCCGGTGCTCGATGTAGTAGCGGATCATCTCCAGCAGGCTCAGCGTTCGCGGCTGGCGGTTGACCAGCGCGATGTTGTGGATGCTGAAGGTCTGCTGCAGCGGCGTGAACTGGTACAACTGGTTCTCGACCACGGCCGGGTCGGCCCCGCGCTTGAGCTCGATGACGACGCGGCTCTGGGCCTCGCGACCCGACTCGTTGCGGGCGTCGGAAACATCGGTGATGCGCTCGCCCTCCACGGCCTCCTTGATCTTCTCGATGAGCGAGGTCTGGTTGAGGCCGTAGGGGATCTCGTCGATGACGATCTGGGTGCGGTCCTTGGCGCCGGGGATGTTCTCGGTGTGGACCTTGCCGCGGATGGTGACGCGACCGCGCCCGGTGGCGTAGGCGTCCACGATGCCCTGACGGCCGAGGATGATGCCGGCGGTGGGGAAGTCCGGGCCTTTCACGCCGCGCCGGACGACGACGCCCTTGTCGTCAACCACGTCGGTCATGAGTTCGCCGAGGGGGACCTCGGGGCGTTCGAGCACGCGGATGATGGAGTCGAGCACCTCGACGGGGTTGTGCGGGGCGAGGCTGGTGGCCATGCCCACGGCGATGCCCACGCCGCCGTTGACGAGCAGGTTGGGGAACTTGGCCGGGAGCACCGTGGGCTCCATCAGGCGGTCGTCGTAGTTGGGCTGGAAATCGACGGTGTCGAGTTTCAGGTCGTCGAGCATGTCCACCGCGGCCTGGGTCATGCGGGCCTCGGTGTACCGCATGGAGGCGGGGGAGTCGCCGTCGATGGAGCCGAAGTTGCCCTGCGGATCGACCTGCGGGGTGCGCATGCGCCACTTCTGGGCCATGCCCACCAGTGTGCCGTAGAGGGCGAGGTCGCCGTGGGGGTGGTAGTTGCCCATGGTGTCGCCGACGATCTTGGAGCACTTGACGTGCTTGCGCCCGGGACGCAGGTTCAGATCGTTCATCGCGACAAGAATGCGTCGCTGGCTGGGCTTGAGCCCGTCGCGGACGTCGGGCAGGGCCCGGTCCATGATCGTGGACATCGCGTACGTGAGGTACGAGTCCTGGAGTTCACGTTCGATCTGGACGTCGGAGATGTTCCCGCCGCCGTCGCCGGCGTTGCTCACGCCGGGGGGCAGGTCCGAAGGGGGCGACCCCCCGCCACCCCCGCCACCCGTGCCACTCGGGTCGGCCGCGGCGGACGATCCGGCTCCGGCCGAGACCTCGACGGGCTTGGAGGGCTGCGGAGAGCCGCTCCCGTTCGATGCCGACGCGGCGCCGTTTGCGGCGTTGCCGCTCGATCCGGAGGCGGGCTTCTTGGAGGTCTTTTCGGTGTCGGGCATCCGTGCGAATCTCCGTCGTTGGCGGCCGCGGAAGGGGCGAAAACAGGGGGCCGGAAGCCCCGCTCCGGGGGCTGTTTTTGGGTCGGCAATGGTAGGCAAAACGGACGCGACATGCGACGCAAATCAGAGATGGAGAACACGCTGTTTTCCCGCATGTTTTGCGTGTTTTTGGGCCGGCTGTCGGGTGGGGTCCGGGGGCTCTGTTTTCATGGTGTTTCGCGATGACGGACAGGGAGAATGTTCGTGCCCGGGCAGGGGCGAGGGAGATTGCTCATTTTGGCGTGCGCCGACGCATCGCCGACGCCGGGGCTTGCCTTTGGGCGGAGAAACGCGCACAATGATCCGGGTCGGAGCATCGGGTCGAGGCGAACCAAAGCGAGGCAGCCCATGATTGTGTTGTGCGTGAGGAGCGGCGGACCTGCGATCGCGGCGATGCTGATGGCGGGCGCAATGGCGCTGGGGGCGGTAGGTCGGAACGCCCGTGCCGATGTCACCGTGTTCGACAACGGGCAGTTCGTGACTGGCGTGGGGACAGGTGTGAACGCCGGGGCCGAAGTGAGCCAGGCGGAGAGTTCGGTGATCAGCATCAGCTTCAACGCCAATGCCGCGACGGCCTCCGGAGGCCCTATCCGTCTCGCCGACGATTTCACCGTCAGCGGGGCCCCGGGTGGAGGTCTCCACCTGTCGAGCATGACCTTCTATGGCGTGCAGACCAGTTCGGCGACGACCAACGTGCAGTTCGGCGCGTTCTATGTGGCGATCTACGACGGGCGGCCCTCCGCCGGAGGAGCCCTCATCGGCGGGGACTTCACCACCAATCGACTGGTCTCCAGCGCGTGGTCGGGGGCCTATCGCCTCGGCAGCAGCGGCACGCCCAGCGCGTTGCGACCGATCACACGTCTGACGGTTGACATGTCGTGGGCGCCGAAGCTCGCGAACGGCACGTATTGGATGGTCGTTTCGGCCGTGGGCGATACCGCCATCACCGCGAGCCCCAACCCCCAGTCGATCTTCGTCACGCCGCACCCGGCCAACGCGAACGCACAGCAGTACTACAACAGTTCCTGGTTCGATATCTGGGATCTGCCGTTCAACATCCAAGCGTTCTGTCCCGGCGACTTCAACCGTTCGCACGGCCTGGCCGTCCAGGACATCTTCGACTTCTTGAACGCCTGGTTCGCCGGCAATCCCGATGCGGATTTCAACGGCAATGGGCTGGCCGTGCAGGATATCTTCGACTTCCTGAATGCCTGGTTTGCTGGATGTTGAGCGGCGACGGGGGGCGCTCGCCGTCGCTAGCATTCGCGGATGTCCACAGGTTCCGACAAACTCGCCGCGCAGATTCTCATTGTCGATGACGAGACGGAGCACGCGGAGGTCATGGCCGAGGCCCTGAAGCGGGCCGCGGGGGGCGGGCACGTCTGCACCATCGTGCATTCGGTTCCCGGGGCACTCGACGAGCTCCGCCACGGCCAGTTCGACGTGGTCGTGACCGACCTGCGGATGCCCAACTCGGCGGGCAAGGACGGCGTTGCGCCCGACGGGGCGGACGCGGGGCTCGTGGTCCTCGAGCACGCCCGCAAGGCCCAGCCGCAGGCCGAGACGATCATGGTGACCGCCCACGGGGACGTCGCCACGGCCCGGGCCGCGTTCAAGTACGGGGCCTACGACTTCATCGAGAAGCCGCTCGACCTGCCGGTGTTCCGCGAACTGGTGAACCGCGCGGCGGAGACGGTGCTGCTCCGGCACGAGGCCACGGCGGGGATCGACCCCGCGGGCCGCAACGGCGCGGCCGGGCTGGCCGAACTCGTCCAGCACGACGGCTTCGAGGGCATCGTCGCGGGCTCGGAGCCGATGAAGCGGATCCTGGCGACTGTGCGGGCGGTGGCCCCGTCGAACATTCCGGTGCTCATCACCGGCGAGAGCGGCACGGGCAAGGAACTCATTGCGCAGGCGATCCACCGCAACTCGCCCCGCACCAAGAATCGGTTCGTGGCCTTCAACTGCGCCGGCCAGAGCGAGACGCTGCTCGAGGACGCCCTGTTCGGGCACGTCCGCGGGGCGTTCACTGGGGCGGACAAGGAACGCGAGGGCGTGTTCGAGTACGCCAGCGGCGGAACCGTGCCCGCGAGCGGCTCGCCGGTGTGGACCAAGGGCGGCACGCTGTTCCTCGATGAGATCGGCGACATGCCCCTCACCATGCAGGCCAAGTTGCTCCGCACGCTGGAGAACGCCGAGGTCGTGCGGCTGGGCTCGAACGACTCGCGCAAGGTCGATGTCCGCTTTGTGAGCGCGACGAACAAGGACCTGCAGAAGGCCGTCGAGGCCGGGTCGTTCCGGCAGGACCTGTACTACCGCATCAAGGGCGCGCACATCCATCTGCCCGCCCTCCGCGAGCGGCGCGAGGATATCCCCCGCATCGCCCGCCACGCCATCGCCCGCTTCGCCTCGCAGTCTCTCGGCCCGACGGCCACCCCCCCGGATATCAGCGATGCCGCGATGATGCGCCTCACGGCGTACTCCTGGCCCGGCAACGTCCGGCAGTTGCTCAACGTCATCCAGAACATGGTGGTGATGTCCATCGGCGAGGGGACCCAGACGGGCGCCGGGCCGGCCACGCTCGACGTCCGCCACATCCCCGACGACGTCCGCACGGCCGACGGCCCCGAGGCCGACGCCCCGGACACCAGCGACGCCTCCGGGGCCGCGGGGACGGTCTCGCTGGCGGGGACGAGCCTGGAACTCATCGAGAAGCGGGCTATCCGCGAGACCCTCCGGCTGACGGCGGGCAACCGCGAGCAGGCCGCGAAACTCCTCGGCATCGGCGAGCGGACGCTCTACCGCAAGCTCAAGGAATACGGGCTTCGGTAAGGCCCGGCCGGGGCGGAACGCACCGCCCGTGTGAAAGTGGGCAACTCTCGGATTTCCGGTGAACCTGGTCGCTGGTATTCGTGTGGCGTAAGTGTTGTCCTGATGTACACTTACGTCGCGGCGGCCCGATTCTCGCGTGGGCTCGTCCGGGAGGCGTTCTCGTGTCGATGTGTTCCCAACGGGCGTTTTGCTCCGCGCTGGTCGCGGCGGCGATGGTCTCGCCATTGGCTCGCGCCGACACGATCATCCCCGGCGGGAACATCATCAACCAGACATGGACGACCGCCGGCAGTCCGTACATCGTGCAGGGCGACATCGCCGTCCCGGCCGGCGCGTTCCTGACCATCCAGCCGGGCGTGACGGTGCTGGTCGCCACCAGCGATGCGCTCGCCGCCGGCTTCGACAGCGCGAGAGTCGAGATCAATGTCAAGGGAACGCTCACGGTCGCCGGGACGCCCGCATCGCCGGTCACGTTCCAGGCCCAGACGGGGATCGTGGCCGGGTCGTGGTGGGGGATCTACGCCGATCCGACCGCGACGAGCGTGAACATCTCCGGCGCGGTGATCCGGCACGCGATCAACGGCGTGAACTCCAACGCGCCCGGCGCGGTGTTGCAGGTGACGGCGACGACGATTGTGGCGTGCCAGTCGTCCGGCATCGCCGTCAACGCCGGATCCCCGACGCTCTCGCGCCTGACGATCTCCGGGTGCGCGGTCGGCGTGAGCGTGGGGGGCTCGGCGACCGCGACGATCCAGAACTCCACGATGTTCCTCAACAACACCGCGGGCGTCCAGGTGGACAGCGCGGCGGGAACCACGACCATCGTCGGGTGCACGCTCGACATGAACGCGACCTACGGCGTGCGCACCACGGGCAACGGCGCCGTCGGCGTGCACAACACCATCGTCGTCCGCGGCGCGGGATGGGGCGTGTATCGCGGCGGGGTGGGCACTGTCACCATCACATACTGCGACCTGTGGTCGAACGCCACGGCCAACGTCTTCAACGTCGTGGCCGGAACCGGCACGATCTCCGCCGATCCGCTGCTGGCCGCGCTGGGCGACGCCCACATCCTGCCCGGCTCGCCGTGCATCGACGCGGGGACCGGGGCGTTCTGCGTGGCCCCCGACCTGTTCGGCACGAGCCGGCCCGTCGATGGAGACGGCGTCGGCGTGGCCCAGTGCGACATCGGGGCCCACGAGTTCGGCGGGTGCGCCTCCACGGCCATCACCTCCGCCTCCGGGGGCCTGAGCGTCGGCGCGGGCCACCCGTTCTCGCTGAGCGTCACCGCCACCGGCACCGGGCTGACCTACCAGTGGCGGCTCAACACGAACAACCTTGTCAACGCCCGCGGGCTCACGGGGGCGACGGGGCCCACGCTGCAGATCGACGCGGCGGGGAGCTACGACACCGGGACGTACGACTGCGTCGTCTCCGGGTCCTGCGGCTCCCAGACCAGCGCGCCCGCCGTGGTCACCGTCGAGCCCGTGTGCGCGGCGGACTTCGACGGGAGCGGCACGCTCGCCGTCGCGGACATCTTCACGTTTCTCAACGCGTGGTTCGCGGGGTGTCCATAGGCTCAGGACTTGGTTCGCAGGGGGATCAGCCACGCCAGCGCGATGGTCGTGCAGACCGCCCCCGCGACCGGCCAGAACCACTGGTTGGTGAGCGGGATGATGAACATCGCCACGACGCCCGCCGCGGCGAGCAGGATCAGGATCGACACGATGACCGAGGGGGTCGTGGGGGGTGGGTCGTGCATCCGGAGAGGGCCCCTTCAGGCTTTGCGACACAGGCCCGAAGCCGCGAAGAGCAGCATCACGAGCACCCCGAGAATGATGCCACCTGCAAGCGGCTGGTGTGAACCCAAGAGTGGCGAGTGATCCCAGTCCCGAGAAGCGAGTGCTATCCCGAAGCCTATTCCCGCCAGCGGGCCCACCAGCAAGCCGAGTAGTATGGCCGTCCTCCGGTGCGTGGTCATAGTTCACACCAGCAGCGTCGCCGGCTTCTCGAGCAGTTCCCTCACCGTCGCCAGATACTGCGCGGCCATGGCCCCATCGACGATCCGGTGATCGCTGGACATGGTCATCTGCATGACATGGCCGACGCCGATGGTCTTGGCCCCGGTCTTCGGGTCGGTCTTGACGACGGGCTGCTCGACGGCCGCGCCGACGGCGAGGATGGCCACGTTGGGCGGATTGATGATCGCCGTGAAGTGCTCGACGCCGAACATGCCGAGGTTGGAGATGGTGAATGTGGAGTCGGACATTTCCTCGATGGAGAGGCCCTTGGCGCGGGCCTTCTCGCCCAGGCGCTTGGTGTCGGCGGAGATCTGCCGCAAGCCGAGGCGGTCGGCCTGGCGCAGGGTGGCGACCACGAGCCCGCCGCCCTCGCCCTTGTCGTTGAGGGGCAGGGCGATGGCGACGCCGATGTTGATGTCCGGGAGCAGGTCGATCGACGGATTACCGTTCGAGCCCGCGTCGTTCCAGCGCGAGTTCACGTGCGGGTGCTGGTGCATCGCGATGGCGCACGCCCGCACGAGGAAGTCGTTGACGCTGAGTTTCACCCCTTGCGAGGCGAGTTGCTCGTTGAGTTGGGCTCGCAGGGCCAGCAGCGCATCCATCCGCGCGGCGACCGTGACCTGGTAGTGGGGGATTGTCGCCTTCGACTGCACCAGCCGCTTGGCGATCGTGGCACGCATGTTCGAGAGCGCGATCGTCCGCGACTGGAGCGGCGAGCCGCTCGGCGGAAGGGCCACGCCGGGCACGCCGCCCGCGGAGAGGTTGGAGATCTTCGCGGGTTCCTGGGTACCCCGACGCTCCGCGGCGGGGGCTTGGTGGGGCGAGTCCGTGCCACCGCCACGGAGTGGCGGGGTACCCGAACCAATTGCCGCCTCCACGTCCTTTCGCACGATGCGTCCGCTCGGGCCGCTCCCGTGCACGCCGTGCAGGTCCACGCCGGACTCTCCGGCGATCTTCCGGGCCAGCGGCGAGGCGAACACCCGCTCGCCATTGGCCGCGGGTGGGTGGGCGGGGGCCGACTTGGCGGGGGCCGCGCTGGCGGTCGAAGACGAGCCGGACGAGGCGGCCGCCGCCGGCTTGGCCGGGGCGGGCTTGGACGACTCGGTTTTCTCGGCCGCGGCTGGGGCCTTTGTCCCGACCGACTCACCGGCTTCGGCGAGGGTCATGATGATCGTGCCGACCTTGACCGTCGCCCCCTCGGCCACGGCCAGGTCGGAGACGGTGCCGTCGTCGAAGGTCTGGAGTTCCATGGTCGCCTTGTCGGTCTCGATGTCGGCGATGACGTCGCCGCTCTTGACTCTCTGCCCGGGCTTGACGGCCCAGCGCACGACGGTGCCCTGCTCCATGGTGTCGGAGAGGCGGGGCATCTTGACTTCGATCGCCATCGAGAACTCCTGCATCACGACCGGGCGGGAATCCCGGCCGATTCGGTGGACATGGTAGGGGACGCCGCGCGGGTGGCCACTCCCCGCACGGGGGACCGGAACCGGTGGATCGACCGGCGCACCGATGACTCGGACCACGCCTCCCGGGCCCGTCGATACAGGTCCACGTCGGCGGCGAAGCGTGCGAGGACCAGGTCGCGCAGGCGATCGGTGTACAGGCCCGCGGCCCGCGGGCGGATGTCCGCCGCGTACAGATCCGTGCTGGACCGCTTCGAGAGCACCTCGGGCGGATCCGCGGCGGGATCCTCCGAGTAGGGCGTGAGGTTGACCGAGTCCGGCCCGACCGGCCCGTGTCCGAGCGATTCGCCGATGAGCCCGAGCGTGTCCGTGAGGCGCTCGATCGGCGCGATGAGGTAGTCGTTGCGGAGTCGGAGGAACGATGCCTGCGGCCGCCAGTGCGAGTCGAGCGCCTCATCGGGCGCCGCGGTGAGATGCTCGACGAACTCCGCGAACGAGACGCCCGTGGTGCCGCCGGCCCGGGCCGCTTCGACTCGCGCGGCGAGTTCGTTCGCCGGAAGGAACAGGTCGCGTCGGTACACCGCCGCGAACTTCTCCGTGTACGCCGAGGCGATGCGATCGAGCGGGTGGCGGACCGCGGCGAACGCGAGCCCGCCGAGAGACCCTCGCGCCCGCTCGGCACGATCCTCGATGAGAGCCAGGGCCCACCGCTCGCGGCAGCGGCTGTGGATGTCCGGGGGACTCGGCCCGTCGAGAATCCCGGGCTCGGCGATCGAGAGGAACCACCGCTTGCCCGTGCTGCACCCGACCTTGGGGATCGCGCAGTACAGCAGGCCCGACGCGGGGTCGAGGAGGTGGGCGTCGGCGGGAAAGTGGTAGTTCTCCACCTTCTGCCGGGGCGTGATCTCCGCGTGATCCATCATGGGCGCTAGCGGGAAGGCAGAGCGGAACGCACGGCCGCGATGATCTTCCCCTTGTGGGGCAGGTACTCGGCCTCGAGGTTCTTGGCGTAGGGCGTGGGCACATCGTCGGTGTTCACGCGGACGGGCTGGTGGTCGAGGTAGTCGAAGCCCCGCTCGCAGACCTGCGTGATCACCTCGCTGGCGACGCTGGCGAAGGGCCAGCACTGGTCCACCACAACGATCCGGTTGGTCCGCTTGATGGACTCGAGGACCGAGTCGATGTCGAGCGGGCGGACGGTGCGCATGTCCAGCACGTCGCAGGCGATCCCCTCTTTGGCGAGTTCGTCGGCCGTTTCAATACAGAAGTTCACCGGGCGGCCGAAGGAGACGAGCGTGATGTCCGAGTCGCGCTCGCCCGACCACGTGCCGCGCCGCAGCGCGGCCTGGCCGAAGGGAATCGCGTAGTCGCCCTCGGGCACCGCGCCCTTGTCCGAGAGCATGCGCTCGGACTCGAGGTGGAAGACGGGGTCCTCATCGCGGATGGCGGTGGTGAGCAGGCCCTTGGCGTCGGCCGGGCAGGAGGGGATCGCGATCTTCACGCCGGGCACGGTGGCGAACATCGACTCGATCGTCCACGAGTGCGTGGAACCGAGCTGTCCGCCCGCGCCGTTGTTGCCGCGGAACGTCACCGGGCAGCCCCACTGGCCGCCGGACATGTAGAGCATCTTGGGGACGTTATTGAGGAGCTGGTCGGCGGCGACCAGCGAGAACGACCACGACATGAACTCGATGATGGGCCGCAGGCCGTACATCGCCGCGCCGACGGCGAGGCCGGAAAAGCCGTTCTCGCTGATGGGGGCGTCGATGATGCGGTGGGGGCCGAACTCGTCGAGCATGCCCTGCGAGACCTTGTACGCGCCGTTGTACTCGGCGACCTCCTCGCCCAGGAGGAACAAGCGGGGGTCGCGGCGCATCTCCTGGCTCATCGCCTCGCGAAGGGCCTCGCGAAAGGCGATCTCGCGCGTGCCTTCGGGGATCACATGGCTGGTGGTGGGGTCGAGGGTGAGGGGCATGTTTGGGGTTGGTCAGGTGTGGGGGTGTGAAACGGGAACTGTAGGGGGTTCGACCCGATCGGGATGGGAAAGCCAAGGCGCGGTATGCTCCGAGGCGGGGGAGGTGGGACCCGGCGGGGGCATGTCGGTTGTCCGGAGGGTTGGCACATGGCGGCCGAGTCGGCGTCGAAGACCTGCGTGGTGTGCGGCCAGGACGTCGCGGGAAAGCCGCGCGTCAAGGATGCCGCCGGTCGCTACATGTGCGCCGGCGCGTGCCACGAGAAGGCGGCCGCGGCGGCGAAGCAGCGGGCCGGCGGCGGCACGCCCGCCCCGCCCCCGAAGGCGCCCCCGGTCGCCAGGCCGATGGGTGACGGCAATGTGCTGGGCGGGCTGATCGCCGCGTCGCCGATGCTCAACTCGGCGATGTGCACGGAGTGCGGCAACCCGATGCCGGGCGGGGCGGTGCTGTGCACGCGCTGCGGGTTCAACACGCAGACGGGCAAGTCGCTGCGGACGGCGGTGATCCGCGACAAGCAGGCGAAGGAGCCGAAGGCCGCGTCGGGCAAGTACCACAACAAGTACGCCTCCGGAGAGGCGGGGCCCTCGTTCTGGAAACTCCTGCTCGTCGAGACGCTGATCCTCAGCGCCGTGGCGTGCCTGCCGCTGGTCGGGGCGGAGGGGTTCTTGGTGTCGTTGATCGTGCTCGCGGTCGCGAGCCTGATCGCGTGGATCGGCGGGACCGTCGCGGCGTTTAAGAACGGTCAGACGATCTGGGGCGTGTGCGGCGTGTGCATGATCGTGCCGCTGGTGAACTTCGTCGCCGGGCTCGGCTTCCTGGTGTTCAACCTGCTCTTCAACGAGGACAAGTACAGCCGCTCGCTCTACCTGGCCACATTCATCGCCAGTTTCGTCTTCGGCGCGGCCATCGGCATCGCGATCGCCACGGGCCAGACCTTCGATCTGTTCGGACGAACCCTCGGGGGTTGAGCCCTACCGGCGCCGGTTGGCGAAGTAGCGCACGCCGAAGTACACGATCGCCAGCGCGAGGCCGAAGCCGAGCGGGATGGCGCAGCAGTAGAAGCCCACGAAGGTGGAGAATGTGCCCTGCTGGGCGAGGGTGTTGGTCGCGCCGATCATGCGTTGCTTGCTCGTGCCGCGTGCCCTGCCGGACGCTACAGCAGCGGGTTCTTCGCCCCGTGCGCATACTCCCGCGTCGGGCTCAGGTTCTTCATCGGGTTGGCGTACACGTCCGTGTACAACTCGGAGATGTCCGGGATGGGCGACTCCTCCGCGAACTTGATCGCCCGGGCCACCGCCTCCTTCACCTCCCGCTGCATGGCGATGAACTGCTCCTCGCTCAGGCTCTTGCGCTCGTTCATGCAATACAGCGCGAGCTGGTCGATCGAGTCCTTCTGCTTCACCGCTTCGACCTCGTCCTTGGTCCGGTACTTCTGCGGGTCCGACATCGAGTGGCCCTGGTAGCGGTAGGTGTGCAGGTCCACGAAGCCGGGGCGCTGCTTGTCGCGGCACTCCTCGGCGAAGGGCCGGAACTTGTCGTAGAGCCGCAGGATGTCCAGCCCCTCGTCCTCCTCGATGCGGAGCGACTCGATGCCGTACGCCGCGCCCTTGGCCCGCAGATCGTGGGCCATCGTCGTGCCCCGCTCGATGGAGGTTCCCATGGAGTACCGGTTGTTCTCGACGATGTAGATCACCGGCAGGTCCCAGAGCCCCGCGAGGTTCATCGCCTCGTGCAGCACGCCCTGGTTCAGCGCGCCGTCGCCGAGATAGCACAGGCAGACCTTCTTCTTCGCCGGGATGTTCTCGCCCGGGTCCGCCGGCGTGCCGTCGGGGCGTGTCACGGCCTTCTTGAGCACCTCCCACTCGTAGCGCGCCGCGAACGCCAGGCCCGCCCCGAGGGCCGTCTGGGCCCCGACGATCCCGTGCCCGCCGAAGAGCCAGTTCGGCCGGTCGAACATGTGCATCGACCCGCCCTTGCCCTTGGCGCACCCGGTGCTCTTGCCGAACATCTCGGCCATGCACGCGCCCGGGTCCATACCGCGGGCGAGGGCGTGCCCGTGGTCGCGATAGGCCGTGATCACCGGATCGTCGGCGTTGACGGCGTTGATGGTGCCCACGGCGCACGCCTCCTGCCCGATGTACAGGTGGCAGAACCCACCGATCTTGGCCTGCTGGTAGGCCTGGGCGCAGCGGATCTCGAACTCGCGGATGAGCATCATGTCCTTGAGCCAGCCGTGGATGGTGGGCGAGGGGAGCTTGCTCGACAGGCCGCGGTGGGCGACCGGTTTGGTGGTTGACTCGGGTGATTCCGAAGCCTTGGTGGCTGAGGCCATGGGCGGTCCTTGCGGGGTCGAGAGTGCGTGGAGCGGGCGTGACGGGCCGCTCGCGGGCGTTCGCCCAATGGTAGGAAGAAAAACGCCCGCCGGTGCGCGGCGGGCGTTTGGAAACTGCTCGGACTCGGTCGGGACGGTTCGTTCAGCGGCGGGGCTGCGGGTCCGGGATCCGGGCCTGCACCTGGGTCTTGGCGACCGACTGGGCCTGGAGCACCGCCAGGGCGGCCTGGAGCTGCAGATCGAGCCCGTCGTCGAGGAGTTTCTGCGGGTCCGGGTGCGGCTTGTCGGCGTCGGTGACGACGTTGCCCTTGGCATCGATCGGGAGGACGTCGGCGTCGGTGCGGAGTTTGAGGGCCTCGGACTGGCTCTCGAGCAGCTCGTCGATTTTCAGGTGGGGCTCCACGCCCCAGACCGTCGAGCCGGGCTTGCGGTGGAGGATGTGGCCGTCGGGGAGCTTGTAGTACTGCGTGGTGAGCTTCATCTTCGCGCCCTTCATCGGGTCGTTGGTGAGCGGCCAGACGTTCTGCACGCTCCCTTTGCCGTAGGAGCGTTGGCCGATGACCACCGCCCTGATCTCGCCCTTGTCGGCGTAGTGGCGGATGGCCCCGGAGACGATCTCGCTGGCCGAGGCCGAGCCCTCGTTGATGAGGCAGACCACCGGCGTGTCCTCGAGCAGAGACAGGCCCGGGGAGGCGGACTTCACCTCGCCCGGCACGGCGCCCTCGGTGGAGACGATGGTGCCGTGGTCGATGAACACGTTCGCCACGCCCACGGCCTCGGTGAGCAGGCCGCCCGGGTTGAAGCGCAGGTCGAGGATCAGCCCGTTGAGGGGGCCGCTCGCCTGCATGCCCCGCACGGCCGCACGCAGGTCGTCGGTGGTGTTGTCGGTGAACTGCAGCAGGCGGATATACCCGATGCGGTTGATCGGGTCGATCATCCAGTCCCAGTCGTCCTCCTTGGCCCCGGTGCGCCGCCAGCCCTTGACGCTCGCGAGGGGGATGATCTGGCGCTGCAGGTGGAAGTCGACGTCCCGCGTGATCGGCTTGCCGTCCGGGTCGGTCTGCTCGGTCTTGCGCTCCATCGTGATGGTGACGTCGGTGTCCACGGGGCCGGTGATCAGGTCAACGGCCTGGTTGAGCGAGATGCCCACGGCCGACTTGCCGTCGATCTTCTTGATCATGTCGCCCGCGAGCACGCCGGCCCGCTGGGCGGGCGTGCCCTCCAGCGGCGTGACGACCTTGATCATCTGCGACTCGTCGTCGATCTGGATCTGCACGCCCACGCCTCGGAAGTTCCCCTCGGTCATGCGGTTGAAGCGGGCGATCTCATCGGGCCAGATGATGGCGGAGAAATCGTCGAGGCGCGACATGCCGCCGTTGCCGAACTCGTGCATGACCACGGTGTCGCCGAGGGCGATGGTCTTCCTGCTCGTGTCGAGCGCCTCGGCCATGAACGACGAGAGCGACTTGTCCGTGGCGATCATGCCCGGGGTCTTGAGCCGGTCCGTCCAGCCGTCGAGGAACGCCAGGAACTCGTCGGACTTCTCCTTGTCGCCCAGGGCGGGGAACGCCGTCTTCAGGTCCGTGGTCGTCACCAGCGTGCGCAGCGAGTCGATGCCGCTGAGCAGGATGTCCTTGAGCGTGATGCGGGGGTTGGCGTCGGGGCGCGTGTCGATCTGCTGGCGGGCCGAGGCCCGCAACGCGTTGAACACCATCCCCGGCTCCACGCCCTGGAGCCGGTCGTGGAAATCCTCGCCCAGCCCGTTGTACGGCGGCAGGGCCGGCTTCTTCTCCTTGAGCCGCTCGTCGTTGCGGAGCTTCCAGAACTCCTCGGGCGCGTACGTGCGGATCATGTTCAGCCGCAGACCCAGCCGCTTGGTGTCGGGCTTGTAGGTGCCCTCCTCCTCCAGAAGCAGGTGCAGCCGGTAGAACAGCTCGTTGGCCTTGAACCAGTTTCCGTTCTTCTCGTTCTCGCGGGCCGCCCTGTCGGCCTTGGCGATCAGGTCCTTGATCTTCGGATCGGCCTTGAACGAGTCCTTCGCCTGGGGCTTGGCCACCAGGTACATCTCCACGGCGACCTTGACGGCCTCGCTCAGCGCATCCGGCCCGTCCTTGGCCAGTTGCTCGTCGAGTTTCTTGTTGAGTTCATCGAGTTTCTTCGTCCGAAGATCCTCGCGCTTGGCGAGGTTCTTCTCCAGCGACTCGGCGTTGGCCCGCAGCGCGGCCAGCCCCGGGGAATCGCCCGCGGGCACGCTCCGCAGTTGCGTGAGCATGTCCTCGATGTTGCCGGTGTGGGCGTCGGTCCAGGTGCGGATCGACAGCCCGTCGAGCGTCGTCACCTGTGCCGGCGCGGGCGCCTCGGGCGGGGGGGCCGCCACCGCCATCGCCGCCACGCTCAGGGCACATCCGGTGAACGCGGTCAGCAGGCGAAGCCGGGCCAGACAAATGTTCATGGAAACTCCTGTATGTCGCGGCCGGCATGGCCGCCGCAGAGGGTACGAGCAAACGTCCGAGTACGTTCCGGATTCCCGCGCCCGCGAGGCTCTCTCGACACGGGAACATCGACGGGAGACGCTGGGATCGACCAACTGGGGCCTCGAGGCACACGGTTGTACAGCCAGCTCACCCAAATGTGGCCCCCAAAGGCCCCCCGCCCCGCACAATCGGTGCAACGGCCCGTCAGTCACGGATACCGGGCCTGTGGCTTGGCCGTCCCGTCACCACCATCATTTGGACGCGGGACGGGCAGGAATCCGCCAGAGTTTTCAGGCGTCGTTGCGTTTTCGGGTAACTCTGGCCGCGCGGAACAAGGCGATCCCGCCCGCGGCCAGCGCCAGGGCCGCCACAACGCCGACCGTCACCATGCTCGCACCGCGATCCCCGACCAGCCCGCATCCGACAGCCCCCAGCCCGGCCAGCCCGCACACCGGCCCGGCCGAGTATCCGATCCCGATAAGCGCCTCGTGCGTCCCGCCGGCGTCCACGCCGGAGGAGCCGACTTCCATCGCGTAGTACAGCGCGGCCGCGTACACGATCCCCACGCCCGCGCCGAACCCCACCAGCCCGGCGAGGAACAGCCACAGCCCGATCCCGGCGGGAGCAAACACGGGCACCAGCACCACCCACACGAACGAGCCGAGCAGAAGGAGCGAGCCGGCGATGGGCGTTCCCCATCGCCCGTGCCAGGCGTGCCGGCGCTCCATGACCAGGAACGTGAGCACGCGGGCCGAGTACCACGTCGCCGCCGCCGGGGTCTGCCATTCCAGCCGCACGCCGAGGTTCGCGAGGGCCGTGGGCATGTAGGGCGAGAGCGTGCTGTTGAACATGAACGATACGGGAAGCATGACGCGAAGGAACGTCAGGAGCTGCCGGTACACCACCGGCCGGTGGTGCTCCTCGTGCCTGTGGGCCGAGGGCGAGGCGTCCAAGCGGAAGACGACGGCGATGCCGAGAAGGTGGATCCCCGCGAGAGAGGCGATGACCTCCAGCGGATGCATTTCGACAAACACCGCCATCGCGAACATCGTCGCCACGATCGCCGACGACCACACGACGTTGAACCGCCCCGTCGCCGATCGGAGTTGCCGATCCGACCGGCCGCCCGCCAGGAACGCCTCCACGATCGGCCACATCATCCCCGACAGCGGGCTGTACACGGCGACCACGAGCCAGATCGTCCACGCCGAGTTGCTCCCGGGGGCAATCAGATCCACCCCCAGCGGCACCAGGCAAACCGTGGCCATCATGACCATCATCGAGACAAGGATGCCGCGCGGCGTGACGCCCAGCAGACGAAGCCGACGCTGAGCCGGTCCCGCGCCCATGGCCCCCGGGATGTACGCGACGCCGAAGAGCAGGGCCAGGGCGAAGTTCTGCCCGGTGGTGAACTGGTAGCGGGAGATCGCCAGGAAGAATATCCCGCCGTAGATGATCCCAGACCCGATCGAGTTCAGGAACGTGAAGGCCAGCACCGCCCACAGGGGCGAGGCATGGGCGACCCCGGGCTTCGGGGAAGGAGTTTGTGTGGGGGAGAGGCTCAAGGCGTTGCTTCGGAGAGGGGGCGATCGTAGTCTTCCGGCGCGGGAATCCAGCCCGCGTCCCTGAGTGGTCGTAGCTCAACTGGATAGAGCGTCGGCCTCCGAAGCCGAAGGTTGTGGGTTCGACTCCCGCCGACCATATTGCCAGTACGAGCCCTCCGCGCGAGCGGAGGGTTTTCGTTTCTGGAAGGCTGGCCGCTCAGGCTCCCCGCGACTTCTTCGGAGTTGCCGGTTTCGTCCTTCGCTCGCGCGAAGGGCTCGTAGAAGCCGACACCCGCAACTCGCACGCCACGCCGTATTTCGCACAAATCGGATGCGAAGAGCACGCCGCGCCCCGGGCCTTGCACGCCCGTCGCCCGTGCCAGATGAGCGCGTGCGACATGGCGCACCACGACTCTCGCGGGAACAGGGCCATCAGCCGGCGCTCGATCCGGGCCACGTTCGCCGCGTGTGGGGCCAGCCCGAACCGCTTGCTCAGGCGCTCGATGTGGGTGTCCACGACAAACCCGACGTTGATCCCGTAGGCGTTGCCGAGCACCACGTTGGCCGTCTTGCGGGCCACGCCGTGGAGCGACAGGAGCTCGGCCATCGTCCGTGGAACCGTGTCCCCGAACCGCTCGTGGACCTCCTTCATCGCCAGGTGCACCGCCTTGGCCTTGTTGCGAAAGAACCCCGTGGACTTGATGTACGGCTCGATCTCCCCCGGCGTGGCCCTCGCGTAGTCCGCGGGCGTCGGGAACCGCTCGAACAGCGCGGGCGTCGCCTTGTTCACGCCCACATCCGTCGTCTGGGCCGACAGGATCGTCGCAACGAGCAGTTCGTGCGGCGAGGTGTAGTTCAACTCGCAGTGTGCCGTGGGATACTCCGCGAGCAGGGCCTCCATCAGCGCGCCCGCGCGCCGTCTCTCCGCCGCCGAGACCCTGGGCAGATCGAACGGGATGTCCTCGCCGAGTGTCGGCGTTGCGGCGGGGTCTTTCGGCTTCGATCGTTTCTTTGACACGTCCATCACCCCCCGCGCCGCCGGAGCGCCGGCTCGGGATACGCCGGCCGCCCGTCTGCCTCGGAGACCCCAGGCGGCCCCTCGCCCGGCCCGCCTCCCCCAGCCGCCCACGCGGCCAGGAACAGCGCCACCAGCACCGACGCAAACTCCGCCGCCAGCAGATTCGTCGAGATCGGGTGCAGGTCGTCCACCGCCTGCTTGTGCATGGCCGCGGCCTTCTCGTCGCCGGCCCTCGCCGCCGCCAGATGCCCCTTGGCCCCGGCGGAGATCCCCGGCGTCACCACGAACAGGATCGCCGCCAGCGACGCCACGGCCACCCCCAGGGCCAGCGCCCGGACGTATGTCGAGGGCCGACGCGGCCCAAGGTGCCCCCCGAGCATCAGCACGAGCAGCGTGACGCACGCGATCATCGCACACGCAAACGCCACCACATCCGAGATGAAGAACACGCTCGCCGCCACGGCCCCGGCCGCGAACCGGTACGCGTCGGGCTGGAACGCCGCCCCAACCGAGGGCAACTCGACCCCGAGGGCCTTGAGTGTCGGAAACGCCACCGCCGCAGTCGCCGCGGCCATCGCCACCGATCCCGCCCACAGGCCCAGGGCCGTCAGGTGCATCGCCGTGCAGAAGGGCTTCCAGTTTGACATGGCCCGGATGGTACGATGGGGGCCTCGACGGGTCGCCCCCGTCAGCCCATGAGCACATTTCCCGGCACATTCCCGCACGGACTTCCCCCGATCGCCGTCGCCATGGCGGGGATCGATCACGCCGCCATCGCCTCCCTCGCGACCGCCCCCGGGGGCGGGCGCGTCAAGGCGGTCATCGCCTGGCTCGCCGCGACGGGCGCTCGGGGAGCGAGAATCGACGCGACCATGCCGGGTATCCGCCCGCGCGAACTCGACCGCTCCGGGCGTCGCGATCTGGCCGCGCTGCTGCGCCGGAGCGAACTCGCCTTCGCGGGCGTGGATGTCTTCGTTCCGCCCGAGCACCTGATCAAGCCCGACACGGTGGACCGGGCGGTCTCGAGCATCCTCGGCGCCATCGATTTGGCGGCCGACCTGGCCGCGCTGGCCGCCGGTTCGGTGGTCACGCGCCCCCCGTCGGGCGGCACGCCCGCAAACGTGTCGGTCTCGCTCCACGCGAAGACCCCGCCGGACGTCGTCCACGCCCTCTCCGACCACGCCGCGGGGCGATCCGTCCGAGTTGCCGATCACGCACGGCCCCCGTCAGACGCGGCGTTCGTCGCCGACGAGAGCGCGGCCATCGGCGTCGGGCTCGACCCCGCGAGCGTGCTTGCCTCGGGGGGCGATGTGGTCGCTCTGGCCGCGCGGCTGGGTCGCCGGACCGTGAGCGCACGCCTGAGCGATGTGCCGTCGTCGCTGGGTGCGGTCGGCGGAACGGGCCGCGTCATTCCGGGAACGGGCCGGCTCGATGTCGGCGCGTATCTCGTCACGCTCGCGACCGTGGGCTATTCCGGCCACGCGATCCTCGACCTGAGCGGTCTGAGGCAGCCCGCGCAGGCGATCACGTCCGTGCGGGCCATAGCGGTGAGGGGGGTGTAGCCACCGCCGGCGAACTACATCTCCGCGAGCACATCGTCCGCGATGTCCGCGTTGGTGTACACCTTCTGCACGTCGTCGTTGTCCTCGAGGGCATCCACCAGCGTCAGCAGTTGCCGGGCCGCGTCGCCCGAGGTCGGGGCGCTGGTCGTCGGGATCGGCTCGATGCGGCTCTCGGCGATGGTGAACTTCCCCGCCTCCAAGGCCTGGCGAACGGCCATGAACGCCGCCACCGGCGTCAGAATGGTGAACGTCGGGATGTCGTCGTCGTCGGTGGGAGGGTCGAACTGGATGTCGTCGGCCCCGGCCCCGGCGGCGATCTCAAAGAGCCGCTCCTCGTCGCTCGCCGGGGCCGACACGACGATGCGCCCCTTGGTCTCGAACGAGAACGACACGCACCCCATGGCCCCGAGATTCCCGCCGTACTTGCTGAGTATCAGCCGCAGGTCCGCGGCCGTGCGCGTCTTGTTGTTCGTGAGCGAGTCGATCACCAGCGCCACGCCCCCCGGCCCGTACCCCTCGTAGCGGGCCTGCTCGTAGTCGTCCCCCTCGCCGCCGCCCGCCCCCTTCTTGATGGCCCGCTCGAGGTTGTCCTTGGGAACGTTGTGGTACTTGGCCTCGTCGATCGCCGTGCGGAGCGGGAAGTTGAACTCCGGGTCCCCGCCGCCCTGCCTGGCCGCCATCATCACCGCGCGCAGGCACATCGTCCACGCCTTGCTCCGACGCCCGTCGGTGACGAGCTTCTTCCGCTTGATCTTGCTCCACTTGTTGTGGCCGGCCATGCTGCATCGCTCCTGCGGTGGAGGTCCATCGTAGGGGCATGCTCTGAGCGTCCCACCCTCAGCGGGGCTTCTTCTTGCCCATCCTGGTCCGCTCCTTCGCGGCCTTCTTCTTGCGAAGAGCCCGGGCCGGACCGAGCTTCGCCCGCCGGGCCGCCTTGCGCCGGGCCTCCTGCTCCTTGCGGATGTGCTCGGCCACCGGCTTGTGGCGCGGCCGCAGGTCGCTCAGATGGCTCTCGGCCGAGGTGTACGCCGCGTCGTCGGCCCACGCCTGCAAGAGCGTGTAGGTCTCCAGCAGCTCGCCCGGGCGAGACTTCTTCTCCAGCAGCGCCGCCGCCGCCTCGGGCGAGCTGTCGGCGTGGACGAGCTTCGCCTCGATCAGGCGACGATGGATGCGGGAGTCCACCGGCGCGGCGTGGTGCGCCAGCCCGCACAGGCACACCCGCGAGGCCACGAACGCGGGCACCCCGTCGAGCCGGTCGAAGTGCTCGCGGGCCTGCGACCGGTCCATCCCCACGATCGGCTCGAGCGTGACGCGGTGCTCGCGCGAGTAGATGATGTTCAGCGCCGTCCGCATCCGCAGGGCCCGCTCGGTCGCGCGCGGGTAGCGCTCGCCGATGATCCCCACGATCTCGTCGGGCATGCAGGCGCGGAGCTCGTTGAAGTCCACCAGCGCGGCCTCGATGCGCCTGATCGCCTGGGCCGCCTTGGCGGTCGTCGATTCCCACAGCATGAACGACTTGAGAAAGCACCCCAGCAGCGGCTCGCCCGGATCGAAGAGCACGCACGAACTCTGGGCAGCGCCCAGGACCTGCGCGTACTGGCCGCGAAGCGTCTTGAGCAGCGATGAGAGTTCCTTGCTCGTGTCTGCGGCGCTCACGGACCCTCCGTCGCCGGTCCATCTGCCGTGCCCAGGGGGGCAGGGGGGTCGCGTTCCGGCGCGGGGGAAGTATTGGCCGAGTCTGAGGTTGGGGCTGTATCGACGGGCGTCGATTGGCGGGCCTTGGCGAGGGCGTCGAACACCTCGGCCTGACGCTTGAGGCTCAGATCGAGGCGGAAGTCGAGGCTGGGCATCTTGCGGATGGCCATGAGCTCCGAGGCCTCGCGCCGGATGTGCTTGGCCGCGTGGCGCAGGGCGTGCATCGACAGTTCCTGCTTCTCCTCGGGGTAGACGGAGATGAACACCATGGCCGTGGCCATGTCGGGGGAGACATCGACCCTGACCACGCTGATGAGCCCGCCGGCGCGAGGGTCCTGCAGCCCCCTGGCGATCACCTGCTGGACGGCCCGGGCGATCGTGGACTCGACCTTCTCCATCCGATGCGAGGAGTGGGGAGTGGTCATGCCTCCTCCCGCTTCTCGGCCTCGGTCCAGAGCGGCTTGCCGGCCTCATCGACCGGATCGGCCGTCGCGGACTCGGCGCTGATGATCTCGAGCGCGTGGTCGGCCAGCCGGGCCGCCGGATGGGTCTCGAGCTTCCGGATGATCGCCTGCATCTGCTCCTGCAAGTACGCCTCGCTCCGGTTGCACGCGACCAGCCCGAGCGTGGCGAGGTTCCACGTCTCCAGGTCGTCCACCTCGGCCACGGCGACCATGTGGTCCCTGTGCAGTTTGTCCTTGATGGACCGCACCACGCGCCGCTTGTCCTTCAGGCCCGTGGAGCCGTCGATCATCATGTGGAACTGGAGGATGGCGATGTACATAGTGAGTGAGAAGCAGTCGGTGAGAAGTCAGAAGTGAAGCGGTGCCACGCGGAGCGACCTCTCACCCATCACTTCTCACTCTTCGCTTTGTCCTGTCCGAGCGTCCGCTTGACCTCGATGGTCTTGTAGCACTCGAGGATGTCGCCCTCCTTGATGTCGTCGTAGCCGACGATCTTCATGCCGCACTCCAGGCCGGCGCGGACCTCCTTGGCGTCGTCCTTGACGCGCTTGAGCTGCTCGAGCCTGCGGTTGTTCTCGATGACGATCCCGTTTCGCGTGACGCGGATGAGCGCATCGCGCTCCACCACGCCGTCGGTGACGAAGCAGCCGGCGATGGTGCCGACCTTGCTGACCTTGAACACCTTGCGGACCTCCGCGTGCCCAAGGACCTGCGTCCTCATCTCCGGCGCCAGCAGGCCCTCGGCGGCCTTGCGGATGTCGTCGGTGATCTCGTAGATGACGTCGTAGGAGCGGATCTCCACGCCCTTCTGCTCGGCCAGGTTTCGCGCCTTGCCCGAGGGGATGACGTTGAAGCCGATGATCACGGCCTTCGAGGCGTCGGCCAGCAGCACGTCGCTCTCGGTGATGCCGCCCACGGCCGCGTGCAGCACGCGGGCCCGGACCTCCTCGGTCTTGACCTTCTCGATCTCGTTCTTGAGCACGTCCACCGAGCCCTGCACGTCGGCCTTGAGCACGACGAGGATCTCCTTGAGGCCCGTCTCCTTCATGGTCGTGAGCAGGCTGTCGAGGGTGACCTTCGGCTTGGCCAGCTCGGCCTGGCGCTCGCGGTCGCCGCGCTGCTCGGCCGCCTCGCGGGCCTTGTCGAGCGAATCGACGATGTAGAACTTGTCGCCCGCGTCGGGCACCTTGTCGAAGCCGCTGATCTTGGCCACCGTGGCGGGGCCGAGGCTCTTGTGCTTGACCAGCCGATCGTCGGTGATGTCGCGGACGCGCCCGAACGCGCGCCCGACGACGATGAAGTCGCCGACCTTCAGCTCGCCGTCCTGCATGATGATCTCGGCCACCGGGCCGCGACCCTCTTCCATCTTGGCGTCCACCACGGTCCCGCGGGCCGGCCCGCCGTAGTCGGCCCTGAGATCCAGCACCTGCCCCTGCAGGTCGAGCACCTCGAGGAGCTTCTCGATGCCCACGCCCTTGGTCGCGCTGGTGCGGATGACCTCGGTCTCGCCGCCCCACTCGATGGGGTTCAGGCCGTTGGCCGCCAGCTCGCCGAGGGTCTGGTTGATCTTCGCCTCCGTCGCGTCCGGGCGGTCGATCTTGTTGAGCGCGACCACGATGGGCACCTTGGCCGCCTTGGCGTGGTTGATGCTCTCGACGGTCTGGGGCATGACGCCCTCGGGCGCCGAGACGACCAGCACCACCACGTCCGTGATCGCCGCGCCGCGGGCCCGCATGGCCGTGAACGCCTCGTGGCCGGGCGTGTCCATGAACACGATCCACTTCTGCTCGCCGCCGATGGTGACGGACGTGCGGAAGGCGCTGGCCTTCTGCGTGATGCCGCCCGCCTCGCCGGCGGCCACGTTCGCGCTGCGGATCTTGTCCAAGAGGCTCGTCTTGCCGTGGTCGACGTGGCCGAGGATCGTGACGATGGGCCCGCGCGGGCGCACGTCGAAGGCCTTGCGGTCCTCGAAGTCCTTGCTCACGGCCTCCTCGGCGTTCTTGGCCTCCTGCACGTGGAGATCGATGTCGAACTCCATCATGATTTCCTGGGCCTTGGCCGAGTCGATCCCGCTGTTCACCGTGGCCATCACGCCCTGCAGGAACAGCTTCTTGATCACGTCCGCCGCCTTCACGCCCGTCGCCGCCGACAGGTCCTTGATCGTGAACGGCGCGACGATGTTCACCGCCCCGCCCGTCTCCGCGGCCGACTGGGCCCGCTCGCCCGAGGAGAGCCCGAGCCGCTTGGCCTGCTGGCGACGCTGCTTGAGGAACCCGCCCGCGCGCGCGAGCCGTGCCTCACGCTCGGCCAGGTCCTGCGGGCGCCACATGCCCGTGTGCATCTCTTCCTGACCGGCAAAGCCGCGCCGGCGGGCCGGAACGGCGCCCGTGTCCGTCCGCTTCTTCGGCGCCGCCGAGGACGTGTTGCGCCTCGGGCTGCGACCGCCGCTGTCCTCTTCTTCCCCGGGGCGACCCGCTCCGGCCCCGCCGCGCGCCGGACCTGAGTCCGCGTCGCGACGCGCCCGCGGCTTGGCCATGACCTCGGGCGCCTCGATGCGAACGACCTTGGGTCCGCTGAGCTTGACGGCCGTCTTCTCGACGAGCTTCGGCCCCGCGGGCGTGATCGTCTTGGGACGACTCGGCACGTTCATCGGCGCGGGGCTGACATGCGGGCGAGGACCGTGGCCGCGCCCGTGGTGGCCGGGCGTGCCCGGACCGGCGGGCGTTCCGGGAGCACCGTGCTCGGTCTCGGGGGCGGCCGGGGCGCTCGCCGCCTTGGTGGTGGGGGTCGCGGGTGGGCCGGGCGCGGCCGGGGGCGCCACGCGCCACGCGGCCGGGGGCTGGCTGGAGATCACCGATGGTCCAACGCGGGTCGGCGCCGGGCCGGGCTTGTGGGCCTCGGGCGCGGGCGCGGCCGGGGTGGCTGCGTCGGACGACTCGCCCGAAGCTTCGACGCCGGATTCGGCGGGCGCGGGCTTTCGGCGCGAGGGGGCCTTGGTCTGGATCGTCGCCGTCGCGGGCGAGTTGTCGGCCGTGTCGGCGCTGCCCGACTCCTTCTTCTTGCGTGAGCGAGCGGGGGCCTTGACCTTGACCTTCTCGATGTCGAGGTGCTCGGTGGTCTCCACGGCCGTGGCGACGCCGCCGGCGCTGAACCACTCGCGGATCGTCGCCTCCAGCCCGGGGCCCACGGTGCTCATGTGGCCCTTGACCTTGTCCTGGGGGATGCCCTCGGCCAGGCACTTCTCCACGACGGCCTTGGAACTGACCCCGAGATCCTTCGCTATGTCCGAAATCCGCTTGGCCAAACTACGCTCCGATGCAAGTACCTGTCATTCCTCGAAACCAATCCGAACAATCCGAGCCCCGAGAACCCCTCGCCCACGCGAGCGAGGGGAAACAACTTTCACCTGTCAGGACGGTCCTCCGGCCGCGGGCGCCTCCGCCTCGGTGGGGGCCTCGCTGGGCGGAGTCTCGCTCGGGGGCGTCTGGCTCGTGGGGGTGGAGCCGCCACCGAGAATGTCCGCGGCCCGCGCATCGGCCTCCGCCGAGACACCGCCGATTCCAAGCCCGTCCTCGCCGAGCAGGCGACGCGTCGCCTCCTCGTCCTCGCGCTTCTTCTGCTCCGCCTCCGCCTTGTCCTTGGCCTGCTGGATGGCGACTTCCTTCGCCTTCACGCCCGCGATCTCCAGGATCTTGTCCGCCGTCTCCTGCGGCAGTTCCAGCTCGTTCACCAGCACCTCGGCCCCGACCTCCTCGATGTCGAAGACGCTGATCATGCCCAGGGCCGCGAGGCGATCGACCATCGCCTCCGTCACGCCCTCGATGCCCGTGAGCGTCTGGTTGAGAATCTCCAGGCCCTTCTCGAACTCCACCGGCGTGAGGATGTCGATGTCCCACCCCGTCAGGCGGGCGGCGAGGCGCACGTTCTGGCCGCGCTTGCCGATGGCCAGCGAGAGCTGATCGTCGCGCACCACGACCGTCGCCCGGCCCAGCTCGAAGCAGAGGGAGATTTCCGCGACCTCGGCGGGCTTGAGCGAGTTCTGGATGAGGATCTGGCTCGACTCGTTCCAGCGGACGATGTCGATCTTCTCCCCGTTGAGCTCATCGACGATGTTCTTGATGCGGCTGCCCCGAACGCCCACGCACGCGCCGACGGCGTCCACCTTGTTGTCCACGCTCGTGACGGCGATCTTCGTGCGATACCCCGCCTCGCGGGCCATCGCCTTGATCTCGATGATGTGCTCGGCGACTTCCGGCACCTCCACCTCGAAGAGCCGCTTGATGAAGTCCGGGTTGGCCCGGGTCAGCACGATCTTGATCTGGTTGCCCACATCGCGCACATCGAGGATCATGCAGCGGATGCGGTCGCCGGCCTGGAACTGCTCGCCCGGGATCTGCTCCGACCGCGGCATGAACGCCTCGGCCCGGTCGATCGTGACGACCAATGCCCCGCCCTCGTACCGCTGCACGGTGCCGGTGACGATCTCGCCCACGCGCTTGGAGAACTCGTCGAGCACGCTGGTCCGCTCATCGTCGCGGAAGCGCTGGATCATGACCTGCTTGAACGTCTGCGCGGCAATGCGGCCGAGGCCCTCGGGTTTCATCTCCAGCGGCTCGCCGTGGCGGGTGAGCTTCAACTCGCCGCTCATCTGGTCGAACGAGCAGGCGAACTCCTCCGTATCCAGCGTGTTGTAGAACTTGCGGGCGGCCGACACCATGGCCTGCTCGAGGTCCTTGATGAGCTGGGCCTTGTCGATCCGGCGATCGCGGGCGATGCCGTCGAGGATCCGCATCATTTCCTGGGTGTTCATGCTGTCTGTGCTCCGTCTTTCAAGATGTTGGGTTGTCTGGATGTCGAAACCCGAGAGTGAATGGACCAAAAACAAAGACCACGAACGACTCGGAACGCTCGTGGCGAGGGCAAGAGGGATGTGCACAGGGCGATCAGGCCGTGTACACCTCCATCCGGAGGGCGAGCCGCGAGCGCACGCCTTCCAACCGACCCGAACCCCGTCCTGCCGCCGCACTCGATGGACCGAGCGCGGCCGCCGGATGGAGTCCGGACGATCCGGTGACCAAGGCACGGAGCCGAACGCTCCGAACCCGGGTGGGGGGGGTCACCGTTGCCTCACCATGCATGGGCTGGACCCATGAGCATGCAAAGTCTCCTGCAAACGCCAAAGCGAATGACCAAGATGTCCGGGGTATGGTAAGGGAAAGGGCAGGAAGGGTCAAACGCTCCTCACGCCCACCACAAGCAGTGTCCCCAAGAGAAGGGTGGCCTGTCGGATGCCCAAGAATGGGCATAGTTCGGTTCCTGCTCGTGGGATGGCGCTGAATAACGGCGCGTAACCGCGAAGGGGGCGCAAAAGGAAACGATTTCGTAGCGCTAGGAAAGGGTTTCGTAGCGCTACGAAACAGCTTCCTAGCGGCACGATGGAGTTCCTTGCCGCTACGAAAGAGTTTCCTAGCGGCACGATGGAGTTCCTTGCCGCTACGAAGGAGTTCCTTGGCGGCACGATGGAGCATCCTGCCGCTACGAAAGAGTTTCCTAGCGGCATGATGGAGCTTCGTACCGCTCCGGCATCGGGTCGGTCATGACTTGCGCCTCGCCGTACAGGATGTCGCAAGTGAACCAACCCGGGACGCGCCACTGCACCACGCCAAAGAGCAGATAGATCCACAAGACGATCAACATGGCCGTCAGCGCGGAGAGCGGCCCTCGCGCGATCCAGTTGCACACCTTCCGCAATTCCCGCGGGGGTTTGCTGCCGCTCTCTATTGCCATGAATGAGCCTAGCTACACCCGGTCACTCGCCTCCACCGCCCGCATCACCTTCACCGCCCGCTGCCCCTTGAACTGCCCGATGTGGCCCAGGAACCCCTTCTCGTTCTCCACACAGAGCACCACCGGGCTGCTCGCCGAGCGTTCCGTCGTCAGCACATCGCCCACCGAGAGATTCATCAGGTCGTTGAGCGTGATCGTCGTCTCGGCCAGCAGCCCTGTCACCGTCAGCGCGGCCCCGTTGAGCGTCACCGCGATCTTCTGCTTGGTTTCTTCCGCCCGCCCCGCCTTGGGCGTGGTGAACCACGACTGGCTCGAGAGTTCCGAGACGATCGGCTCGATCACGTTGTAGGGGATGCACAGGTTCATCGTGCCCGCCCGGTTGGCCATCTTCAGCTCGAACCCGACGACCACCACAACTTCATTCGGCGGCACGATCTGCACGAGCTGCGGGTTGCTCTCCGTCGCGGTGATGTCGAAGGTGATCGGCTTGATGCTCGCCCACGCCTCGCCCAGAGCGCTGAGCGCACGCGAGGTCACCTTCCCGATGAGCCGCGTCTCGATCACCGTCATCGGCCGCTGCGGGATGAACAGTTCCGCGTTGGTCCCGCCCAGCAGGCGGTCGATGATCGGGTAGATGATCAGCGGCGAGATCTCCAGGCACATCTGCCCCTCGAGCGGCTTGGCCTGGATCAGGTTGAACGACGTCGGGTTGGGTAGGCCGCTGATGAACTCCGCGTACGTCATCTGCTCGCAGTTGGCGACCTTCACCTCGACGATCGTCCGCAGGAAGCCCGAGAGCGAGGCCCCGAAGTTCCGGGCGAACGCCTCGTGGAGCGTCTGCAGCGCCCGCATCTGGTCCTTGCTCACCCGCTCGGGCCGCTTGAAGTCGTACGCCCGGACCTCCACGCTCTCCAGATCCCGCCGGTGCCGGCTGAAGATCTGGATCGTGTTGTCCTCCTCCTGCACATCCCCCGCATCGACCGCGGCCAGAAGCGCATCAATCTCCGATTGGTCCAGAACGTCGGGCATAGGGGGCGCACGAGACAGAATGACAATGAAGGGGTGGCACGGGCGGCTTGGGGGGGGCCGCCCGTGGTGAGTTCAACGACTCAACGATCGGGTGGGTTATCGGGTTTTGACCTCCCGAAGGCCGCAAACGGCGTTCCAGACTTTCCCCACCCCCCGGTGCAGCATCCAAGGCCGCCCGCTCCACTTCCTACGATGGCCTTCTCGGGCAACCACAGCCCCCCGAACAGATACAAGTGGCGATGCACCCAATGGATACCACCTTGAAATCACCCCTCCGAAGCCTCTGGGCGGCCCTCGCGGCCGCGCTCGCCCTTGTTTCCGCTCCGGCAGTTCTCGCCGCCCCGAACGACGATGGCCCCGTGGCCGTCCGGGCCCTCCCCCAGCACCGAGCCGTGGAACAGGGGGGCCGGCTCGTGATCGCGGTGGAAATGGACCACCAGCCGCACTTCCACTCCTGGCCCGCCAAGGAGGTGAAACTCCCGGCCAACATCGACGAGTTCGCCATCCGCACCGAGGTCGGCCCCCAGACCGACGAGAAGGCCACCGAGGCCGCCAAGGAAGCCGCGGCCAAGGCCAAGAAGCCCGACGCCGAGGTCGAGGCCATCCGCGTCTACGCCCTCCCCTCGTGGGTCCGTCGCTTCGACGGCGTGCAGTATCCCCCGACCAAGGACGGCAAGGTCGCCGACCCGACGGGCATGAGCCCCACGATCACCCTGCCCCTGTACGAGGGCAAGGCCGTCTCCTACCTCCGCTTCGAGATCGCCCCCGACGCCCCGCTCGGCGAGCAGACCATCACCGTGCAGGCCAGCTACCAGGCGTGCAACGAGCAGATGTGTGCTGCCCCGCAGGATGACCTCATCGCCGTGAAGTTCACCATCGTCAAGTCCGGCGCGGCCGACGCCGCCCTGACCGCCGACACCGACGCCGCCCTCTTCGGCGCGTACGACGCGAAGAAGTGGGGGAGCGGCACGACGCCCCCGCTCCCGCCGCCCACGCCGGCACCCACCAAGCCATCTCCGGCCCCCGCCGCGGCCGCCCCCACCGCCACCGGCGCCACGCTCTTCGGCATGAACATCGGCACCAACATCTTCATCCTCGCCCTCGCCTCCATGCTCGGCGGCTTCATCCTGAACCTCACGCCCTGCGTCCTCCCGGTCATCCCCATCAAGGTGATGTCCCTGACCCAGCACGCCACCTCGCGCTCCCACGCCCTCGTGCTGGGCCTCTGGATGGCCGCGGGCGTCGTGGCGTTCTGGGCCGCGATCGGCCTTCCCATGGCGATCATCAGCCGCCAACTCGACCCCTCGCAATACATCTTCGGCATCTGGTGGGTCTGCCTCTCCATCGGCATCGTCGTCGCCCTCATGGGCCTGGGCATCATGGGCCTCTTCTCGCTCAACCTTCCCCAGTCCGTCTACATGGTCGAGACGAAGGCCGACAGCCCGATGGGCTCGTTCCTCTTCGGCGTACTCGCGGCCGTCCTCGGCCTGCCGTGCTTTGGCTTCATGGCCGGCGGCCTGCTCGCCGCCGCGTCCACCATGCCCGCCTTCGCCATCATGACCATTTTCGTCGGCCTCGGCGTCGGCATGGCCGCGCCGTATCTCGTTCTCTCCGTCTGGCCCCAACTCCTGAAGTTCATCCCCCGCACCGGTCCGGCGAGCGAGCTCGTCAAGCAGGTCATGGGCATCCTCCTGCTCGCCGCGGCCGCCTTCTTCGTCGCCGCCGGTATCCAGGTCCTCCTCATCGAATACCCGTACCTCTCCGGCTCGATGACGTGGTGGTCGGTCGGCTTCTTCATCGCCATCGCCAGCCTCTGGCTGATCATCCGAACCTGGCAGATCACCAGGAGTTTCTTCCGGCGGGCCGCCTTCACGCTCCTGGCCATCGCCATGACCGGCGGCATCTGGGTCTTCGCGCAGGACCGCCTCACCTCCGACCGCGGCGCGTACTTGGAGCGACAGCAGGCCATGAAGGACGCCGGCCACGCGCTCACCGCTGGCGAGACCCCGGCGGGCGTCTGGCTGGAGTACACCCCCGAGTTGCTCGCGTCGGTCCGCGCCTCCGGCCGCCCCGTTTTTCTCGATTTCACGGCCTCGTGGTGCATCACCTGCAAGGCCCTCAAGGCCGCGGTGCTCGACCGCGAACCGCTCAAGAGCGAGTTCAAAGCCCGCGGCGTGGTCCTGATGGAGGTTGATTGCTCAGCCCGAAACGGCCCGGGTTCGAAGTTTCTCCGCGAACTCGGGCGCACGGGCGTTCCGACGTGGGTGGTGTACGCCCCGGGCGATGCCACGCCGCACTTCGTTCCCGTGGACACGCCCACCTCCGGCTCTGTCCTCGCGGCCCTCGACGCGGTGGGAATCACCGCTTCCACCGCCACCACGTCCGCCGCGGGGCCCACCACGGGCGGCACAACCCCCACGCGTTGACCCTTTCCCCCCTCCGGCGTAACCTTGTCCCCGCGAACAGCCGATAGGGCTCCTCGCAGACATCCCGAGGGCGTAGCTCAGTGGTAGAGCGACACGTTGCCAACGTGTAGGTCGAGGGTTCAAGCCCCTTCGCCCTCTTTGACGAGAGACCCGAGCCGGTGCGGCAACGCACCGGCTCGCGGCTTTTTTGCCACCTCCCCCGCCCCGGCGGGGGAGGTGTCCGAGCAAAGCGAGGACGGAGGGGGACCGCCCGGCGGGACGTTCGGGCGTTCACCTATTCCGCTCCAACAACCCGATCCAAGGGTGAATGCCGGTCACCCTCGCCACCACCTCTTTCGGCCCCGCCGACTGGATCGTCCTCTCCCTCTATCTCGCCCTCCTCGTCGCCACCGGCGTCTGGTTCTCCCGGCGCGAGCAGAAGACCACCAGCGAGTATTTCCTCGCCGGCCGCCGCATGCCCATGTGGGCCGTCGCCGTCTCGATCATCGCCACCTCCCTCTCCGCGGCCACCTTCGTCGGCGCGCCCGAGCAATCGTACAAGGGCGACCTGACATATCTCTCCACGAACATCGGCGGCCTGATCGCCGTCGTCATCGTCGCGTACTTCTTCATCCCCGCCTTCTACCGCAACAACTGCACCACCGTCTACGAACTCCTCGAGCGCCGCTTCGGCACCGGCTCCAAGCACGCCACCAGCGCGGCCTTCATGGTCGGCCGCCTCTTCGCCTCCGGAGCCCGCATCTACATCGCCGCCATCCCGGCCTCGATGATCCTCTTCGGCGCGGGCGTGGAGACATCCGGCAACTACGAACTCTGCATGATCCTCTCCATCGCCGCGCTCACGCTCGTGGGCACGGTCTACACCCTCTTCGGCGGCATCTCCGGCGTGATCTGGACGGATGTGATCCAGACGGTGGTGTTGGTCGTTGCGGTGATCGCGGCGATTGTGGTGCTGTGGCACAGGCTTGAAGCCCCGACAGGAGAACTCGCACAGACTCTCCAAAATATCCACGGCACCGGATGGACAGGCAACCTACAGGATGACGCGATCGACATGCTTCGGCGCGATCACAAGCTCACACTCCTCAAGACCGGACTTGAGCCAACAACACCAGGAGCGTCGCTGGGCTTTGATCCGGCGGCGCAGTTCACCCTCTTGACGGCTGTGACCGGCTTTGCCCTTCTCAGTCTCGCCGCATTCGGAACCGATCACGACATGGTCCAGAGAATGCTGACTTGTCGGAATGCGATTCAAGGAGGGCGGAGCGTTCTGCTCTCGATCGCAATCGGTGTTCCATTAGTCGCTGCGTTCCTCATCGTGGGTCTGCTGCTCTATGTCCCCGACGCGTATCTTGCTCAGCACGTCTACCAAACCGTGAAAATGATGGGGTGGGATCCCTCGCTGGCCAAGTTGCGCATGCCCGACTCCAAGCAGGTCTTTGTCCGCTTCATCATCACCGACATGCCCCCCGGCCTCCGCGCCCTCATGCTCGCCGGCCTCTTCGCCGCCGGCGTCGGCTCCCTCACCTCCGCCATCAACGCCATGGCCGCCACCTTCATCAAGGACTTCTACATCCGCCTCGCCCCCAACCGCGGCGAGCGGCACTATCTCGCGGCCAGCAAACTCGCGGTGGTGGGGTGGGGCCTCGCCCTCGCCGCCTTCGCCGTCGGCTGCGTCTACTGGCAGAAGGCCGCGCCGCAGACCACGCTCATCGGCCTCGCCCTCGGCGTCATGACCTTCGCCTACGCGGGGCTTCTGGCGGTCTTCCTCACGGCCCTCTTCACCAAGCGCGGCAACACCACCAGCGTTATCGCCGCGCTCCTCACCGGCTTCGTCGTCATCGCCCTGCTCCAGGACTGGGCCTGGCCGCACTGGACCAAGTACGTCGCGACAGACCTCGCAAACCTCAAACTCGCCTTCCCCTGGCACATGACCATCGGCACAACCCTTGCCTTCGCCGTCTGCTGCCTCGGCCGCCGCACGCACACCTCCACCATGAACACCGCGGCCACCATCCACGCCGCCACTCACTGCCAGCAGTGCGGCTACGACCTCGCGGGCGTTGCCAGCGGCACCTGCCCCGAATGCGGCCACAAGAACGAGCCCCGAACGCAGTGAGGGGTTTTCTTTCCCCGTGCGTAACCCGGGCCCCTCACTTCGTTCGGGGATCGTTTTCGTCACTCTCAGTACTCTCCGTACCATTCCCACCCCCTTCGGAGACTGTCCCATGCGCCGCCCCCGCCCCTCCCTCGCCCCCTTCGTGCTGCTCCTCGCCCTCCTCGCGGTGGGGCCTTTCACCCCCGCAGCGCAGGCCCAGGACGTCAAGTACGACAAGTACACCCTCGACAACGGCCTCACCGTCATCCTCCACGAGGACCACACCCTCCCCATCGTCACCATCGACCTCTGGTACCGCGTGGGCGCCAAGGAAGAGCCGCGCGGCCGCTCCGGCTTCGCCCACCTCTTCGAGCACCTGATGTTCATGGGCACGCAGCGCGTCAAGGGGAGCGACTTCGACAACTTCATGGAAGCCGGCGGCGGCTCCAACAACGCCTCAACCTCTCTCGATCGCACCAACTACTTCTCCAACGGTCCCGCCTCGCTCCTGCCCACGCTCCTCTGGCTCGACGCGGATCGCATGGAGGACCTCGGGCGCGCCATGACGACCGAGAAGCTCAACAAGCAGCGAGACGTCGTTCGCAACGAGATCCGCCAGAACGTCGAGAACACACCCTACGGGCGGGCCGACGAGTGGGTGACAAGGTACATGTACCCCGTCGGCCACCCCTACCACGAGAACGTCTACGGCCTGCACGAGGACCTCGAGGCCGCCACCGTCAACAACGTCAAGGACTTCTTCGCGAACTTCTACGTCCCCAACAACTGCTCCCTCGTCGTCGCGGGCGACTTTGATCCGGCGACCATCAGGCCGATGGTGAACAACCTGTTCGGCACCATCGCCCGCGGAGCGCCAGTGATCCGTCGCGAGGCCAAGGACTGGCCCACGCCCGTGCTGGGCAGGGTGATCCGCACGACCATGCTCGACAAGGTCGAGAAGCCCCGCCTCTCCTTCACCTACCACTCGCCCGCGTGGTACCAGCCCGGCGACGCCGAGATGGACCTGCTCGGAGCGGTCCTCACGCAGGGCAAGTCCAGCCGCCTCTACAAGCGACTCGTGCTCGACGACAAGACCGCCACCGACGTGAGCGCGAGCCAGAACTCCGCCACCCTGGGCAGCCTCTTCCAGATCGACGTCTACGCCCGCCCCGACGCCGACCTCAACGCCGTCGAGAAGGCCGTTGACGAGGAGATCGCGAAGATCCTCACATCCGGCGTCACCGCGGAGGAGCTCGGCCAGCGCACCGCCACCATCGAGCTCGGGATGCTCTCCCGCCTGGACAACCTCCAGGCCAAGGCCGACCGCCTCAACGAGTACGAGTACTTCTTCGGCGAGCCCAACTCCTTCAAGCGCGACCTCGACCGCTACCGCAACGCCACGCCCGCCGGCGTGCAGGACTGGGCGAAGAGGACCCTCACCCAGGACTCCCGCCTGCTCACCCGCGTCCTTCCCGAAGAGCCCGACCGCGGCGCATCGGCCCGCGACACACGCCCCGCCGATTTCTCCCAGGCCCACTTCGCCCCGCAGGCTCCCGAGTCCTTCAGGCTCTCCAGCGGCGTGAACGTCATGCTCTGGAAACGCTCCGAACTCCCCCTCGTCTCCGTGCAGGTCGTCGTGCACCCGGGCGGAGCCCTGATCGACAACTCCGCCGCGGGCCTCGCGTATCTCACCGGCGAGATGCTCGGCGAGGGCGCCGGCTCCCGCGACGCCACGCAGTTCGCCGACGCCGTGCAGTCCATCGGCGGCGCCTTCGGTGCCGGCGCATCCCAGGAAGCCTTCACCGCGGGCATGACCGTTCTGCGGCGAAACTTCGACGCAGGCGCGGCCCTCCTCGCCGACGCCGTCCGCCGCCCGCGCCTCACCGCCGAGGACTTCGAGCGCGTCCAGCGCCTCCACATCGCCGATCTGCAGCAGGAACTCGAGAACCCCCAGGCCGTCGCGGGCAACGTCGGCCTGCGCGTGCTCCTGGGCGACCGCCACCCCTACGCCCTCCCCGTCGGCGGCACCATCGCCACGGCCTCCGCCGCCAAGCTCGCCGACGTCAAGCACCTCCACGAGGCCCTCTTCGCCCCGGCGTTCACCACGATCCTTGTCTGCGGCGATGTCACGAAAGAGCAGGCGACGGCCGCGCTCGAGAAGGGCTTCGGCGACTGGAAGCCCGCCGGCGCGGATCGTCCCGCGCCCCCGACGGTCGCCGCCTCGCAGGCCGATTCGGTCATCCCTCAGGCGAGCGGGCTGCGCGTCGTGCTCGTCGATCGTCCCGAGGCGGTCCAGACGGTCATCCGCTTCATGACCCCCGGCCCCAAGGCCGCGGACCCCGCCCGCGTCCGCTACAACGTGCTCAACACCATCCTCGGCGGTTCCTTCACCAGCCGCCTCAACCAGAACCTCCGCGAGGAGCACGGATACACGTACGGCGCTGGCTCTCGCTTCGTGATGAGCCCGATGGTCGGCATGTTCGTCGCCCGCGCGGCGGTCAAGGCCGACACCACCGGCGAATCGCTCAGGGAGTTCCTCAAGGAGTTCGACCGCATCCGCACCAAGGGCGGGGACATCTCTCCCGCGGAGGCGATCAAGGCGGCACAGACCATCCGCACCGAGACCATCCAGGGCCTCGCGGGCATCCACGGCCCCATCGGCGAGATGTCCTCGCTCCTGGTCGCCGGCCTTCCCTTCGAGTCCGTTGCGACGGATCTTGCGGCCGCGATGAAGATCACCGCCCCCGAACTCAACGCGGCCGGAAACGCCTCGATCCCGCTCGAGAGAGGCGTTCTCGTTCTCGTGGGCGACAAGACGCTCATCCTCGAGCAGATCAAGGACCTGAAACTGCCCCCGCCCGTGGAGTACACACCCGAGGGCGAGAAGCAGAACGCTCCGGGCGCGCGCTCCGCCAAGTCCGGGTGAACCAACCCGGCCCTTCTCACTTCTCACTCTTCACTTCTCACTCTTCGCAGCCCCTACGGCTTCACCCCGATGTGCTTCCCCGCCTCGCGCACCGTGATCGCCGCCAGCTTCGGCTTGTGCGACTTCAGGAACGCCTTCACCCCGTCCGGATTCGTCCGCGCGTGCTGGCGCAGGGCCCATCCGATCGCCTTGCGGATGAAGAAGTCCGGCTCATCGGCCCGCCGCAGGCAGAAGTCGAAGAGCATCGCCTCGTCGGTGTGCTCTTTGTGCTTGAGCTGCGCGATGATCGCCGAGCGGCGCACCCACAGGTCCTCGTCGTCGATCCACTTGCGCATCGCCGGGGCCGTGGCGTTGCGGCTGGTGAGCAGGATGTGCCCCACGATCCCCCCCGCCACCCAGTCCACGATGTCCCACCACGCCCCCTCCACGATCATCCGCTTGAACAGCGGCAGGTGCGCCGGCGTCAGGTGCTCCTCGAACGCCTCGGCGAAGTAGCACGACGCGTAGAGCAGCTCGCGCGGTCCGGCCAGCGGCGGCGGCGACATCTTCGAGTCCTTCCGGGGCGCGGGCGCCTTGCCGGAGGGATACTCCGTCGCGGGCGGCCACGCGGGCCCGCCCTCTTCCGCCAATCCCCCATGGGCCCCCGCGTCCCAGAGCGAGAGCACCCCCGCCCGATATGCCGAGCCGTCCGCCGGGGCGTACCGCTCGACCATCTCCTTGAAGATCGGCTCCCGCACCGGGTTCTGCACCCCGTAGAAGGGCTGCACCGTCTTCATGTACGCGGCCATCTCGTGGGCCAGCTTTGGGTTGGCCCTGGCGGCGAGCTCGCCGTGGGCGAACTCGACGATCGTGAGTGTTCCGGAGGCCGACGTCATGACGGGGAGCATAATCCCCCCGACGCGGGTGCGTCGGACCGGCCCCGGCTGGCCTTGTCGGTACCGGGGCCCGATCGGCTCTGTGATGGGCAATGGACCCGCCTGTCGATCGTTTGGCCGCACCGGACGACGCGATCGCATCGCGGCTATGTCCAAAGGAGATTCCATGCGACTTTCGAGGATGACATCAATGGCGGCAGTTGTGGCGATTCTGGCGACCGGCGTGACTTTCTGGACGGCCAGCGCCCAGCCCGAGGGCGGCGGAAAGCCCGGCGCACAGCCCCCGGCGGGCGAGGGGCGGCCCCGGCCCAATCGCGGTGGGGGGGGTGCTGACGGCCCCGGCGCTCGCGAGCGCGGCCCTCGCAGCGAGTGGGCCGAGAAGCTCAAGGATGAAATGCGCGACCACCCGCGCATGGCCCGGTCGCTTGTCTCGCTCCACGAGGTCAAGGACTACATGGACAAGGCCCCCGGCGACTTCGGCGGCCACAAGGCCTCCGCCATCAAGGCCATCGACGAGGCGATCAAGGAGATCACCGAGGCCATGAAGTTCGACGCCAAGCGCGGCGACAAGGGCAAGGACCCCAAGCCCGGCGACAAGCCCGGCGCCCCCTCCTCCAAGCCGTAAGCCACAGAGCGGTGTGCAACTCCGGGGCCGGTCGTCGCGAGCAATCCCTCGCGGCGACCGGCCCGTGCGTTTGAGCGGACATGCCGGCCCGGCCGTCCCGAAGGGCGATCGGCGTTGTGGGCCGTCGATTCCGCCGCGAGCACGCGCATCGAGATATCCTCGTTCTCCTCGCATCGCGGGGTTCCCCTCGCACACCGGAGTTCGCCCATGAACCGTCCGCTCGCCCTCGTGTGTTGCTGCACCCTGCTCGGAGCCATGGCCGGGTGCGATCCGAGCTCCCCCATGTCCTCGGGCGTGACGCGCCCCGGGGGCGCGCCGGCGGCTCCGACCGCCTCGGTGGCTTCCATCGCGCGACCCAGGCCGTTCCAGGCACCCCCCGCCACGGAGCGTCGGCCCGTGGTGGATGTCCTCCACGGCGTCCGAATTGTGGACGACTACCGATGGCTCGAGGATTGGAACTCCCCGGCCGTGCAGGCGTGGTCGGACAAGCAGAACGCCTACGCCCGCTCCTATCTCGACACCATGAAGTGCGCCGAGGCCGCCCGGGCCCGCATGACCGAGCTCGAGAACGCCGTGGGCGTGCAGTATCGCGCGGTGAAGTTCACCGGTGGCAAGTTCTTCGCCACCAAGGTCCAGCCACCCAAGCAGCAGCCCCTGATCGTCGTGCTCGACTCGATCGACAACACCCGCGGCGAGAGGGTGATCCTCGATCCGAACGAACTCGACAAGACGGGCCATACCGCGTACGACTGGTTCGTCCCCTCACCCGATGGAGCGCTGGTCGCCGTCTCCCTCTCCGAGGGCGGCAGCGAGAGCGGCAACGTCCACGTCTACTCCACCGACGATGGACGCGAACTCCTCGGCGACGTCGTGCCGCGCGTCAACGGCGGCACCGCCGGCGGCTCGCTGGCGTGGAACGCCGACGGCTCGGGGTTCTTCTACACCCGCTATCCGCGCGAGGGCGAGCGCCCCAAGGACGACATGGACTTCTACACCCAGGTCTGGCACCACGACATGGGCCGTCCGACCGAGCACGACACCTACGAGACCGGCAAGGACTTCCCAAAGATCGCCGAGATCGCCCTCGAGGTCAGCCACGACGGCAAGTGGGTCCTGTGCAACGTGCAGAACGGCGACGGCGGGGAGTTCATCCAGGAGGTCCGCTCCCTGGCTCCCGACGCCGTCGGCTGGAACCGTTTGAGCACCTACGCCGACCGCATCGTCGAGGCCAAGTTTGGACGCGACAGTGCGCTCTACCTCGTCTCCAGGAAGAACGCCCCCATGGGCAAGGTGCTCCGCCTGGCGCTCGACCCGAAGGTCGGTCCGGGCCTCGGCGCAGCCAGCGAAATCGTCCACGAGCAGAAGGACGCCTCGGTCGAGACCACCTTCTCCGAGCGCAACGGCCTCTGGCTGACCGACAACCGCCTCTACGTCCTCTACCAGATCGGCGGACCCAACGAGCTCCGCCAGTTCGACCTCTCCGGCAAGCCCCTGGGATCGATCCCCCAGCCCGACATCTCCACCCTCGAGGGCGTCGAGCCGCTCACCGGCGACGACCTGGTGTACCAGATCGACATGTTCGAGTCTCCCCCGGCCTACTTCCACTACGTGCCATCCGCGACCGGGGGCACCTCCACCAAGACCGCCCTCGTCGTGGCCGACCCGCCCAACATGCCCAGGCTCACCGTCAAGCGTGAGTTCGCCACCAGCAAGGACGGCACCAGAGTCCCCGTCAACATCATCATGCCCGCGGGCCTGAAGCCCAATGGGAAGACTCCCACCATCGTCTGGGGCTACGGCGGCTACGGCGTCAACGAGACCCCCGGCTTCTCCGTCCGCCGTCTCCTCTGGCTCGAGCAGGGCAACATCTTCGTCGTCGCCAACATCCGCGGCGGCGGCGAGTACGGCGAGGCCTGGCACCTCCAGGGCAACCTGCTCAACAAGCAGAACGTCTTCGACGACTTCTACGCCGCGGCCCGCCACATGATCGACAAGGGCTACACCGACCACGAGCACCTCGGCATCTTCGGCGGCTCCAACGGCGGCCTGCTCATGGGCGCGACCTTCACCCAGCATCCGAGTCTCGCCAAGGCCGTTGTCTCCAGCGTCGGCATCTACGACATGCTGCGCGTGGAGCTCTCCTCCAACGGCGAGTTCAACATCACCGAGTTCGGCACCGTCAAGAACAAGGCCCAGTTCGACGCCCTCTACGCCTACTCGCCCTACCACCACGTCAAGAATGGTGTGGACTACCCCGCCATGCTCTTCCTCACCGGCGCCAACGACCCGCGCGTCGATCCCATGCAGAGCCGCAAGATGATCGCCCGCCTCCAGGCCGCCGATCCCACCGGCCTGTTCATCCTCCGCACCAGCGGCAACACCGGCCACGGCATGGGCACGCCCCTCTCGGCCCGCATCGAGCAGAGCGTTGACACCTACGGGTTCTTCTTCGAGCAGCTCGGCGCGCCGTACCGACCCATCGGCTCTCCGAACCGGTAGCAGCCCCTCCGAGCCGGCCGTCACGGCCTGCGGAACACCCGCGGCGTCTCCACCGCCGACGGCGCCAGGTGGGGGCGCGCCGCGACCCCGGCCAGGTACGCCGCGCGGGCGACCGACATCGAGCCCCCGGCGCGCCCGCCGATCGCGACCAGATACCGCCCGATGATCGCCTCGGCCTTGGCGTTGGCCGCCCGGCACGCCTTCTCGATGCGCACCGCCGTCGCGTGCGAGAACTCCGCCGCCCCCGGCGTGGTCGCATCGCCCAGCCGGACCCGCTCGCACGCGTTGGCCAGCACTCCGCGGCAGCGGTCCAGCTCGATCACGACGCGCATCGGTTTGTCCGTGCCGGAGGCCCTGGCCGGGCTCCTCTTTCCGATCGCCGCGATCCTGGCCAGCGCCAGCCGCACCCGCCCGCTCATCACCACCGTCCGCAACCCCTCGGGCACGAAGTCGTACCCCGCGAAGGCCGTCCCGTTGCAGAACGGGCATCGGCGCGAGCCGAACCCGCCGCAGTCCTGGCAGACCGATCCGCCCTTCTCCTCTCCCGTTCCGCGGCACTCCGCGCACTCCTCCCGCCCGCCGTTGCAGTACACGCACGGACGCACCACGCACCACTTCACGAGCCGATCCGCGCACGCCTCCCCCAGCGCGGTGCGGAGCAGCCGCACAGGGATCCGGCGATTGCCCGCGCTCAGATTGGCCGCGCCCTGTTGCATCAGCCCCACCGCGTGAGAGAACCTGCCCGCGACGCAGGCGGTGCGGACTTCCCCGAGAATGCGCCGGCGATGGTCGGTGTCGTAGCTCATGGCAACTCCTGTCGGCGATATCGGCGCCCCACCGGCCCGGGGTCAAACCGGTCGGGAGGTCGCGGCCTGGGCCTGCGGCTGCTGCGCCGGCGCGGGTTCCCTGGCCCGGAGGGCGAGCCATGTCTCCGTCTTCCCGTTCTTCACCGCCCCGGTCCCGACCATCGCGGGCCGCCCGTCCTGGAGCACAAGCAGGCACACGCCCCCGCCGGTGGACGGTCCCACCTCGACGCCCAGGCGGCCCTCGTGCAGCGCCCGCTCCAGCGTCCTCAGATTCGTTCCCGACCCGGCCGGCCCCATCGCGACGCCCCCCGCCTGCGGCAGCTCGGGGAGGCCCACGCTCCCCCTCCCGGTTCCCAGCAGACGCTCCGCCCAGCGCCCGACCACGCGGTCCACGTCGTTGTTGTCGGTCCACCCGAAGACCCAGCCCGTGTCGTGCTCGCGCGCCAGTTCGGTCATCCGCTCCGTGTCGGTCGCGTCCGCCCGCACCACCAGCAGCCCGTCCCGCGCCGCCAGGTCGCAGTGGCGGAGGCTGAAGTCCACCAGCACAACCGGCACGCCCGCCCCCGCCAGCGCCCGGGCCGCCTCGCGCCCGAGCCGGTGCGCCCCCACGATCATCACGCCCCGCGGCGGCCCCGCCAGCACGCCCAGGGCCCGGCCCATCGGCCACGCCGAGATCGTCGCCCACGTCACGCTCACGCCGATCACCGCGTACACAACCAGGTCCAGCTGGTGCACCTGTCCCAGCAGAGCGGTGTTGGCGCCCCGCGGATCCGCCGTCAGGACCTCCGTCATGCGGGCCACCGCCAGCGTCGCCACCGAGGCCGCCACGATGCCGCGCGGCGCGAACAGCCCGGCGAAGACCCGATCCCGCATCGCCACGCGAGATCGGAACATCCCCGTCGCCACGTTCAGCGGCCGGACGACCAGCAGCAGCAGCCCGATGAACGCCACATGCTCAAAGCCCAGGCTCTTGAGCCGCGCGATGTCGATCTGCGAGGCCAGCAGGATGAAGAGCATCCCCACCAGCAGCGTCGCCACCTGCTCCTTGAACTTGCGGATGTCCGACGAGGCTACCGCGTGGGTGTTGGCCAGGATCACCGCCGCGATCGTCGCCGCCACCAGCCCGCCCTCGGGGGCCACCATCTCGCCCGCGGCGATGGCGAGCATGCACACGCCCATCGCCGTCAGGTTCAGCGCGCCCGACTGGGCCGGCCTGGCCTTCGTCCCCGCCAGCAGGCGCAGCGCCACGAAGCCCAGCCCGCCCGCGGCGATCCCCACGAGCACCCCGCCGCTCACCGGCATGAGCACCCCGTGCATCACGTGCCGCCACGCGCCGCTGAAGGCGCCCCCGTAGTACGCCAGAACGACCTCCATCGTCACCACCGACACGATCACCCCCAGCGGATCGATCAGGATCGCCTCGGCGCTCAGCGCCGAGTGCAGCTTCGGGGTCAGCCGCACGTGCCGCAGGATCGGCTGGATCACCGTCGGCCCCGTCACGATGAGCATCGACCCCAGCGCCAGCGCGATCGGCAAGTCCAGCCCCAGCAGCCACACGCCCAGCCCCGTCGCCCCCAGCCAGGTCGTCAGAACGCCGATGGTGAGCAGCCCCAGCACGGCGCGCGGCGCCCGCCCGAGCTCGTTCCGATCCAGGTGCAGGCCACCCTCGAACACCAGCAAGCCGATCGAGAGGGCTACCAGCGCTCGGAACGCGTCGCCCACCGACGCGACATCCACCCATCCCAGCCCCGACGGCCCGACGGCCACCCCGACCCCCAGCAGCGGAAGCACCGCCGGCAGCCGCACGCGCGACGAAACCGCGGAGACAATCGCTCCGAGTCCGAAGGCAAAGGCAAGCGTCGTGGTCGCCCCGGTCAACATGGCGGGGAGTGTACACGCGACCGGATCGGGCGTGACGTGCGGAGCGGGCCCACCCTGCGCCGGTCGGGCCGGCAGAGCCGACCCCACCGGCCCGATGGTTGGAGTGGGGGCGGGCTACAAGCGATGCGCTAGAACGACGCCCGCTGCGCCGGGGCCGACGGGGTGCCCGCGTCGGCCACGATCAACTTCCACCGAACCGCCTTCTGCTGCGCCGTGTGCGAGTGGTGGTCGTCTCCCGGCAGCAGGGCCGGCTCCAGAACGGTGATCTCGTGCCCGCACCCGTCGCAGCGGTAGATGCCCGACTTCGGCGCGGCCGTCCCCGCCGGCAACGCCTTGTCGTACACGGCGTCGCTGGAGAACTTCAGGTACCGCTCAAACTTGTACTGCGCCATAGGCCCTTTCGCGAAGGCGGACGGCCCGGGTGCCGGGCGACGCGCGATCACCGGAACTATATGCGCGCGGCGCGACAAACACCCGGCGTGCGAGTCGCGACCATCCCGCTCCGGCTCTGATCGATCCTCGCGAACTCAGGCCCGTCGCTTGGCGACCATCCGCTCCGTCGCCGGCACGCGGATGTTGCGCGCCAGCCCGAGCACGCCCATCGTGCGGATCACGACGTACGACAGGTCGAACTGCCACCACGCCAGCCCGTGCCGCGCGCTCGTCGGGAACGCGTGGTGGTTGTTGTGCCACCCCTCGCCCAGCGCGAGAATCCCGAACAGCGCGTTGTTGCGGCTCTCGTCGTGCGACTTGTACGGACGCGTCCCCCAGATGTGGCACACCGAGTTCACGCTCCACGTCACGTGATGCACCAGGAACACCCGCACCAGCCCGCCCCACACAAAGCCCAGCAGCGCGCCCGACCAGGTCATCGTCAGCAGCCCGCCCAGCGCGGCCGGGATCAGCAGCCCCAGCAGCACCCACACCGGGAACAGCGTGTTCACGACCCGGATCATCCTGTCCTTGCGAAGGTCACGGACATACCGGCCAAGGCCGGGGGAGTTCTTTCGAAAAATCCACCCCGCGTGCGAGTGCCAGAACCCGCGTAGCACCCCGAGCACGCCCGCCCAGTTCCCCCGCGAGGCGTGCGGCGAGTGCGGGTCGCCGTGGTCGTCCGAGTGCTGGTGGTGCGAGCGGTGCACCGCGGCCCATTGCAGCACCGACCCCTGCACCGCCATCGAGCCAAACACGCCCAGCATGAACGCGATCGGGCGCGGCGTGTCGAACGACTTGTGCGTGAAGAACCGGTGGTATCCCACCGTGATCCCCAGACCGGTCACCAGATACATGCCCCCGAGAATCGCCAGGTGGACCCAGCTCAACGCCCACCCCCAGAGCAGGAACACCGCCGCGGCCACCCCCACAAAGGGAAGCACAACCCCGACGATGTTCGCGATGCGGGTGCCGATCGACGTCGTGAAGGCTCGGTCCTCATCGATCGAAGCGCGAGTCTTCACTTCCACCTCGGCATTCGGAGAATCCGAGCGCTCGACCTGTCGGTGTTCCGCGCCAGTCTGTGTCGTGCGAGTCATGTTCATGCGGCACCTCGTCCTCAACCGGAGATATTGGTACGCCTCCCATCGGGTGCGCGACCGTGCTTTCATCCGATTCCCACGAATGTTCCCAAACCGGGGAGGCGCGTTGGTTGGGCTTGGCCGGGGCCGCGCACGCCCGCGCATCGCGCGTTTGGATGGAACTATTCCCCTGTCGGTAGAATTCCGCGATGGTCCCTCGCTCGCCGCCCAATCACGCCACCGGTGGAAACGCCGGTTCTGGTTCGCCGGTCGGGCGAGCCGTCTCCTTTGTCTCGGCCGTTTCGAGCCGCAGCGATCCTCTCGACACCGCGCTCCGCGTGACCGTCCACTTCCATCCCGACCGCGTGTTCTCCGGCGAACCCATTCTCCAGGCGATGGCCCGCGACGGCGTCTACCGCTCCCAGTTCGAGACTCTCACCAGCAACGGCGGCCTCACCGCCAATCAGGGCCGCGAAGGCGCCCGCTGGAAGTGGGAGAGCCGCATCTTCGGTGGGGTGTACGACGACGCCCCCGCCTCGCAGCGCCCCCGCTACGGCGCGCTCGATCATCTGCGCCGCACGGTCGGCGGTTCGCCGCGCTTCGGCTCGGCCCACCTGCGTCTCGCCCCGCACACCCTCGCCCGGACCACGTTCTGCTTCCCCGACAGCTACCACGAGCCGCGCGACTTCGGCGTCGCCGCCTGCATGCCGCTCATCACCCTCGTCGAGGCCCACCGGCTCAACCCGCCCACCGGCTGGGACCCCCTCGACACCTACATCGAGGCCCACATCCACGGCCCCATCCGCTTCGACCACGACGTCGAGGCCCTCGTCCTCGACCCGAGCCACCGCGCAACCGACACCCACAAACTCGCCGCGGCCCTTCCCTGCCCCGTCGAATGGCACGAGGGCTTCCGCGTCTGTGCCGACACGCTCCGGGCCAACCTCGAGTACCGCGGCCGGGAATACGTCGATCTCGCCCTGTCCCTCGCGCAGGGCGGCTGGCTCACGCCGCGCATGATCGGCGACGCCGCCCGCACCGGCCTCCACAACGAGCAGGCCCTCAAGCGCGTCTGGCACTACCTCGCCAGATTCGGCGCGCCGGATGCGCCCGCCTGATCACCGCGCGAGTCCAAGGCCGTGATCTTCCCGACAAACTCGGTCCGGTGCTTCTCATCCCCGACCTTGGCAAACAACTCCACCGCGCGGGTCCACAACCGGCGGGCCTCGTCCATCCGCCCCCGGGCATGCGCGATATCCCCCATGTTCGCCCACTTCCCCGCGGCGATGTCGTCGGCCCCGATCCGCTCCGCGATCTCCAGCGACTCGTGATACAACTCCACCGCCCGGTCGTGGTCGTTCCTCGACTCGAACACCAGCCCAAGGTTCCCCACATCCCGGGCCACGCCATACTCGCACCCGATGCGACGATCGATCCCGATCGCCCGCGCCATCATCGCCTCGGCGTCATCGAACTGCCCGCGATGGTGGAACACCAGCCCAAGGTTGCACCACGCCCGCCCCGCGTCGGCGCTCTCCACGTCCGGCCCGATCACGTCGATCCGCCGGCGAACCATCGCCTCCGCCGCGTCATACTCCCCGGCCCGGAAGTGGAACTGAAACGCCAGGAACAGCACGCGAAGGTCCGTCGGCCCGCGATCCAGCGCCTCCGCGAATCCCGCGCGGGCCTCCTCCGCACGCCCGTCCCGAAACGCCGCCGCCGCCCGCTCGGCCAGCGCGACCGCATCCGACGACGGAGTGTTGTGCGCCGATCCGCTCATGGCGGCCACGTCCGCACGAGTTGCGGGCGCGTGTACGCCACCTGAAACCCGCACCGCACCGCGTTCTGGTGCGACACAGTCCCCGCCCGAACATCCATCTTTGCCAGCAGGCAGCCGCGCTCCAGAGCGATCCGCAATCGCGCCGCCGTCAACGCCCGCTGCACGCCGCGCCCGCGAAACTCCGGCAGCACCGCCGCGCCCGCCATGTGCGCCACGGTCCCATGGATCGACATCCCCGCCCCGCCCGCGGGCTCCCCGTTCACGCACGCCAGCAGCATGATCGAGCCTTCCAGCACGCTCCGCACCCGCGAGATGCCCACCGCCATCTTCACCGGTTCGCCCCCATCGGCAAACCCCGCGTCCACCACCCTTCCCCACGCCCCCGCGCGATCCGCCCCGACCCGCTCGATCACCACGCCGCTCCCCATCGGCCCATGCTCCCCATCCACATCCACGCGCCGACACAGCACCGTCTCGAACGACCCGATCGCATACCCCCCCCCCCCCCCCCCCCCCCCCCCCCGCCCGCGCGCCCCCTCCCCCCACGGGGAACGCCATACCCCCCACCGAGAGCACCCTCCCCCCAACAAC
>CALMPG010000104.1 GCA_937871915.1 uncultured Phycisphaerales bacterium
TCATCATCCCCGAACCACCGCAATCCCTGCGCCATCATCGCGTCGTTCTTGCTCGATAATGCGATGGCCCTGGGGGATCATGGACTCCGGGAGTTCGCCCTCGATGAGGACCTGCGAGTAGTCCACGATGGTGAGGATGGGCTTGCCGGGCTCGACGCCCTGGCCGGGGACGGCGTCGCGCCGGGTGACGACGCCGTCGATCCGGGCGTGGAGCACGAACGTTCCGCCGGACTCGCCCTCGGCGCGGGCTTCCTGGGCCATGTCGATGCCGTCGGGGTGGGCGTGGATGATGTCGATGGCGGCCTGCATGGCGAGGATGGACTTGGCGGTGGAGGCTCGGATCTTTCCGAGGGAGTCGAGGGTGTTCTCGGCCTGCGTGAGGGAGAGTTTGAGGGTGGAGACCTGGGCGCGGGACTGGAGGGCGGAGGCTCGCTTGGCGGCGATGACGTTCGCGCTCACGGCTCCCCCCCCACTGCCACCGTCGCCGGCGGTTTGGAGACGGGCGAGCTCGTCCTCGAGGATGGCGGCCTGGGCCTCGGCGGAGGTGATCTGGTTGCGGAGCTGGGCGATGTTGGAGTTGGCGGCGGCGATCTCGGCGACGGCGTGCTCGGCCTCGATCTCGGCCTTGTGGAGATCGATGACCATGCGGGCGAGTTCGGCGGATTGGATGATGCCGATGGGCTGGCCGCGCCGGACGTGGTCGCCGATGCGGGCGTCGAGGCGGACGATGGTGCCGGGGACGGCGCTGGTGACGATGCTGGTGAGATCGAGGAGGGGCCGGACGGTGCCGGTGAGGCGGACGACGGACTCGACGGAGCCGAAGTCCACCTCGGCGGTCTGGAGATCGATGTAGCGGGCGGTGAGGGGGGAGAGGTGGCGCGGGGAGTTGATGTCGAAGGAGCCGGTGGCGGGGGCCTCGTGGGGGTCGTGGGCGAGGACGAGGGCGATGGAGCCGCCCAGTGTGGCCAGGGCGAGGGCGGCGAGGGATGCGGCGCGGATGGCGGGTGTTGTCATGGGGAAGACTCCGGGACAGGAGATGTCCGACGGGGCGGGAGTGATTGCGATGTACGTATGGGTCGGCCGAGCGGGGAGCTCAGACGATGAGCGCGCAGTGGAGGCGCAGGAGCGAACTGCTCGGACGGGCGGGCGGGTTCGCGGCGGCGGCGAGGGAGCGCGGGGCTCCGGGCGCGGCCAGAATCGGGCGGGGGAAGTCGAGGGAGACTACGACGGCCGGGGGCCAGTTGGGGCTGGGGGCGTCGGGGGCGGGGATACGGTCGTCGGCGGCGCAGGCGGCGGCGTGGCGATCGGGCCGGCCGGGGGCGGGCGACTCTTCGGCGTCGTCGCAGGCGTGGCAGCAGTCGTGGGCGGGGGGGGCGGCGTGGCCGAGGAAGGCCCCGAGGGAATCGGACATGCAGCCGCACGTGCATCGGAGGGCGCAGAGGGCCACGATGAGTGCGAGTGCGGCGAGTTTGGCGACGGGGGTGGACATCGGGGCGAGGCTACAGCATACACAGGTTGGGACAAGGGGTTGTACGGGCCATGGGACGGAATGCTGCGGGAGTGTGGAACAATTGCGGGAAGATGGGCATGGAAGGGTGAGCGCGGGATATCGGGGCGCGGCGAACTTGGCGGGGGGGGGGGCGGGGAGGGGGGCTGTAAGGGGTGGATTGGTGGCGGGGGGGTGGTTGACCCCGGGGGTGGATTGGCCCCCCCCCCGGGGGGGGGGGGGGGGGGGGGGGGGGGGGCGGAGCGTTGGAACCTGTCGGGACAGGAAACGGAGCGACACGAGCATGCGAGCAGCCACGGACGGACCATCGGCGCGTCGGATCACGGGGGTGGTGCTGGGAACGATCGCGGGGATCGGGCTGGTGGGCGCGATGGGGTGCGGGGGCTCGGGGGCGGGCACCGCGAACGGGAGGGGGACCGCGGCGAGCGTGGCGGGGGCGCGGAGCGAGGATCCGCGGATCGCGGAGCTTCGGTCGGGTGTTCGCGCGATGGTCGGGCAGGCGCGGGACAAGGTGTTTCCTTCGCTGGTGAACATCGACGTGGTCTCGCTGGAGTATCAGGGGGGGAAGGAAGCGAAGATGCGGTCCACGGGGTCGGGGACGATCATCGGATCGGACGGATTCGTGCTGACCAACGCGCACGTGACGGACCGGGGGAACAAGTTCTGGTGCGTGCTGTCGGACAAGCAGCGGGTTCCGGCGACGCTGGTGGGCGAGGACCCGTGGACGGACCTGGCGGTGCTGAAGATCGATCGGTCGAAGTTGCACGATCCGAGCGCGCCGCTCCCGGCGGCGACGTTCGGGGACTCGGACCGGCTGCAGGTGGGCGACTATGTGCTGGCGATGGGGTCGCCGTTTGCGCTGTCGCGGACGGTGACGCTGGGGATCGTGTCGAACACCGAGCGGGTGTTCACCTCGACACGGGACGCGGGGGAGGTGGACGAGATGATGCTCAACTGGGAGCAGCGGACGGGGCTGTTCACCAACTGGATCCAGCACGACGCGCTGATCAACCCCGGGAACTCGGGGGGGCCGCTGGTGAATCTGCTCGGGCAGGTGGTGGGCGTGAACACGCGGGGCGGGAGCGGGATGGCGTTTGCGACGCCGAGCAACATGGCGCGGCAGGTGGCCGAGAGCCTGATGGCGCGCGGGGAGGTGCTGCGGTCGAGCGTGGGGGCGTCGTTCCGGCAGACGCAGAACACGGGGATCGAGGAGGGCGTGCTGGTGGACTCGGTGGAGACCGACGGGCCGGCGGCGAGGGCGGGGCTCAGAACGGGGGACGTGGTGACGGCGGTGGACGGGGCGCCGATCAACGTTCGGTTTGCGGAGGAGGTTCCGCCGCTGCTCAAGACCATCGCGGACAAGCCGATCGGGTCGGAGCTGCGGCTGGCGTACGTGCGGGATGGGAAGTCGGGGGAGGCGGTGATCACGACGGAGAAACTGCTCAAGGATCGCGGGGAGGAGGCCGCGCTGCGGACGTGGGGGTTGACGGCGCAGCGGATCACCGAGCGGGCGGCGCAGCTGCGGAAGCTGCCCTCGACGAGGGGGGCGATCGTGACGAGCCTTCGCGGGGGCGGGCCGGCGGAGCAGGCGGAGCCGAAGCTGGGATGGGGGGACGTGATCCGGGCGGTGGACGGGAGGCCGATCGACACGCTGAAGGATCTGATCGAGCAATACAAGCGGATCGATGCGCTCAAGGACAAGCCGGAGCATGTGCTGGTGGAGTACGAGCGCGAGGGGAAGAGCTACCTGTCGCTGCTCAAGCCCAAGCAGGACGACCGCCCGGACCCGCCGCCGGAACTGCCCAAGGCGTGGGTGGGTGTGGCGACGCAGCCGGTGGTGAAGACGATGGCGGAGCTGCTGGGGAACGCGGACGAGCGGGGCTTTCGCGTGGTGCGCGTGTACAGCGGGACGAACGCGGCGAGGGCGGGGCTCAAGGTCGGGGATGTGATCTACTCGATCGACGGGACGAGGGTGCAGCCGCGCGGGCTGCAGGACGCGGGGCTGCTGAACCGGGAGATCCGGCGGATGCCGATCGATGCGACGGTGACGATGGGGGTGTATCGCGACGGGGTGGCGAAGGACCTGAAGCTGGAACTGGAGCGGACGCGGGTGTCGGCGGAGGAGGTGCCGCGCGTGCGGAACCGGGACTTTGAGATCACCGTTCGGGAGATCACGTTCTTCGATCGGGAGGATCGGCGGTGGGACGACTCGGTGACGGGGGTGTACGTGGACAGCGCGGAGCCGGCGGGGTGGGCCGGGCTGGCGGGGATCCAGTCGGGGGATGTGATCCAGAAGATCGGCGAGGATGAGATCACGGACCCGGAATCGTTCAAGCGGGCGATGGAGAAGGTGAAGGACACACAGCCGGAGCGGGTGGTGTTCGTGGTGTTCCGGGGCGTGCGGACGTATTTCCGGTTCGTGGAGCCGGACTGGAAGCCGACGGAGACGAAGGCGGGGGCGGCCGCGACGGAATGAGAGGCGCACGCAGAGGTTCGCGGGGGTTCGCGGAGGGGAGGAGGGGATGGCGTTGATTGTGAACACAAGGCCCGCCGCGCTTGGGCGGGTTGTAGAGAAGACCATTTTTCCGGAGTTCTCCGAATGAAGCGTTCCCTTGCCGTGATGACGACTTCCGCGTTTGTTCTGGCCGCGAGCGTTGGGTTTGCTCCGGCGGCTCCTGCCCTTGGCGAGCCGGCACGTCCGGCGGCGGATGAGGTTGGGGTCGCGTACAAGAAACTGATGGACACAGTCGGGCCGGCGCTGATCACGGTGAAGTTCGTGATGAAGTTCGACGGGGGGCCGATGGGCGGGGACGACAACGGGCGGGACGTGGAAACGACGGGTCTGATGATCGAGAGCGGTGGGCTGGTGCTGGTGTCGAACGCGAAGATGGGCGGGATGGCCAGCCGGATGGGGATGACGGCGACGCCGACGAACGTGAAGGTGCTGGTGGGGACCGACACGGAGGGGCTGAAGGCGAAGATCCTGGCCCGGGACAGCGACCTGGATCTGTGCTGGATCCAGGTGGACGACGAGAAGGGGAAGGGGAAGGCGTTCACGGCGGTGGACTTCGCGTCGGCCGCGCCGGTGGCGCTTGGCGACAGGCTGTTCACGGTGGAGCGGATGGGGAAGTTCTTCGACCACGCGCTGAGCGTGAGCGAGGGGCGGGTGGGCGGGCAGACGAAGAAGCCGCGGGCGCTGCTGATCCCGGTGGGGTTCGGGGGGTCGCAGCGGGAGATGCTCGGGGCGCCGATGTTCGGGGAGGATGGGAAGGTCGTGGGGGTGAACATCCTGCAGATTCCCGACAAGGAGGACATGGAGGGCGGGGACTCGGGCGGGGAGGGGAACTTCGGGATTCTTCTGCTTCCGGCGGCGGAGGTGCTCAAGGCGACGGTGCGTGGGAAGGAGATGGCGGCGAAGTCGCCTCCCGCGGATGAGGCCAAGGCGGAGGAGAAGGCCGACGAGAAGAAGAAGGATGAGCCGAAGAAGCCGTAGCGGAATCAACCCCATTCTGAACGAAGAGCCCGGGCGCTTGCCGGGGTTTTTTCGCTTGTCCATAGCGTGGTGCGTGTCCAAAGCGCGGGGGGCCGTTGCACGAGTGTTGTGGCCGCGGAGCCCGTGTGGTATGCTCTCGCGGTGGCGCCGTGGGCAAGGGAGCCGATCGATGGTTGAAGTCGGAGCGAAGACCCTCGCGGCGGGCGTGCTGGTGGTTGCGGCGATCGCACCGGTTCGCGTCGTCGAGGCGCAGGGGCCGCACTGGACACAGGAGCAGCCGGTCGGTCGGTACGAGCACGCGATGGCGTACGACTCGGTGCGGGGAGTGACGGTGATGTTCGGGGGGACCGGGCACGGGCTTTTCGGGGAGACGTGGGAGTGGAACGGGAGCGTCTGGACGCAGCGGCGCGTGGACGGGCCGTCGAGCCGGAACGGGTGCGCGATGGCGTTCGATTCGGGGCGGGGCGTGACGGTGCTCTTCGGTGGCGAGAACGGCGCGGGACGCAGCGATGAAACCTGGGAGTGGGACGGGAACACGTGGACGCGGAAGATCGTCTCGGGGCCGTCGGCGCGGTATGAGCACGCGATGGCCTACGACTCTGCCCGTGGGGTGACCGTGTTGCACGGGGGGGCGGACATGGTGTACGCGCCGAGTGATGAGACGTGGGAGTGGGATGGCTCGGTGTGGACGAGGCGGATCCCGGCGGGGGGCAGGCCGGCCGCGCGGTATGGGCACGCGATGGCGTATGACGCGGCTCGGGGTGTGTGCGTGATGACGGGGGCGATCACGGTTGCCGATGCAAGCGTGTGGGAATACGACGGCACACACTGGACGCGGCGATCCGAGAGCGGGCCGGCGCAACGGTACTTTCACAGCATGGCGTTCGACGCGGCGCGGGGTGTGACCGTGATGTTCGGGGGACAGCCCGGGGGAGGACTCGCGGGGGACGTGTGGGAGTGGAGCGGGACGGCGTGGGCGCATTCGGGCGTGATGGGGCCGTCCGTGCGCCAGAAGCAGGGGATGGTGTATGACTCGCAGCGGCGCGCGATGGTCATGTTCGGCGGGGAGGGGGTGAACTCGTCGGATGCCGGGGAGACGTGGGAACTTGGTGCGGCCGGATGGAGGCTGAGGCAGACGGCCCAGCCATGGGTGGGCGGGACACAATCGGTGGCGTACGACTCGGGTCGCGGGGTGACGGTGTATGTGGATGGGGCTCTGAGTTTTCCGGTGGGGAATCAGAAGTGCGTGGTCCGAGAGTTGGGGCCGGACGGGTGGACGGTGCGTCCCGTGGGGACGGGGCCCGCGCCGTCGGTGCGGGAGGGGCACGCGGTGGCGTACGACGCGGCACGGGGCGTGACGGTGCTCTTCGGCGGGTGCACGACGCTGACCACGTGCTTCGACGACACGTGGGAGTGGGACGGAGCGGCGTGGACGCAGCGGAGCGTGCCGGGTCCGACGGCGCGGCAGTGGCACATGATGGCGTACGACTCTGTCCGCCACGTGGTGGTGCTTGTCGGCGGAGAGGGATCGGAGAGCGGGTACGACACATGGGAGTGGAACGGGATCGCGTGGACGCGTCGCGATGTTCCCGGGCCCGGCTATTCGTACAAGTGCCCGATGGCGTTTGATCCGGGGCGCGGCGTGACCGTGCTGTATGGATTGACGGGGACAACGTGGGAGTGGAACGGGGTGGTGTGGTCGTCGCACGCGGCTGCGGGACCCGGGCAGCGCGGCGGGGGGGCGATGGCGTACGACCCGGTTCGGCAGGCGGTGGTGCTCTTTGGGAGCGGGGTGGGGCCGATGGGGTACGACAACCGGGCGTGGGCTTGGGATGGGACGGCGTGGACGGTGATCCCCGCGGTGGGACCGGATGGGCGGGCGAACGCGGGGATGGTGTATGACGCGCGGCTCGGGGGCGTGCGCGTGCTGGGCGGCGGGCAAGGCGCCGTTGCGATCCTGGATGCGTGGACGTTGCGGACGTGCGGGGGCGCGTGCCGGGCGGACTTCGATTGCTCGGGCGCGCTGACGGGGCAGGATGTGTGGGACTTTGTCGGGGCGTGGTTCGCGGGGGAGGCGCGTGCGGACTATGACGGGATCGGGGGCGTGACGATCACGGACATCTTCGCGTTTCTGGGGGAGTGGCTGGCGGGGTGCTGACCGGCGCGGGGCGGGAGTTCCTCGCGCTTACGCGAGAGGCTCTTTGTGGCGGTCGTGGGTCTTCACGTGGGTCGCGAGACCGAGGGCCTTGAGGGCGCGGATGCTCAGGTAGGTGACGTCGAACTCGTACCACCTGTGGCCGTGGGCCGCGGAGTGCTGGTCGCCGTGGTGGTTGTTGTGCCATCCCTCGCCGTTGGAGATGAGGGCGACGAACCAGTTGTTGCGGCTGTTCTCGCCGGTCTGGAAGGACTGGTAGCCGAAGAGGTGGCTGAGGGAGTTGACGCTCCAGGTGATGTGCCAGACCAGGACGGTGCGGACGACGACGCCCCAGAGGACGATGCTGGCGGTGAACTTGAGCGCACCGGCGGGGGTCGGCTCGGTGAACCAGGCCACGGCGAACGCGGCGGCCGCGATGGCGAGGGCGTGGGCGATGTAGACCCAGAGCCAGCGGAGTTTTTTTTCCAGGCCGAGGTAGAAGGGCTGGGAGGCGAGGTCGCGGGAGTAGCGCTGGAGGAGGTGGTAGGAATCGGTGTCGAGGTTCTCGACGATGAGCCAGCCGACGTGGCCCCAGAGGAAGGTGACCAGCGGGGAGTGCGGGTCGGGCTGCTCGTCGGATTCCTGGTGGTGCTTGCGGTGGATGGCGACCCAGCGGGCGGGGCCTTCCTGCAGGCAGCAGACGCCGAGGATGGCGACGGTTCGCTCGACCCAGCGCGGGCAGCGGAAGGAGCGGTGGGTGAGGAGGCGATGGAAGCCGAGGTTTACGCCGAGGGTGCCGAAGATGTAGAGGCCGAGGCCGCAGACGATCAGGCCGGTCCACGAGAAGAAGTACGGGAGCACGGCGAGGAGGGCGAGGGCGTGGAGGACGACGATGCTGATGGCGTAGGGCCAGCGCAGGCGGACCCGCCGCCCGGGGGTGACGGCCGGGGGGAGGGGGAGCGGGCTGGGTGGGTACGGCGCGGGACTCGGGGGGGCGGGCGGGGAGGGGTCGCACGCCGGAGGTTGGACAGGGACGGAGACCGGCGGGCGGGATGGCGTGGTGTGGAGTTGGACGATGGGCCTTTCCGGGTGCGAGCGTGGCCACCCGCGTGAGGATAGGGGTGGTTGGGAGTTGGCGGGGGTTGGGTTGTCGTGCGGGATTCAGGACACGAAGGAGACGGAGGGGGAGCGGAGAGCACGGAGAAAGACAGCACGCGGCGGTTGGCGGGGGTCACGCTGAGGTTCGCGGAGGAGAAGACGGGGGGGAATGGGGTGGAAGGCGTTGGGCGGAGGGTCCGAGAGGGCGGGCGAAAACCTTTGGGTCCGGGCGGGAAAGTCTTTGTTCCGGGCGGGAAACTCTTTGTCCCGGGCGGGGAACTCTTTCTTCCGGGCCCGGAACATTCCGAGACGGGCCCGGGAGAAGAGGTTTTGGGCCCGGAACATCGTGTTCCGGTCGCCCGAGAAGATATTCCGGGCGGGGAAGATGATGTTCCCGGCGTGGGAACCATCGTTCCCGGCCCGGGCGCGAGCGACCCGGCCGCTCACACGCGCGGCCCGGGGCGGTTTTCTCGGACCGGGGGGGCGCGCGTGTGAACTCCGCCGCTCGATGAGGGGGAGTTTGGCCGCGATGATGGAGCCGAACCCCGCGAACGGGTGTCAGGGGCAGCCGGCGAACCAGGCGTTGAGGAAGTCGAAGATGTCCTGCATGGTCGGGGTCCCGGAGTAGTTGAAGTCGGTCGTCGGGTCGCGGGCGAACCAGGCGTCCAGGAACGCAAAGACGTCGGCCAGGGTGAGGGCCCGATCGCGGTCGAAGTCGGCCGGGCAGATCGCGCGGTCGATGGCGAGGAGCATGGTCGAGGCCCATGCGCGGAATCCGTCGAGGGAGAGGTGGTACGCGTCCACACCGTTGAGCAGGAATCCTCGCTGGGCGAACTCTTCGGGGGTGCTGAGCATGGTTCCGGCGAGGGCGAACACCTGCGGGTCGGAGGCGGCGATGTCGCGCCAAGCCTGCTCGAAGGCGATCTGCCGGACGGTCTCGTTGGCGGGGCGGGGGTGGTACGGGCCGAGCTGGAAGAACAGGTTTGCGGGGTCGAATCCGGACTGAAGCCACCAGCCGCGGAGGGCGGCGATGATGCCGCGGATGTTGTCCTCGTGGCCGGGACCGGTGCTGGAGTTGAGGCCGCCGACGGGTCCGAGGCTCGGCCCGTAGTCCCCGATGTCGTTGCCGCCGTGCATGATGTGGACGAGGAGCACGGGCGGGCCGGACTGGAGCCGGGTCGCCTGGCGGAGCCACTCGGCCATGGGCAGGGTGAAATCGTGGGCCTGGAAGGTCTCCAGCGTGTAGCGGGCCGAACGGCCGCCCTGCTCCCACAGGGGGGAGAGCGCGATGCCGGTGGGGCGATCGAGATTCTCGATGCGCTGCCAGAGCGGGGCGTAGGGGCCGATCGTCGAGGTCGAGTTCGCGGCGTCCGCGGGAGCGATGCTCAGGCCGGTGGTCGCACGAGGGCCGGCGGGGATGTCGAGCGTGGTGTCGATCGGGCCCGGGGCGGAGGAGGAAGTGGGAATCGGGCCCGAAGCGGCGTAGTTGGAGTAGATGCTGCCGGGCCAGGCCACGCGGGCGGAGATGCGAAGCACGCCGGTCGATGCGGGGCCGAAGCCCCAATGGGTGAGGTGGAAGCGGAGGTTGCTCTCCAGCCCCACCGGATGGTCGTAGGCGAGCACCGTGCCCCAGTTGTAGCCGGGAGAGAGTTGCACGCCCTCGGGCAAGAACCCCTGCCCCCCGGGAAAGGAGGCGTCCGGAAAGGCGATCGCCACGAGCTCGGCGGGGCCGCCATTGGTGAATGGGCTCGCGAGGAGGCTCCATTGGCTGCACGTGGTCGTGCCGTATGCTCCGCTCGGCGCGCTCGGCTCGACGCGCGTGGCGTACATGGGAAACCGTTGGCCCCACGCCCTGCTCATGGCATCCTCATGGCCGGAGGCCGCGGCGCCGACGCGGCCGTTGCTGTCGGCGATGATGGCGATATCCACGCGCCGGCTCGCGGCGAGACCGAAGAACCGCTTCACCACGGGAACGCCGAAGACGGCGAAGCGATTGGGATTGTTCACGGTGGGCGGGACCGGGCTTCCGAGAGGCTGCGCGAAGGCGGAGCTCGAACCCAGGAGGCACAGAGCCAGGGCCAGGCAGGCCGATCCGCGGCGGGTGAGGGGGCGGGCAAGGATGTGCGGCCGCACGAGAGGGGGGGAGCTGCGCATGTCGGGTCCGTGGCCGGGGACCGATGAGCGACGCGCGCACGACAGCAAGGGTCCGGTTCCGAGGGGGCCCGGGTCCGGGCTGGGAAGCACAGCAAGGCAACACAACGCGCGAGGGCGCGTGCCGATGTCGAACACTCATCGAACCGTGTTATTCCGCGACCGGACGCAACCCTTGGGGCCGGTTCTGGGCTCGCGCTGCTGGCGCACGGAGGTGCGGGGGACTCTCCGGGGTCAATCGGGGAAGCGCGTCGGAACGAATATACCTGATCGCCGGGGCGAGTCAAGGGGATTTATGGACCGGGAGATTCATTACATTCTCACCGCTTTGTAACACACTTGGAAATCGTGCTGTCGGTTCGATATGACTTGTCATTGGGCGAGCGACGGCGCGGACCCTGCGCGGAGCCGCGCTGTGCGGGAGGGGATGCGTTTCAAGCCACGAGTGGGCCCGTGATGGGCCACGGGCGCACGTCCGCCGCGGCCGCGCGACAGAGAGTGCTCCTCGCTGGGAGCGAAGAAAGCGGCGCTGGGCTCCGCGGGATCCGGCCCCGGCGCGCGGGATGGGCCGGGCCGGACGGGACGGCGTCAGGGGCAACCGGCGAACCATGCGTTGAGGAAGGCGAAGATGTCGGCGACGGCGAGGGTGCCATTGGCGTCGAAGTCGGTGCTGGCCGATCCGGCGAACCAGGCGTTGAGGAAGGCGAAGATGTCGGTGACGGCGAGGATGCCGTTGCCGTCGTAGTCGGGACCGCAGGGGGGCGGGGCCTGGAACTCGTGGGCGCCCATGTCGACGATGGGGGAACCGCCGAGGCCGGTGTCGGGACGGGCGGGGTCGTTGGAGCGGCGGGCGCGTCCGGTGATGTCGGCGCCGAGGGAGACGGCGAGGAAGTTGGAGCCGGCATCGTTGGCGGGTGAGCCGGGGGAAGTAGCGGCATTGTCGTCGAGGGTGCCGAGGATGTTGTCGGGGCCGTCGAGGTCGGCGAAGAGCGGGTCGGAGGCGATGTTCGGGCCGGTGTAGCCGCCCTGCACGCAGGAGTAGGAGACGTTGGCGGTCTGGCCGGGATCGGGGTGGATCTGGGCGAGGGAGGTGATCTGTCCGTTGTTGGCGGCGTTGGCCCAGAGGATCGAGTTGTGGACGCCGCCGGCGTGGCCGCCGACGCCGCCGAGGTAGATGCCGCCGCCGTTGCCGCGGGCGGTGTTGGCGACGATGGTGCAGTTGACGATGGTGGGGTCTGCGCTGGAGGCGAAGATGGCCCCGCCGCGGGAGCCGGTGGTGCCGGTGGCCCGATTGGAGATGAAGACGCAGTTGGTGAAGAGGGGTTGGCCGCCGTCGCAGCGGTATCCGCCGCCGGAGGAGGCGACGGTGTTGCCGATGAATCGGCAGCGGTCGAAGGACGGGGAGTTGAACGCGCCGTGGACACCCCCGCCGGAGTTGGGTCCGCCCTGGTTGTTGGTGAAGGTGCACCGGGAGAACGAGGGCGTGATGAACACGGAGGAAGGGATGTGGACGCCGCCGCCGAGGGATGGGTTGGTCGTGGATGCGTTGCCGCCGGAGAACGTGAGGCCGTCGATGGTGCGGCTGGAGGAGCAGTTGAAGACGGAGTAGACGTTGTCGGTGCGGTTGGTGAAGTTCGGGCCGTCGTCGTTGCTCACGTCGCCGCTGAGGATGGTGGGATGGGCGGCGGGGTCGGCGTCGTGGCGGTCGGGCTCGGCGCCCGTGAAACCGCCGAAGATGGAGGCGATGGGGCGGAGGCGGAGGGTGGCGGTGCGGGGATCGGCGGCGTTGGTGCGGGCCGTGGGAACGTAGCGGCCCTGGGCGACCCAGATCTCGACGGGGAGGGTGAGGGCATCGGTGGCGGCCATCGCGGACTCGAGGGACGAGAAGGCGTTGGCCCAGGAGAGGCCGTTGTTGAGCCCGCCGACGACGGAGGCGTTGACGTAGAGGCGCTGGATCTCGCAGGCGTCGCCGACGCCGTTGACGTTGAGGTCGGCCTGATCGGCGTTGGCGATGGTGGGGCAGTTGTCGCAGGCGTCGCCGATGCCGTCGCCGTCGGTGTCGATCTGCGTCGGGTTGTAGACGAACGGGCAGTTGTCGGCGGCATCGGGGATGCCGTCGCCGTCGGTGTCCGGGGGCGCGGGGATGGCGTCGCCGACGGTGAAGGCGATCGAGGTTGCGCCGGCCACGTTGAGCCCGTCGCGGACGGTGAGGGTGGCGGTGTAGGCCCCGGGGGCGAATCCGGTGGTGTAGACGATGTCGGCGCCGGAGCCGATGCTCGTGGAGTTGACCGTCCAGGTGTGGGAGTGGATCGCGGGGTCGAGGTTGCCGTTCTCGGGGTCGAAGCCGGAGCCGCGGAAGCGGACGGTCTCGCCGGGGAGGAAGCGGGCGCCCGCGGCGGGCTGCTCGATCGTGGCGAGGGGGGCGCGATTGGTGACGATGAACGGGTCGGAGAGGCGCATGGCCGTGTTGAAGCCGTCGGTGGCGATGATGCGGATGCGCGAGGAGCCGGGGGAGACGGTGGAGAGGCTGCCGGGGAGGAGGTAATCGGCGTCGAAGGGGAGCGAGGTGTTGGGCGTGTTGGCGGCGAGGACTTCCCAGTTGGCGCCGTTGTCCCGGGAGTACTGCACGATGTACGTCACGAGATCGCCGTCGGCGTCGGAGCCGCTCCAGACGATGGGGCCGGGGAAGGTGTTGATGGTCTGGCCGAGGGTGGGCGAGGTGATGGGGCCGATGGTGGGCGCGCTGGGGCTGCGCGTCCTGGAACCGATGGCGGCGCTGGTGGCCCGGGCTTTGACGACGACGAGTTCCGTGGCGGGATTGTCGGGGAGGAGGACGGTGAAGATGGGGAGTTCGTCGCCGTGCTCGGCCTCCAACTGGGAGGCGTCGAAGTCCTGGGTGCCGAGGACCACGCCGGTTCCGGTGCGGAGTTCGAGGCGGTAGGCGGGATCGGCGGTGGTGCGCTCGGCCTGCTCGGTGAGGAGGCGGGACATGTGGTCGGAGGGCATCGCGCCACTCGGGATGCGCAGGACCTGGAGGACTTCGGCGGAGCCATCCTCGTGGATGAAGCCGTTGACGAAGAGGGCGTCGCCGATGGTGGGCGGGGGGCCGAAGGGGAGGGGCGAAACGCCGTACTGCGAGATCAGGCCGCGCCAGGTGTAGTCGGAGGTCCATTTGGGGCCGCAGTAGGACATGTAGTCCGCCGCACCGTCGGGGCGGATGACGGTGCGGGTGAGGGAGTCGTAGCCGTAGTAGTTGAGGGGGCCGACGGGGCCGATGGAGTTTGTGGGGTACTGGTAGGCGTTGTTGATGCCGTCGGGGTTGCCGCAGTTTATGTGCTTCCAGCGCGAGCCGAAGACGCCGTTGTAGTTGTGGGCGACCTCCTGGGCGAGGGTCGGGCCTCCCTGGGGCTTGTTGAAGCCGGTGGTGCCGTCGTCCTCGAACTTCACCCAGTTCACGTTGTAGGCGTAGTTGGCGTAGCCGTTGCCGACGCCGGTGTTGGCATTGGGGTGGATCATGGCCACGCGATGGGTCTCGCCCTTCAGGCCCAGATCGCAGTCGGTGTAGGAGGTGGAGAACGTCGCCTCGACGATGAGCTGGGCGATCATCTTGTTCTTGTCGTCGCCGACCTCCCATGCGCCCCAGTACCACGGGGGAGCGTCCCAGTGGCAGCAGGAGAGTTCCTCGAAGAGGCCGGACTGGGGATAGAGCTTGACGTAGGCGGGTGTGAGGGTGCGGAAGCGGTTGATGATGTTAGTGAAACTGGCGCCCGTCGGCTCGAAGACGGGGGCCTCGGTGCGGGTGCGCCGGAGTTTGAGGCAGACGTACGCGGGCTCGTCGACGGTGAGGCCGCGGGCGATGGTGTTGTTGGCGGTGACGGACTCGCCGACGGCGCCGTTGAAGTTGATCTCGGCGGTGAGGGTGATGTTGTTGGTGACCCAGGATTCCGGGAGTTCCCAGTTGAAGGTGGAGTTCAGGTTCATTCGGCGGGCGTCGGTGATGGAGGCATCGCCGGGAACCGTCATCGCGGCCACGCCGGAACGCAGCGGAGAGCCGGGCATGGCGGCTCCGTTGGAGGTGCGCACGCCGTAGAGCCGGGCGGAGACGTTGGGGTAGTTGGCGATGGAGCTCTTTGCGTAGGCGCGGACGAGCGTGGGTCGCTTGAACATGAGGGGAACGGAGTTGGACAAGTTCTGGATGCCCTGGGTGGCCTCGAGGCCGAGCCAGGTGAAGTCGGGCTGGATGGCCGCGGCGTCCTTGCGGATGCGGCGGATGTCGCCGTTGTTGCCCTCGAGCCAGTAGAGCTGGTCGGCGTCCTGCTGGAGCGAACGGGGGGAGACGAGGGTGCCGGGGCCGACCTGCACGGCGGTTCCTCCGCCGATGGGCATGCGCATGATGCGAGCGGCACCCGTGGTGGATTCGATCCAGTAGCAGTTGGTCGCGTCGACGACGAGGGAGCCGATGTTGTAGCCGCCGGCGACGGCCGTGCGCAGGATCAGGATGAGTCCGCCCGGGGTGAGCGAGGTCTTCTTGACCACGCCGTTTGGTTCTGTCCAGTAGACGCTGGAGGCGTCGCAGGTGTGCAGGGTGGGCGAGTCGAGCGTGCCGCCCGCGACGGTCGCGGTCGTTAGCGCGGTGAGGTCGGCTCGCTTGATGACGCCGGCGCCGGTTCCGCCCTCGGAGTAGTAGACGAGGCCGTTGGGCGCGGGCGCGGCCCCGAGACGGAAGGTGGTGGTGCGGGTGATCTGCGTCGGGTTGGTGCCGTCGCGATGGACGCGACCGACGGCGTAGGGGCTGGACCAATAGACCCAGTCGCCGAGGGCGTCCACGCGTTGCACGAGGTCGATCGACGCCTGGGCCGGGGCGGTGACGAGCGTCGTGGAAGCGCTGACCCCGCCGGACCAGTACTTGTGGACCTGCCAGGTGTTGGCGATGGTGAAGACGTAGCCGCCGTCGGCCTTGATGTATCGGGAATCGAGCGGGCAGGAACCGGAGATGGTGACCAGATCGGTCACGGCACCGCCGCCGGTGGAGATGGACCGGGCGCGCTGCAGGGTGCAGAACTCGCCCGAGGACGTGCAGAAGTGAACTCGGCCGGCGTCAACAGAGATTGCCGAAGCGCCCGATCCGGTGAGCAGGGTGGATTGGGCGCGGGCGGAGGGGGCGGCGAAGGGCGCGAGAAGGGCCGCCGCCGCGAGGAAACGGAGGGTGTTGAACGCCGGCATGGTGGGTTCCTTGGGTGGGCCCGGTTGACAGACGCCGCGCCTGGGGCGCGAGCACTCGCGGTCTGGGCGGCGAGGTGCTCACAGACTACCACCTGTGGGACTGTTCAACAACACCCACAACAGGTATTTGCGTGGCGGGCGGGGCGTGGAGGCGCGTGGGACGCCCCTCGTTACCTTCCGGAGGTGAGTTCTACACCACGTGCCGTTGGCTCAGAAATGACTCGCAGTTTGGACAATCGCCCACGCGCGAGGACCTACGAAACGCAGGTGGTTGACGGCAACAAACCTCAAACCGGGAGGGGGGCTGTCAGTCAACCCTGAAACGACCGACGTTTCGGGATTGTTAGTTTGGGGAAGGCTGGAGCGCCGGGGGGTCAAGCCCCGACACCCGCGCGGATGAGGGCGAGGTCGTGGGCCGCGTCAGAGACAACCCGCAAACCAGGCGTTGAGGAAGTCGAAGATGTCCTGCACGGCCAAACCACCGCCGTTGAAGTCGGCGCGAGGATCGGCCGCGAACCAGGCGTTCAGGAAGTCGAAGATATCCTGCACGGAGAGCGTGCCCGAGCAGTTGAAGTCACCCGCGCAGATAAGGTGGATGGCGGGCGTGCTGGTCACGAGGCCGCAGGCGTTGTTGACCAGGCAGGTGATCTCCGCGGCCCCGTCGATCGGAGAGACGTTGGTGACAGTGAGCGTTTGGGAGGAGACGCCGGAGTAGGTCGTCCCGCCGATTCCGGGGCCGTCGAGCATCGGTACATTGTTGCGGCGCCACTGGTAGCTGGTGGCGTTGATCGTCTCGGCGGTGAGGGCAACGGTTGCACCGGGGCAGCGGTTGCCGGCACTCACGATTTGCGCGACGACAGCCACGGCGGTTGCGTTGAAGTAGACCGTGCCTTCACCCGAGCCGGAGACGCCGTGCGCGACGATAGTGGAAACTGGCATGGTCATGTTGCACGAGTACACCGCCACGCGTCCGCCGCCGCCGCCGCCGGTGGCGCAGGCGTTGTACCCACGCCCGTTGGCGTGGATCGTCCCCGTGCCCGTCACCGTCGCCGCCGTGATCCAGATGCTCCCGCCCGAGCCCCCGCCCGAGTAGGTCCCGTTGTACGGGTCGCCGTCGGCTGCGATCTCCCCGTTGACCGTCAGCGTCCCGCCGACGGTCAGGCGAATCGCTCCGCCTCCTCGCTTGCCCGCAACCGTGTCCGACGCCCCACCACCGCTGCCGAGGTCCGTCGGCTGGCTGAACGAGCCGTATGTTCCTCCACCGCCCGCGACCGCGCCCGCTCCCCCCGAGCCCCCGTACCCGCCCCCACCCGCGCACTCGTTGGTCACCACCGCCGCGACTCCCGCCCCGGGGCCCTGGCCCCCGTCGTGGCCGCGGCCGCCAACGTCAATTAGTCCGTTGGCGTTCACGGTGACGAATGTCGAAGTGTACAAATGAAAGCCGCCGACCATCTGCACGCCGGGGCCGGGATCGGCGTCGTAGGCAAAGCCTTGCGCGTGGGTCACCACGCCACCAGTCGCAACGGTGAGTGAGGTGATGGTCACATCTCCGTTGATCGTGAGCGTCGCATTCTGGACGGTGACTTCGGCCGACGCCACGGGCACGGTGGTTCCGGGGAACAGGGTGTCCGCAGACGCCAGAGTGGTATTGGTTGTCACCAGAACGGGGTCTGCGATCGCACCGGCGGCGGCCGCCAGCACGGGTAGCACCGCGACGGCGATCGTGCGGAAAAGGTGGCCGCGGCGAGCAGGCGTGGAACGCAGGGTGACGCTGGCGTGCATATAGAGATTCCCTTGCAAAGAGCCGATCGACTATCGTGAACGAGGGCCGCACACGCGACGAGGGCTGAGTGGAGATCCGGCCGCGGCGGGCATCCGGGAGAGTATCAAGTTGGCTTGAGTTGCACAATACAAAACGAAAGGGCAGGCAGCGAGTTATCTTACTTCGGCGTGTTCAGCAATCCTGCAATGCGGCGCAACCCAATGCCCGACAAATACTTGCAGCGACACCGACGCTTGCCCATTTCACATGATCGCACGCGGAGGGCGAGCCACGTGCGGCGCCTGGGGAATTGCCGCGTGAGCCTGTTTCGACCCGGCGGTTGCCACGAAAGACAGCGGCCCACCCGCGACGCTGATGGGTTGCGATTCTGAGAAGCGGTGACGCCGCTTGTCGTGAGAATCCGGAATGTGTTGCCTGTCGGCACGGATTGCGGCGCACGGCGGCGGCAACCTATGGCACGGTGATACGGGCGGACTTGCCGGAGATGCCGCGCGGAATCTCGGGCACCTCCCCCGCCGGCGCGAGAGAGGGGGCGGAGGGTCAGGCCCCGACGCCCGCGCGGATGAGGGCGAGGTCGTGGGCGTGGTCGTAGGCCGCGCCGAGGACGGACCAGTCGAAGTCCCAGCTGCTGCGCTCGACGTCGTTGCGGAGTTGGATGCGCTGGCGGCGGTCCATCTGGCAGAACGCGGCGAGTTGCTGGGCGAGGTCGGCGGCGGCCTCGTTGAAGGTGCGGCCGCGGCGTTTGAGGATGGAGAGACCGCTTGAGGGGGGAAGGGCGAGGGCGGAAGGGGGAAGGTCGGGGTCGGGGGCGGCGGGCGCGGCGGTGAATCCAGTGGCGAGGCCGGGGTGGGCGTCTTCGACAAACCTTCCGAAGCCGGCGAGGTCGCTGGTGATGGCGGGGACGCCCATGGCGAGGCACTCGAGGGGGGTGTAGCCCCAGGGCTCGTAGGAAGAGGGGAAGACGCCCATGTGGCAGCCGCGCACGAACTGGTCGTACTCGATGCCCCAGAGGGGGTTGGTGGGGCTGATGAACTCGGGGTGGTAGACGATCTTGACGGGGTCGTCGGGGCGGTTGAAGAGCCAGACCTTGCGGATCTGGTTGAGGACCTCGTCGGTGGCGTCGTCGTCGAGGAGGTGGGTGACGATCATCGGGAGGTCGGGGGTGCGGAAGGCGTGCTGGGTGCGGCGGAGGCGGAGGCGCCAGTAGTCGCTGACGAGCTCGTCGAGGCGGGCGGGCGTGCCGGGGGCGGTGGCGCCGCCGCCGGCGGCCGCGGCGAGGCGGCGGAACCAGGTCTCGCGGATGTCCTCGATGACGTTGTCGCAGACGTCGTGGAGCTGGTCGAGGATGCCGCGCGAGTTGAGGGCGCGGGGGTGGAGGGAGCGGGGGTTGCGGCTGGTGACGATGAAGAAGACGACGGTGCGGTCGGACTTGGCGGCCTTGAGTTCGGCGTTGAGGCGGGCCATGGCCTCGATGCAGAGATCGAAGCCCTTGTTGCGGGGCTCGAAGCGGCCGGAGGTGAACATGTAGATGGTCTTGTCGAGGTCGAAGTCGTAGGAGGGGAAGAAGTGGCCGATGGTGAAGCGGTGGATGCGCTCCTTGAACTGGGCGTGGTAGGTCTGGAAGTCGTGGCCGACGTTGTAGTTCTCGATGTTGAGGCCGTTGGGGGTGACCAGGTCGGGCGTTCGGCCCAGGAGGTGGGTGCACTCCTCGCCGGTGATGCCCGAGACGGTGGTGAAGGCGTGGGCGCCGTGGGCGCAGGCCTTCTCGGCGAAGTGCTGGGTCTTGAGGTTGGTGCGGCGGGCCTCGGCGTCGGCATTGACGAAGGGGAGGTGCTCGTAGAAGTGCTCATCGCCCCAGGCGAGGGTGCGGCCGAGCTGGGTGGCGTGGGTGGTGAAGACGCAGGCGACGGGGGCGTGCTCCTGGCGGAGGAGGGGGATGGCCAGGCCGCCCATCCACTCGTGGAAGTGGGCGAGGACGCGGCGGTTGGTGCGAGAGCCGGAGGACGCGTCCGCGTCGTCATCGAGACCGGCACCACCTTCCGCAGAGCCGGAAGGTGCTGGCACGTGGACGGCCCAGTTGACGGCCATGGACCAGAGGACGCGCTTGGAGGCCTCGCCGAAGGAGGCGACGCCGTCGATGAGCGGATCGGAGGATGGGAACTCGATGCCGTGGTCGTTCCAGTAGCGGAACTTGAGGGCGTCGAGGTCGTGGCCGGGGAGGGCGTGCTCGACGAGGAGGACCTTGGGCCGGCCGGGGATGAGCCAGTTGCCGTGGTGGACGACGAGGCCGCCGGAGCGGAGCTGCTCGAGGGAGCGGGCGATCCAGGAGTTGGGCTTGGGGGCGCGCTCCTCGAACTCGAGGGCGGCCTTGGCGGGGTTGTAGGGGCCGAGCATGTAGTAGCGGTTCTTCCAGCGGCCCACCGTGCGCGGGGCCTTGGACTTGATGACCTGGTAGATGCCGCCGAGCTGGTTGCAGACTTCCCAGGCGACCTCGACGAGGAGCGTGCCGGAGGGGGCGTGCTCGGGATCGAGCGCGGGACCGGAACGCCCGGGGCGCGAGGAGGCGGAGTTGAGGTCGCCGGACCAACTGGCCATAGAGACACACTGTACAACGCGGCGGGCGCGCGGGGGGCGAATGGGGAGTGAACGGGCGGGATTCGGGGCCGCACGCAACGTCCGCGGGAGGGTTATTGACCGCCGAGGGGAACGGGCGAGGGCGGTTGAGAGTCGGCGGGCCGCGCACCGGCCGGGCGATGTGGCGCGGGTTCCCGAAGCGGGGGCGGGAGGATGGGCGAGGGAGGGCCGAGCGTGCGGGGCGAACGGCGGCGCCGAATCCTCGGAGCCTGGGATCGTCGGTGCGCGACATTCGTCGTGGGACGTGGTGGCGATCGGGGCACCAGCCCGCGCCGAAGATGGACCGATGCGGTCGGTTCGGCGAGGCCCATTCATGGGCCTTGTTCACTTCCAGCCCGCGGCTTCAGCCGTGGGTAGACGGGGCCTTCCACCATCCTTCTTTCCCATGTTCCACCAGAGCCCGCTTCAGCGGGCTTCTTCCGGACAACGCCTTCAGGCATTCGCTTCCATCGAGTTTTCGGTACACTCACCCCATGCCGCACGCGTACTGGGAACTCTTCTTCCACTTCACGTGGCACACGAAGGACAATCGGCCGCTCATCACACCCAGGGTCGAGCCCCTGCTGCACAAGTACCTGATCCATCGCACGCTCAAGGAAACACCAGGCTCAACCGTTCACGCGGTCGGCGGCATCGAAGACCACGTTTACATGGCCGTGAGCCTGCCGCCGACGGCGCTGCTGGCCAAGTGGATTGGCGATATCAAGGGCGCATCGTCGCACCACATCAACCACGGGCCGTGCGGGCTGGGGTCGCTGGAGTGGCAGGTCGGGTACGGCGTGGTGTCGTTCGGAAAGGGTGATCTGCCGTGGGTGGTCGAGTACATCCGCAACCAGCGCGAGCATCATGGGCGCGGCACGGTGGTTGAGCGGTTGGAACGGATTACGGTGCGGGAGGATGAGGGGGGTGCGCCTGAAGGCGGTATTCCGAAGAAGCCCGCTGAAGCGGGCTGAGGGGATTGGAGGTGAGAGGGGGTGGTGGGCTGGCCGCGCACCCACGGCTGAAGCGGTGGGCTAGAAGCGAGCAAGGCCCGTGAACGGGCCTGAAGAGGCACGCATCGCGAAACTGAGAACCCTTCACCGAGATGGGTGCGGAAAGGGGTGAAGGCTTTGCGGAACCCCTTCCTGCATCGGCGCATGGTGACAGTCGTTTAGCCCTTGGCCTGCACGGTTCCCAATACCACTCGGATCGACTCGAACCACTCGGTCACCTGCTGTCGCGTGTGCTCGCAGTCGAGAAAAAAGAACTCGTCCGGGGCTTCCTCTAACTGTTCCAAGACCTCTTCGAGTTGGCGGCGGACGATCTCCAAGTCTGACGGGGTCGCCGTATCGGCCCAATGCTGGATTTGCTCCGTGGACACGTCGAACGCACCCATTCCGCAGCACATCGCCACGCAGTACACCTCACACCGTCTCAGAAGGGCTCCGAGCGGCGTGTCTCGGTTCTCGTGATAGGGAAGATCGAAGTGGACCACGGGGCTCCTTCCTCCGCTTGCGCGGAGGGCTCGTAAGGGCAGCCGATCCCTCGCTTGCGCTCAGGGTGCCGTTAGCCGCGTGCGGGGCCGAGAAGTGTCTCCGGCTCCTGCAGCAGCCTGATGATCTCGGCGAGGGCGAGAGCAGCGGTGGCGCCGTCCACCACTCGGTGGTCGCACGCAAGCGATAGCGGCAGCAGGTTGCCGACGAAGATGCCCCCGCCGCGGATGACGGGGGCCTGGCGGGCGCGGCCGACGGCGAGGATGGCGGCTTCGGGGTAGTTGATGATGGGGGTGGCGAAGCGGCCGGCGTGGGAGCCGACGTTGGAGATGGTGAACGTCGAGCCCATGAGCGACTCGCGCGGGGCCGTGCGGGAGCGGGCGGACTCGGCGGCGTAGACGATGTGGCGGCCGATCTCGAGGACGCCGAGGGAGTCGCAGTCGCGGATGACGGGGACCATGAGGCCGCTCTCGGTGTCGGTGGCGATGCCGAGGTGGACGGTGCGGTGCTGGACGATGGCCGCGTCGTAGTTGGGGTCTTTCGAGTCCTCATCGACCGTCGCGTTCAGAGCGCGGAAGCGGGAGTCGGTGAGGACGCGGCAGACGGCGCCGGCGACGAAGGGGAGGAAGGAGAGTTTCTCGCCGCTCGCGGCCGCGAGTTTCTTGCGCAGGTTGTCGAGCGGGGCGACGTCGGCCTCGTCCATGACGTTGAAGTGGACGGCCTGGTTGACGGACTCGCGGAGGCGGTTGGCGATGGTGCGGCGGACGCCGCGGAAGGGGGCGGGGGTGGCGTCCTGGCCGGGGGGGGAGGGGGGGGCGTGGCGGCGGGGGGGGGGGGGGGGGGGGGCGGGGGGGGGGGGGGAGGGGGGGGGGGGGGGGGGGGGGCCGGCGGGGGGGGGGGGGCGGGGGGGGGGGGTGCCGGGGCGGGGCCGGGGGAAGAGGAGGGAGAGGGAGAAGACCCGCCACGGAGTGTCGGGGTACTCGGGGCGGACGCCACGCGGAGCGTGGCGGTACCCCGGACGTCCTTTTCGAGGACGCGGCCGCCGATGCCCGTGCCCGGGACGGTGTCGATGTCCACGCCGAGATCGCGGGCGAGACGGCGGACGGCGGGAGTCGCGAGGGCCTTGCCGGCCTCGGCGGTGATGCCGGCGAGCGCGCCGCCCATCTTGCCGACGACCGTGCCAGCGTCTTCGGGTTCGGCCTCGGCCGCGGGTGCGGGTACGGGCTTGTGGGAGCCGTTGGATGCGGGGGCGGAGGACTTGGCGGGCGCGGCCTTGGGCTCGGGCTTGCCGCCGCCGTCGCCGGCGTAGGTCACCAGCGGATCACCGACCTTGCAGATCTCGCCCTCCTTGCCGTGGAGGGCGGCGATGACGCCGGTGCGGGGGGAGGGGACTTCGACAAGGGCCTTGTCGGTCTCCATCTCGGCGAGGATGTCGTGCTCGCTCACGGCCTGGCCGACCTCGACGCGCCACTTGATGAGTTCGGCCTCGTGGACGCCCTCGCCGAGGTCGGGGAGGATGAAGTCGTTGGGGTTGGAGGAGGTCTTCTGGTGCGACATGGTGCGTCAGGATACGCGCGTGGCGTCTGAGTGGGCGGTCTCCCTGAGCCCCTTTTGGGTCGTGCGTGGTGGAGTCCAGAGCGACTCCACCACGGCACCCTGATTGGTGGTTATTTGGCGGTGATTTCGGCCGCGAGGCCCTCGGCCCCGTAGACGATGCGGATGGCCTCGATGAGGGCGCGGCTATCGACCGCGACGGCGCGGTTGGCCCGCTCGTCGTAGACGAAATCGCCGACGAGGCTGTCGAGGTTGCCGTCGAAGATGAGGCCGACGACCTCGCCGCTGGTGTTCACGACGGGGGAGCCGGAGTTGCCGCCGATGATGTCGGCGGTGCAGACGAAGTTGAAGGGGGTGGCGGGGTTGAGTTTGTCCTTGGCGGCGATCCAGGAGTGCGGGAGCTCGAAGCCCTCCTGGCCCTTGCGCTCGGCGGCGCGCTGGTAGAGGCCGGAGAGGACTGTGTGGGCGGGGATGTGTTCGCCGGCCCTGGTCCAACCCTTGACGGTGCCGAAGGCGAGGCGGAGGGTGAAGGTGGCGTCGGGGTAGACGGAGTCGCCGAGGGCGGCGAACTGGGCCGCGGCGACCTTTGAGTAGGCGTCGCGGAGGGGGGACTCGACGGTGTCCTCGAACTGGGTGCGGAGGGCGCGGGCCTCGGGGTCGAGGGCGCGGGCGAGGAGGATCATGGGGTCTCCGGAGGCGAGGATGGCTTTTTCGCCGCCGGAGGCGAGGGCCTTGCGGGCGTCGGGGTCGCGGAGGGTGCAGGCCTTGACCAGGTCGGTGGCGCGGTCGATGGGGGACTTGCCCGAGAGCATGGCGAGGACGGTGGGGTCGCCCGCGCCGAAGCGTTCGGCGCATCGCTGGATGGTCTCGGAGAGGAAGTGGACCTCGAGGGCGTCGTAGATGGGCTCGGGGGAATAGAGACCGAGGTAGGTGGAGTCGAGGTGGGCGTCGCCGTATTCCTTGAGGCGCTCGGCGCTGGGCTTGGGGAGCTCATCGGCGAGGCGGACGAGGGTGACGGCGTGGGCCATGAGGCGGGAGCCGCCCCAGCCGCCGAGGACCTTGTCGAGGAGGGCGCGACGCTCGGCGAAGGTCTGCTCGTGCTTCTTGATGCGGGCGATGTCGTCCCACGCGCCCCCCCACTGCCTCGACTGCTCGGGGTGGGAAGCGATGCTGTCGCGGAGCTTGATCTCGGTGCCGTGCTTGGCGATGAGGATGGCCGGGTCGAGGAGGCCGGCGAGCTGGCCGGTGACGGCCTTGCGGGAGTTGGCGACGCCGAAGAGGTCGTCGCGGACGATGCGGGAGTTTTCGGCGGAGCGGCCGGCGAAGGTCTGGTCCTTGATCTCGCGGCGCCAGTACTCGCCGAGGCGGCGGGGGAGCTCATCGTCGCGGGTGATCTTGAGATGGTCGAGGGTGTTGAGGCGGTCGGTGTGGCCGGGGTGGCCGCAGACGAAGATGAGGTCGTTGTCGGCGGCTCCGCTTGAGGACCAGGCGAGGTGGTTCTTGGATGTGTCGAGGGGGGTGTTGTGGTCGTAGATGCGGAAGAAGCAGCAGTCGAGGTCGTAGCGTGGGAACTCGAAGTTGTCGGTGTCCCCGCCGTAGAAGGCGATGGCCTCCTCTGGGGCGAAGACGAGGCGGATGTCGGTGTAGGAGCGGTAGCGGTAGATGTGGTACTTGGCGCCGCCGTAGAGGGTGACGACCTCGGACTTGAGGCCGGTGGCGTCCTTGGAGGATTTCTCGATGGCGGCGATGGCCTGGCGGCGGGCCTCGCCGGCGGCGGCGGGGGACATCTCGGGCCTGGTGGAGGCGGTCACCTTCCCGGTGACGTCCTCGATCTCCCAGAGAATGTTGAGCTCGAGGTCGGGGCACTTGAGTTCCTGCTCGCGCGTCCTGGCGTAGAAACCGGTCTCGAGAAGGTTGGCGTCTTTGGTGGAGAGCTTGAGGAGCATGTCGGAGCCGACGTGGTGGTTGGTCATCACCAGGCCGCTCGATGAGACGATGGAGCCGGAGCCGCCGGTCTGGAAGCGGACGCAGGAGCGCTGGAGGTGTTCGAGCCACTGGGGAGAGGGGGCGAACTTGTGGCGGTCCTGGAGCTGGCGCGTGGGCGGGGCGTTGAGGAGCCACATGCCCTCGTCGGCGCGGGCCGCGGGGTGTGCGAAGAGGGTGCAGGCCAGGAGCAGGACGGGGAGTCGGGCGATGGCTGGGGTTGGCATAGGGGGAAGGTTAGGAGTGGGCCGCGGCCCGGTATTCGCCATTGATCCCGCGGACGGGGGAGAGTCGGGCGGCAGAAACCGCTACACTCCGACGAGCGGCGCAGAGTCCCTGCGCGGCGGCCGGGAGCCTTTTCCATGCCCAAGCGGATCGTCTACACGGCGCAGATCGAGTACCTGCAGCTCCTCGACGAGCAGGGGAAACTCGACGAGAAACTCGCCCCCAAGGGGGATCCGTCGCGGCTCACCGATGAGCAGGCGGTGTTTCTCTACGAGCGGATGATCGAGTACCGGCATCTGGACGAGGTGGCTTTCAAGCTGCAGCGGTCGGGGCGCATGTACACGTATCCGCAGAACAAGGGGCAGGAGGCGGTGGCGCTGGGCGCCGGGGCCGCGCTTGTGAAGGGCGTGGACTATCTGGTGCCGTGCTATCGGGAGAACGCCGCGCTGTTCCTGCACGGGCTGGACCCGAAGTACATCCTGCTGCACTGGGCGGGGGACGAGCGGGGGAACGCGATCCCGCAGCGGGACAGGCACGGGGACGCGGGCGTGAATGTGTCGCCGATCGCGATCCCGATCGGGACGCAGATGCTGCACGCGACGGGGATGGCGTGGGCGTACAAGCTCCGCAAGGAGGAGAAGGTCGTCGCGACGTTCTTCGGGGACGGGGCGACGAGCGAGGGGGACTTCCACGAGGCGATGAACTTTGCCACGGTGTTCAACGTGCCGTGCATCTTCATCTGCCAGAACAACCAGTGGGCGATTTCGGTGCCGCGCGATCAGCAGATGAACTCGGAGACGGTGTGCCAGAAGGCGATCGCGTACGGGGCGCACCCGGTGCAGGTGGATGGGAACGACATCTTCGGGGTGTACAAGGTGGTGAAGGAAGCGCGGGACCGGGCGCTGGCGGGCGGGGGCGTGACGATGATCGAGGCGATCACGTACCGGCTGGCGGACCACACGACGGCGGACGATGCCCGGCGGTATCGGGCCGAGGCGGAGGTCGAGTCGTGGAAGTTGAAGGACCCGATGATCCGGACGCGGAAGTATCTGGAGTCGCTGGGGTTGTGGGATGACGGGAAGCAGAAGGCGGCTCTCGAACGGGCGGAGGCGTGGACGAAGAAGATCGTGGATGAGGTGCTGAACTATCCCGCGCCGGATCGCAACGAGATGTTCGACCATGTGTACGCGGAGTTGCCGGAGGAACTGGCGCGGCAGCGGGATACGTGGGCGACGCATTCGCTGGGGCAGTTTCCGGCGCAGAGTGGGTTGAGCACTCACAATCAACGCGCCTAGCCCATGCCAGACGACCGACGATTCTTGTGGGACCAGGGCAAGGCGCTTGCCAACAAGCGCAAGCACGGCGTGACGTTCGAGGAGGCTTCGGATGCGTTCAACGACGTGAACGCGGTCTTGGAGTTTGATTCGGCCCACTCGGGAGCAGAGGACAGGTTTGTGCTGCTGGCCTTGTCGGCGCGGCTCCGGGTACTATTCATCGTCCACGCAGATATCGGGGACAACGTCACGCGGATCATTTCCGCGCGTCGGGCCACCCGGCAGGAACACACGCGATATGAGCAAAGGCGGACGTAGCACATCAAAGTCTCTGGCAGATCGCGTCCGCGCGTCGGGCGGCTGGATCCGCAATCCCTACGCGGCCGAGTTGTCGGGAAAGCGCTGGCGGCTGACGCTCGACCCGGACCTCGTGGAGTTGCTCAGCGCGGAGGGGAGCCCGGCGGACCGGTTGTTCGGCCTTGCGGCGCTGCGCGCAAAGTCCAAGCGAGAGCGGGTGGTGGTGAGCATTCCGCTGACGGACTCTCAGTTTCGGGAGTTGCGTCCCCTGATCGATCGGCTCGGGGCGGAGGTGCGGTACGTGCCGCCGCATCCGAGCACAAAGCGAGCGGCCTCGGGGTCGCGGGCGGCGAGAAAGGCCGGATGATCTCATGCCCGAGCGGCATCCCATCATTCGGGAGAGGCAGGATGGCATTCGGGCCTCGAAGTGCGGTTGCTTCTACTGCCTGTCGACGTTTCCGGGAGCGGAGATCAGAGAGTGGATCGACGAGGGCACGACCGCCCTGTGCCCGAAGTGTGGAATAGACAGTGTTCTCTCGGAGTGTGAACGGTACGACATCAGCGACGCGAAGTTGAAGGAACGGCGGCGAGCATCTTTCGGAACATGACTTCTTTGGGACCAGTCTCACCATGGCCAATCTGACACTCGTCCAAGCCATCACCCTCGGTCTCCAGCAGGAAATGGAGAAGGACTCCCGCGTTGTCTGCCTCGGCGAGGACGTCGGGCTCAACGGGGGTGTCTTCCGCGTCACCGAGGGCCTGCAGAAGCGGTTCGGGGCGGATCGGGTGATCGATACGCCGCTCTCGGAGTCGGGGATCATGGGGGCCTCGATCGGGCTGGCGATGGCCGGGATGCGGCCGATCCCGGAGATCCAGTTCGAGGGGTTCATGGGGCCGGCGTATGACCAGCTCGTGAATCACGCCGCGCGGTTCCGGAACCGGACGCGCGGCGAGATCACCGTGCCGCTGACGGTTCGCGTGCCGTGGGGCGGCGGGATCCACGCGCCGGAGTTTCACTCGGATTCGCCGGAGGCGATCTACATCCACTCGCCGGGGATCAAGGTTGTGTGCCCGGCGACGCCGGCGGATGCGAAGGGGCTGCTGATCTCGGCGATCCGCGACCCGGACCCGGTGATCTTCTTCGAGCCCAAGCGGGTGTACCGGTCGTTCCGCGAGGAGGTGCCGGAGGATGAGTACACGATCGAGATCGGCAAGGCCAAGGTTGTCCAGGAGGGGACGGACCTGACGGTGATCACGTGGGGGGCGCAGTTGTTCCAGTGCCTGGAGGCGCTGGACAAGTTGCCGGAGGATGTGTCGGTGGAGTTGATCGACCTGCGGACGCTCAACCCGCTGGACTACGACTGCATCGCGCAGAGCGTGGAGAAGACGGGCCGGTGCGTGGTGGTGCAGGAGGCGGTGAAGTTGTGCTCGCTGGGGTCGGAGATCTCGTCGATCATCCAGGAGCGGTGCTTCCTGAACCTCAAGGCGCCGGTGCAGCGCGTGGCCGGGTTCGACATCCCGATGCCGTACGCGAAGTTGGAGCTGGAGTATCTGCCGGATGCGAAGCGGATCGCGGAGGCTGTGGAGCAGTGCCTGGCGTACTGAACAGCACAAAGCACAAAGTTCAAAGTTCGGATGAACAGCCCCGAGCCTGTGTGGCCGGGGCTGCCTCGTTGATGCGGCTCCTTGTCCGGGCCGCGACAGAATCCTCGTATGAACACACTCGCGTATGTGTGCGCTTGGCCCTTGTTCGGCCCGTATTCGGAATCGCCGGGCTTGGTGCCCAATCCCGCGGCCCATGAGCAGATGCTGTTGTGGATGGTCGTGGGGACTGTGCTGATGGGCGTGGTGATCGTGCGAACGGTGGGGCGGCGAGCCTCGCGGGCGATGGCATGACCTCGACCCTCGCACAACTTGGCGGCGCGACCGGACCGGTCTATGGCTCGCAGTCGGGAGGCGGTGTGCTGCCAAAGCCCACCACCGTGGGCCACGCGGTTGGGTATGCGGTGATCGGGCTGGTCCTGCTGGCCGCGGTCTTTGCGCTGGTGATCAAAATGACTCGGCGGGAGTGAGAAACGTGTCGCTCAGCGCAGGGCGATGACCACGACCACCGCAACGATCAGGGCGGTGGCGGCGAGGGTGATGAGGTTGAAGTAGCGCTCGATCCACCGCTTGACGGGGGGGCCGAACCACCAGAGGAGGGCGGCGAGGAGGAAGAAGCGCCCGCCGCGCCCGAGGATGGAGGCGGCCACCAGGGTCAACAGGGAGATCTCGGCGACGCCGCCGGCGATGGTGAAGACCTTGTAGGGGATCGGGGTGAAGGCGGCGGTGAAGACGGTGAGGAAGGCGTGGTCGAGGTACTTGGCCTGCACGAAGGCGAAGCGCTCGGGGGTCACTCCGGGGATGTAGCGGAAGAAGTAGTCGCTCACCAGGTGCCAGAGCCCCCAGCCGATGAGCCAGCCGCAGACTCCGCCGAGCACCGACCCGAGAGTGGAGACGGCGGCGTAGAACCATGCCCGCGAGCGGCGCTCCACCGTCATGGCGATCTGGAGCACGTCGGGCGGGATGGGGAAGAACGAGGACTCGGCGAAGGCGACGAGGAAGAGCGCGGCCGTGGCGTGGCGATGGTGGGCCAGGGAGAGGGACCAGTCGTACAAACGGCGATGCCAGGCCCAACGGGGAACGGGGGCGGGCGTGGGGGCCGCGGGATGGAGGGGCGTGGCGCTGTCTTCGGGCATCGCGGGGTGATCTCGGTGGCGCGGCGCGGGCGAACGGGGCGCCGGCGGGCGGAGAGGGTAGCGCGGAGGCACGGGGCCGCGGCGCGGGCGACCGGCGGATGGGTCGGTTCAGCAGCCGGTGAACCAGTCGGAGATGAACGCCATGAGATTCGAGAGCATCGCGGGGCCGATGGCGTCGAAGTCGGTGGCCTGAGCTCCTCGGAACCAGTCGTTGAGGTAGGCGAAGATGTCCAGGACCGAGACGTTGGAGTCGCAGTCGTAGTCGGCGCGGCAGATGGTGTAGGTGGCCTCGTCGCTGACCTTTGCGGTGCAATCGGTGTAGACAAGGGCGCGGAAGGTGTAGGAACTCAGACCGCCGCAGGGGCGGATGAGAAGGCTTTGCGTGGGCGAGGCGGGATCGCGGGGCGCGGCCTGCGAGATCGTGCCGCCGCTCCCGCTTGTGCATCCGACGGCCACGGTTCCCGCGATGTCGATCCATTCGCCCGCGGCGGTGCGGACCTGCCAGGTGTAGGTGTAGGGGGTGGAGATGGCCGCGCTGATCGAGAGCGTTGCGTGTTCTCGCGGACACCCGGGGGTGATCTGGACGGGGCCGAGGGTGAGGCAGGGCGGAAGCGTCTCGGGGAGGGTGGCGATCCAGGCCTCGTCTCTGAAAGTGTCGGAGCGCTGGCCGGTTCCGGCGATGGTTCGGCCGTCGGCGCTGACGCCGACGGTGGATTGCAGATTCAGGATCCCGAGGTTTGACCCGAGCAGGGGCAGGTAGTGGTTCAGGTTGACCAGGCCGATCTGCGGCGTCCAGAGGAACGCGGCGGGGCCGGTGCGGAACGCGGCGGTGCCGGCGACGACGGAGCCGTCGCCGCTGATGGCGTAGGCGCGGGAGTAGCGGCTGGGGAGGTGGAGTTCCTGCATGCCCGTAGCGCGGGTCCAGCGGAAGGCGTGGATGGAGGCGTTGCCGTTGGGGTCGTAGAAGTTGCCGCTGGCGCCGACGATGGTTTCGCCGTCGGCGCTGACGGCCGCGGCGGAGGAGTGGGAGACGTTTGGAAGCACGCCGAGGTCCTCGGGAACGCCGGCCGGGTCCCAGCGCACTGCGCGCGAGGTGGGCGGGGCGACGGTGTAGGAGCCGCTGCTGCCGACGATGATCGAACCGTCGGGGGTGATGCCCGGCGCGGCGGTGAAGGTGTCGCCGAGGGGCATCGCGAGCGGGAGCATTCCGGCGGCGGGGGTCCAGAGGACAGCGCGGCCGTTGGGAAACGCGGCGGCGTAACTCACGCCGGTGATCATGGAGCCGTCGGTGTTGCAGGCTTCGAGATAGGCATGGGTTCCGCCAGCGAGGGTTCCGGTGTTCTGCGTGCCGGTGGCGGCGGTCCAGCGGAACGAGGGGCGGTAGCCGGATGCCGGGCCGGAGAGGCCCACGACGACCTGGCCGTCGCTGCTGACGCCGCCGGCGTAGGCGACCGGGCCGGAGGGGAGACGGAGCATGCCGTCGGTACGGTTCCAGCGGAAGGGCTGCTGGAGGCCGTTGATGTAGCCGAGGCCGACGACGGTGGATCCGTCGCGGCTGAGGGCCCGGGCGGTGGAGGTTGCGCCGGGCTCGATGGGGCCGAGGGGAATGAAGGTCTGGGCGTGGGCGTGGTGGGGTGTGGTTGCGAGGGCGAGGAAGAGCGCTGCGGCGGCGGGGCGGTGGGCGAGGCGATTGCTCATGGGTGCACCGCGGCGACGATAGGCGGGGGTGGGTAGAGGTTGGAATCCGGCGGGTACGCCGGTGGTTGCAAGCGAAATGGCCACCGAGTGTCGGGGTTGTGAAGCAAAACAACAGGCCCCGGTTCGTGTGACCCGGGGCCTGAGATTCTAAGACAATCCGCGGGATTCGCTTCGCAGAGCCTGCGCTCATCCCGGGCGTGTGTGCTTCACTTCTTGAGTTTGACGAAGCGGATGCCGCGGGCGGTCCACTTGTCGGCGTCGGCGTTGGTGAGGACTTCCTCGTGGCCGTCCTTGAAGACGCCGACGAGGATGATGGGGCCGGACTTGCCGAAGAGGCCCTCGCCGATGCCCTGGAAGATGTCGCCGATGGGGTCGAAGGCCGCGCCGAAGGGGACGCCGGACTTCTCGGCCATCTTGCGCTTGGTGAGGGTGTCGCGGCGTTCCTCGATGCGGATGGGGGCGAGGGCCATGATCTCGACCTTGGTCTCCTCGACCTTGGTCTCGGCGACGACGGCGCGCTTCTCCTCGGCGGCGGCGCGGACGAGGGCGGCGGCCTTGGCGGCCTGCTCCTGCTTGATGTTCTCGGTGAGCTGGGCGATCTCGGCGTCCTTGATCTGGACGGTCTCGGTGAGGCGGGAGACGTCGGTGCGCATGGCGTTGATGCGGGCGTTGAGGTCGGCGGAGAGCTGGGTCGCCGACTCGATGTCGGAGCGGGCGGCCTTGAGGCGCGAGTCGAGGTCGGCCATGGCCGCGGCCTTGGAGGCGAGATCGGCGCGGAGGGCCTCGATCTCCTTGGTCTTCTGGGTGTCGGTGTCCTTGAGGGCGCCGAGGGCTGTCTCGCGGGCGGTGAGGTCGGTCTTGAGGGTGGAGATGGCGACCTCGGCCTTGCCGAGGTTCTCACGCATCTCGGCCTTCTGCTTCTCGAGGGCGATGGCTTCCTGCTTGCTCTTCTCGGCCTGCGCGGCCTGGACGATGGCGTCCTGGCGGGCCTTCTCGGCGGTGTTGCGCCAGGAGATGACGAAGGGCGTCATGACGCCCGCGCCGAGGAGGAGGCCGCCGAGGATGGCGACGGTGACGAGTTTGGTGTTCGACGCGCGGGGGGATGATGGAGGCTGGCTGGTCATTGGGATGGTTCCCTTCCTTGAGAAACTATGGGACAGTGGGTTTTGATCGTTGTTTCCCGGGTGCTTCGAACACAAACTCGGGGGGTGGGGGGACCGTGCGTGGGTCGCTGCCCGCCGGATCATGGGCCGGCGTGGATACCGCGATGATACGTGGGTGGGGCCGCGGGAGGAGGCTGCGGCGCGGCGTGGGAACCGGAGTTGACAGGGGAAACAGACCCTTGAATCAGGTGGATCGGCGGGGGAAGTGGCCAGATTTGACCCGAGTCCTTCCGGGGATGGCCTACGCTTGTCCTGATCCCTGTTCTGACCCCGGCCCCGTCGGTCGAGTTCACCAGCGACTCCCGACGCTTTTTCTGCCCGAGTCCAAGCAGCGGTTTCCAGTCCAGTTCATGTTTCGGGTTAGGAGTAAGGCTTATGAAGCTTTACGTAGGCAATCTGTCTTTCAACACTTCCGAGTCCCAGCTGCGCGAGCTCTTCTCGGCCCACGGCGAGGTCGCTTCGGCGGCTCTGGTCATGGACCGCGAGACGGGCCGGCCGCGCGGGTTCGGGTTTGTTGAGTTCAACAACGACGAGCACGCTCGTGCGGCGATGACGGCTCTTGGCGGCAAGAACGTCGATGGTCGCGACCTCACGGTCAACGAGGCCAAGCCCCGCGAGGGCGGCGGCGGCAGCCGTGGCGGCGGCGGTGGTGGCGGCGGTCGCGGCGGCTGGTAAGACCCGTTCCGTTCACCGTTCGTTGCAACGAAGTTGGAACTTCGAGGCCGGGGCCGAGTGGCTCCGGCCTTTTTATTTGCACGCGGCGGGAGTGGCCTGGGTTTCGGGGACGAACCGTGTCAGGGCGAGTCCGATGGCCTCGTCGGCGCGAAGGCGGTGTGCGCCGATGGAGGCGGTGAGGAGGAGGATGTTGGGGGGCGGGGAGGACGGAGGGGGTGGAGATGAGTGGCCATGGGCCCCGCGGCTACCGGGCGGGTTGGACCCACCGACAAAGGGTGCGGGGCGGCCGCGAGGGCCGGAGAACGGCCGAATAACGCCCGCTCACGCGGAATAACCGAACAAAGACCCCGATCGGAGGCTCTGCCGAACTCCTCGGCAGGGCTGCCGAAGGGCTCGGCAGAGCCGCCGAAGACCTCGGCAGGCCTGCCGAAGGGCTCGGCCGCGCTGCCGAGGGGCAAAGCCAGGCTGTCGAAGAGTTCGGCAGCGCGGCGAAAGAGCCCGGCAGGGCCGCCGGGGAGCATCGCCGGGCGGCCGAACGACTCGGCCAGACGAGGGGGACGCGACCGCGGCGGGCAACTCCGGCACCTCTCGCCGCCCGGGGATCGGCGGGGACAACGCCCGCATCGACGTTGTCGTGATGGACTCGTTCACAGCGCAACGACTCGCATCCGGCGCACCAAGGCCCCGCCCGCTCACGCTCTGGGCTCATCGGGCGCGGCGCCTCGCTCGCGCTTGTTCTTGTGGTGGGCCTTGGGCGTGACGTGGAAGGTGGCGGCGCAGCGGCCGACGCGTTTTTCGCGGCCGCTGATGATGGCCGCGGCCTTGGACTTCTGGCCCTTGTCGGCCTGGGGGGGGCGGGCCTTGGCGATGCCCTGGAAGACGTCCATGTCCACGATGATGTTGAACTCGCCGCCGTGGGCGAGGAGGGCCTCGATGTTTTCGCGGGGGGAGAGGCGGTAGACGGCGGGGCCGAAGCAGGGGCGGAGGAACTTGTACTCGAGGTGCTTGCAGACGACGGTGTAGTCGCCGCCGCAGACGCCGAAGACGTACATGCCGCCGGCGATCTCGGCGTTGCCCAGAAGGGCCGCGCCGGCCATGGCGTTGTACCAGTTGCGGTTGAAGCGGCGGAAGGGGAGGACCGCGTTGAACGTGTTGTCGTCGAGGCGCTTCATCTTGATGCCGCTTCGAAAGGCGAAGGGGAGCCAGATGAGCGAGCAGACGCGGTGCCAGAAGTTGTTGCGGGTGGAGAGGCGGGAGATGAAGGCTT
>CALMPG010000105.1 GCA_937871915.1 uncultured Phycisphaerales bacterium
CTGGCATAGAAGGAGGAGAAGGCTTCGACGCATCCGACCACGATCGCGGCCAGCGCCGTCAGCGGATAGCTGACGAGGCCGCCAATGATCGCCGCGACGAAACCCTTCAGTCCGATCAGGAATCCGGTGTCGTAGTAGATCGTCGTGATCGGCACGATGAGAATGCCGGAGACCGCGCCGATGATCGCCGCGAGCAGGAAGGCGAGCTGGCCGGAGAGCGAGGTGCGGATGCCGGCGAGCCGCGCGCCGATGCGGTTGACCGCCGTCGCCCGCAGCGCCTTGCCGTAAAGCGTGTACCCGAAGAACAGCCACAGTCCGACGATCAGCGCCGCCGTCACGCCATAGACGGCGAGGCTCTGGCCCGTCACCGGCACGGGCCCAAGCGCGATGCTGGCCGAGGACAGCGCCGGCCCGCGCAAGCCTTCCGCGCCGAAGAACACCAGACCGAGGCCGAGCAGCGCGAAATGCGCGCCGACCGATGCGATCAGCAGCGTCAGCACCGAGGCTTCCGCCATCGGCTGAAAGGCGATGCGATAAAGGAACGGCCCGAGCGGCGCGACGATGATGAGGGAGAGGATGACATTGGTCGCGACGCCGTTCTGCCGCCCCGCGAGGAACGAGATCAGCGCCAGGATCGCCGCGCCCCACGTCAGCCACAGCCCCACGCCGACGCTCGAGAACAACTGGACATAGAACCCCTTGGGCGAGACCGCCCTGGTGGAAAGGAACGGGAGTTCGAGGGTCATCCCGAAGAACGAGACGCCCCGGTCGTTGTTCGAGGGCAGCGCCAGCGCAATCACGATCGCCAGCGAGATGCTCATGACAATCCAGAACAGTTTCTTGCTGTTGAGTTCGCGGTACGCGTCGAGAAAGATGGCAAGGGTCTGTCGCATGGGTGCTATGGCTTGACGTCCGAGGCGCCGGGCTTGAACTCCCGACCCGTCGCCGGGTCGGTGACGGCCTTCATGAACAGGTCTTCCAGCGACTCCCGCACCGGCCGGATCGACCGGATCGCGATCTTCCTCGCCCGCAACGCATCGATGATTGGCTGGATCGCCTCCATGTCGTCCGTGCCCACCCGGAGGCACGAGCGGTCGATCACCACCGATGTGCCCGAGGTTAGTTGTCCGCGCACGGCCGCGCCCGCCCCGGTCCTCGAAGGCGTGCCGTTCGATGTTGCCGTGGGCGGAGCCGCGACCGCCAACGCCGCGGGAGCGTCGAACCTCACCATCTCCGCCAGCGCCGCGGGAAGAAACTGCTGCGCCTGCGTGCCCACGCCCGGCGGCGGCCCCACCTCGATCTCATACCGCCGACTCTCTCGCGTCAACTCGTCGATCGTCCCCTGCGAGAACACCTTCCCCTGTACCAGGATCGCCACCCGGTCGCACACCATCTCCAGTTCGCTCAGCAGGTGCGAGTTGAGGAACACCGTCCGCCCCTGATCGCGCAGCGTGGTGAGAATGTTCCGGATGTCGCGCCGACCCACCGGGTCCACCCCGTCGGTCGGCTCATCGAGCACCACCAACTCCGGGTCCATAATCAGCGCGTTGGCGATCCCCAGCCGCTGCCGCATCCCCTTCGAGAACCCCTTGACCTTGTGATTCGCCCAGTTGGAAATCCCGACGAGTTCCAGCAGTTCCCCCGCCCGCCTCTTCCGCAGGTCGCGCGGCACATCGCTCAGCGCCCCGAAATAGTCCAGCAACTGCGACGCCGTCAGGTAGTCCGGAAACCGGTGGTGCTCCGGCAGATACCCCACCCGCCGCAGCGACGACTTGTCCCCCACGGGCTTGCCCAGCATCAACCCGCGGCAGCTCGTCGGCCGGATCACCGTCATCAGGATCTTCACCAGCGTGCTCTTGCCCGCCCCGTTGGGCCCCAGCAGCCCGAAGATCTCCCCGCGATGCACACGCATGTCGATCTCGCGGAGCGCGTGCACATGCTTTCGTCCGAACATCGACCCCTTGTACGTCTTGGACACCGCGTGCAGGTCCAGCGCAAGGTCCGACAACGGCCCGCCCCGAGCGCCTGGCGACGCCTCGGCACCGGAAGTCGTCTGAATGGTTGAAGCGCCGGCCATTGGATGAGATCAAGGGTATCGCAGCGGACCACGCGGCGAATCGGACCACGGGAGCAAACCCCACGCGAGCGGCCTATTCCTCGTCGTGAACCCCCGCCGTGGCCGGTTCGGTGTTCCTCGACCGGTTGCCGAACGCATCGAGGACCTCCGCGGCCCTACCCCCGCTTCCGGGCCACCACATGGAACACGTGCCAGTGCTTCGGCTCGCCCATCGTGGTGACATCGTCCTTCTCCTCCTCGCGCAGTTCCTCGAAGACGAAGTCGCGGAACATGCCGTCGAGTTTGGTGCGGGAGATGCCCGTGGTCTTCCGGACATGCGCCCAGGTATCGCGGTCCCCGAAGATCTGCCCGGCAAACCGACCCCCGGGCCGGATCAACGCCGCGATCCACGCCCAGAGTTCGGGCAGCGATCGCGCCGGGCAGAACGGCAGCGAGAACGAGGCGTTGACGAGGTCAACCTGGCCCGCCCGCTGCTCGGTCACGCCGTGGAGCACGCCCCGCGCGTATCGGCGCGCCAGTTCTTCCATCCCGCACTGGGCCACGTACAACCGCCGGTGCTCGCTCGGTTTCAGCGAGTCGAGCAGAATGTCCAGCCCGCTTGCCGAGCCGTCGGTCGCCATCACCGACCATGCGACCGCGCCTTTCCGCCGGAGCAGTTCGCGCGTGTCCCGCCCCTCACCGCATCCGATATCCAACGCGATGCGCACCCGTGGACGCTTGGCCTTGGTCGCCTTGGCATCCTCGGCCTCGAAGAGTTCGAGGGCCTTCACCAGCGTCTCCCGCGCCGGCTTGTTCGCCACGGCGTTGAAATACCCCGGCCAGTCGAACGCCGCGGCGTAGTCCATGGCCTTCTTCGGTGCCGGGGGTCCGCCCGGCGCGGCTTTGGTTTTGGACGGTTTGGTGGGTGTCTTAGCCATACGCTCCCGCCAATGTACGCGACCACACGAGACTTTGTCGAGGCGCTGGAGAAGGCTGGAGAGCTCGCCCGCATCGCCGCGCGGGTCTCCCCCATCCTCGAAATCACCGAACTCGCCGACCGCCAGAGCAAGTCCCCGGCCCCCAACCCCCCAAGCGAGGCTACGCGTCGCACCGACCCCCGCTTCCACCACCTCGGCGGCAAGGCCCTCCTCTTCGAGAATGTCGAGGGGTCCGACATCCCCGTGGTGATCAACCAGTTCGGATCCTATCGCCGCATGGAAATGGCCCTGGGTACCGACACGCTCCGCGTGGCGGGTTCGGCCCACCCCACTCCGCAAAGCACCGGCCTCGAAGCCCTTGCCACCCGCCTCGGCAACCTCATCAAGCCCGAGCCCCCGCCGACCCTTCTCGCCAAACTCAAGAAACTCCCCGAACTCCTCGAACTCGCCAAGATTCCGCCGAAGCGCGTCTCGCGCGGCCTCTGCCAGCAGGTCACGCTCACCAGCGCCGCCGTCGATCTCACCCGCCTCCCCCTCATCCGCTGCTGGCCCCTCGACGGCGACCTCGCCGCGGTCGGCCATCCCGCGGGCGCCAACCACGGCATCCCCGGCGTCGAATCCGGCCCCGAGTGGGATCGCTCCCACCGCGGCCGCTACATCACGCTCGCCGGCATCCACACCATCCACCGCGACGACCTCGGCAACCCCGATCCCCCCAGCCGCAACATCGGCATGTACCGCGTGCAACTCCTCGGCAAACGCCGCATGGCCATGCACTGGCACATGCACCACGACGGCGCCCGCCACTGGCGCTCCTGGCGGGCGAAGGGTGAGAAGATGCCCGTCGCCATCGCCCTCGGCGGCGACAGCGTCCTCCCCTACGCCGCCACGGCCCCTATGCCCCCGGGCATCAGCGAACTCCTCCTCGCCGGCTTCCTCAATCGCGGTGGTGGAGGCGCGATCCACGTGATCCGGGGCAAAACGGTCCCCATCGACGTCCCGGCCAACTCCGAGATCGTCATCGAGGGCTACGTCGATACCGAGCCGAGCGTGCTCGAAGGCCCCTTCGGCGACCACACCGGCTTTTACTCTCTCCCCGACCGCTACCCGCTCCTGGAAGTCACGGCCATCACCCACCGCCGCGACCCGATCTACCCCACGACCGTCGTCGGCCTGCCCCCGCAGGAAGACTACTTCATGGGCAAGGCCACCGAGCGCCTCTTCCTCCCGCTCCTGCGCACCATCATCCCCGACATCATCGACTACGACCTGCCCATGTTCGGCGCGTTCCACAACTGCGCCTTCGTGAAGATCCGCAAGGAGTATCCCCTCCAGGCCCGGCGCGTCATGTCCGCCATCTGGGGCGCGGGGCAGATGTCGTGGACCAAGACCATCGTCGTGGTCGATCCCGACATCGACGTCCACGATACCGAGGCGGTCGTGCGGGCGGTGGGGGAGCGGTGCACGCCCGGACGCGACACGGTGGTCGTAGACGGCCCGCTCGACATCCTCGACCACGCCGCGCCGTATCTGGGCGCGGGCGGCAAGATCGGCTTCGACGCGACGGCGAAGTCCGGCGCGGAGCTCGGCGCGTGGGGCGACGGGATCGGCCAAACAAAGGGGGGCCCGGGCGGCTCGCCCGCCAGTGGGGCACAAGGGGCGTCTCCCACAAACTCCGCCCCCACAACTCCCCGCGCCGCCGCCCGCCCCGCCGCCCTCGGCGGAAAGTGGCTTTTCCTCCGCGTCGCCGATCCCTCCCCCGACGCCGTCGATCGCATCGCCACCGCCGGGGCGTCCACGCCCGACGCCCCACCCTACATCCTCATCCTCGGTCCCGAAGTTGACATCACCAACCTCGACGACTCGCTCTTCCACTGGTGCGCGAACTTCGACCCCCGCCGCGACCGGGTTCACGCCTCCGGGTCTGTGCGATCCGGCTCGATGGTCTTCGACGCCACGCCAAAGCACCCGGGTCAGTCCAGAAACGGCCTCCCCTGCCGCGATTGGCCGCCGATTCTCCGAATGACCGATGCGGTCCGAGAGCGCATCGCCGCTGTCCCCATCAAGTAGGCCCCTGCGGACGTCCCCGGGATGCATCGCGGAATAGGCGCACCCAACGCGCCGTGTCGTCCCCCCCTCCCCGCAGGAGCACCCCATGACCATCACCCGCAACCTCCTGGCCAGGGCCCTCCGCCGCTGGGCCATCGTCGCCTCGCTGCTCATCCTCGCCGCCGCGTGCGCCCTCTCCACAATCCCCTTCGCCCGCGGCGAATTCGCCCCCGCCGCCCCCTCCCGTTCCGGCCCCGTCCCCATCAACACCCGCTACATCCCCCCGGGCACCTACACCGCCATCGTGCTCACCTCCAACGCCACCACCCGCCGCTGGATCGTCTCTCTCAAGACCACCAGGGGCACCTTCCCGATCACCATCGGCGGCGCCACCAACGTCATCATCCCCTTCGAGAAGGGCTGGACGGTCCTCGCCGCCGACCAGGCCCGCATCGAGTCCCCCTACGTCCCCTTCGAGGATGTCTCCCGGCGCGACCTCTTCGAAGGCAATGAGAACCTCGCCATCAGCGCGTGGGGGATCACCGAACAGGGACCGGTGGAGTTCGCCGCCCCCGTCGTGAAGCCGTAGGCGGCGGTTTTCCCGGTCACGCCCCGTTTCCTGCACCGCCGGCACCCCACGCTTACCTTGTGCGATGGCCCAATCTGTGGTAGGGTTCAGGGAGATTGCATCCAGACCCCGGGGGAGTGGGCACCCAAGGAGCGGACCGTGAACATCCAGAGTCTCGTTGGCGGGTCGTCGTCGATCCTTCGTCGGCTGGCGATGGCGTGCGCCGCCGTCGCGAGCGTCCTCGCCGCCGCTGCGAGCGCATCGGCGACGAACGTCTGCGGCACCATCTCCACGAGCACCACCTGGACGTTCATCAACAGCCCCTACATCCTCACCTGCGACGTGGTCGTCACCAGCGGCGCCACGCTGACGATCGACCCGGGCGTCGTCGTGCAGTTCGGCCCGAACATGCGCCTCAAGGCCCAGACCGGCACCATCTCCGCCATCGGCACGGCGGGCGGCCACATCTCGTTCACCACCGTCTCCGATCCGCCCGGCTTCGGCATCGAGATCGTCTCCGGCTCAAGCGGCGACGGCACCTTCGACTACTGCGACTTCTCCAACCTCAACACCGGCATCCTCTACGGGTGCTGCAACAACGGCCCGCCCGCCGGCCCGGTGCGCCACAGCACGTTCACCGGCTGCACCTACGGCATGCAGGCCTACCACGGCGTCCAGCACCGGCAGGTGAGCGACTGCACGTTCTCCACCTGCGTGTACGGCCTGAACTACGCCGCGTACGCCGACTTCACCAACTGCGTCTTCCAGAACTGCGGCGTTGCCGGGGCCGACGCCGGCGGGCAGTGCAACTTCACCCTCTGCACGTTCGGCAACAACCCGATGGGCGTGCAGTCGCAAACCGGCCAGGCGTGCAACCTCGACCGGTGCACCGTCACCGGCAACACGATCGGTATCCGTGGATGCGATCTCATCCGCCGGTGCGCCATCGAGAACAACGCCACCGGCATCCAGGTCAACGGCGTCCCGACCATCGAGTGCTGCGACATCTTCAACAACACGACGTACAACCTCGAGATGCTCTCGAACACATCGGTGGCCGCGCCCAACAACTGGTGGGGCACCACCGTCGCCACGACCATCGACGCCGGGATCCGCGACGGCTTCGACCAGGTCGGCCTGGGCTTTCTGACCTACACCCCGAACCTCGCGGGCCTGCAATCCACCACCAGCACCTGCGCCTGCACCGCCCCGGCCATCACGGCCCAGCCCGGCCCCTTCGCCAGGTACAACGGCCAGACCGCGACCTTCGCCATCACCGCCACCGCCACGGGCACGCCGACGTACACCTGGAAGCGCAACGGCGTACCGCTGGCCAACGGCGGGCGCATCTCCGGCGCGAACACCAACCCCCTCGTCATCAACCCCGTGGCCCGCAACGGCAGCGAGTCCGCCTGGACCGACTCGGGCGCCTACACCTGCGATGTCACCAATGTCTGCGGCACGGCGACGTCGAGCGTGTACTTCACAGCCCTTTGGTGCGCGGCCGACTTCAACCAGACCGGCACGCTCGAGGTCGCCGACATCTTCACGTTCCTCAACGCGTGGTTTGCTGGGTGTCCATGAACTCGCCCCACTAGTTTGGGGCCCTGCTGATGCAGCTATTGCGACTCTATCGCGGTGATGCCCCCAGCACAGCCGATCAAAGCGTGCAAGATGGCCGAACGTGGGCTGACGCGAAGCGTGGGTAGAAACGCAGAATCCAAGCCCATGGTTATCGGATCAATCGACCTTGCGGCGGCATTCTGGTATGCTGTCTGCAATGCCACTCGAACTTGCTGTATGGCGTCTGGACCAAGGCCTCACAAGGCTTCCCCCTCTGGGTATGGACCTTGAGCAACGCCTCGAAGATCTGCTTGCCAAGGACATTGGGATCGCGTCGCCTGACTGGTTGGTTATCGCCCGACAGGTCCCTACGCCGTGGGGGAAGCGAGTCGACCTGCTCGCCCTCGATCGGGATGGCCGGCTCATTGTGATTGAGCTAAAACGCAACAAGACCGAGCGAGAAGTTGTAGCTCAGGTGCTCGACTACGGGTCGTGGGCTCGGTCCCTTCGCGCAGACGACTTGGCCCGCATGTTCAATGAATACCACAAACAGGTTCATCCCGGTCAGCCGGTGCCATCTCTGAACGACGCTTTCAAGTCCACGTTTGGCGTGCGAGAGATCCCCGAAGACCTCAACGAGGAGCACCAGTTGGTGATCGTCGGTGCCTCATTCGACCCCGCCACGGAGCGAATCGTGGAGTACCTCGCCGAGGAGCATGGGGTCGCCATCAACGCGGTGTTTTTTCGGGTCTTTCGAGATGGAGATCGGGAGTACCTGACGCGGGCATGGCTGCACGAGCCAAGTGCTTTGGAACCGATCGGTCCTGGGATCACTGCAGGAGGGGTGCCAAGCGGGCGGATTCCTGTTCCAAACCCAAAGACAGCCTGGAACGGGGAGTACTACGTGTCATTCGGTCACGCCCAAGATCGACGATGGGAGGACGCCCTACGGTACGGCTTCATTAGCGCAGGCGGCGGCGCGTGGTACACCAACACACTGGAAATGCTGGAAGCAGGCGACCGGGTGTGGGTGAACATTCCCGGTGGCGTAGGCTACGTCGGGGTGGGAGAAGTCACTGGTCCTCGGGTTCGCGTGGACCAGTATCTGGTTCCGGACGCAACCGGTGCGCTTGTCCCGTTCTTGCAAGCCGACAAGAAGGCGACTGACATCTGCGTAGAGCCGGAGAAGTGGGAATACATGGTGCCGGTGAGGTGGATCAAGACCGTGCCCATCGAGCAGGCTGTCAAGGAAACCGGGTTTTTTGGCAACCAAAACTCTGTGGCTCGCCCTCGGGACGCGAAGTGGACCTTTACGGTTGAACGCCTGAAGCAGCGTTTCGGTATTCCAAACTGATTGGCTATTCAGGTGCGTTCGGCAAAATGTGGCGATTTGCGATAACGCTGAGGTACTCGATACTCACTCCGTGTCCAGCAACTCCACCGTCTTGAACGGCTTCCCCGAGAGCATCTCCAGACTCGCCCCGCCGCCCGTCGAGACATGCGAGAACTTGTCGGCCAGCCCGAACTGCTCCGCCGCCGCGGCCGAGTCCCCGCCGCCCACAATGCTCGTGGCGCCGCGGCTCGTCGCCTCCACGATCGCCTCGGCCACCTCCCGTGTGCCGACCGCGAAGGGCGTCCACTCGAACACGCCCATCGGTCCGTTCCACACGATCGTCCTGGCTCGGTGGATGCGATTGGCGAAGTCGGTCTGCGTCTTGGGCCCGATGTCCAGGCCCATGGATCGATCCGGAATCCCCGCCTTCGCCCCACCGATCACCTCGCCGTCGAACGTGCCGATGTCCCCCGCATCCGCCGAGAAGACCGTCGAGCACACGTGGTCCTGCGGCAGCACCAGGTTGCACCTGAGCCGCATCGCCTCGCCGAGGATCTTCTTGGCCTCCCCGAGCATCTCCGTCTCCACGCGCGAGGCCCCGACCTTCCACCCGTTGGCCGCGATGAACGTGTACGCCATCGCCCCGCCGATGAGAATCTCGTCCACCTTTCCGCTGGCGAGCATGTGGTGGATCAGCGGCAACTTGTCCGACACCTTCGCCCCGCCCAGCACCACCACGTACGGGCGCGCCGGACTCGCCAGGGCCGCCGAGAGGTACCTGAGTTCCTTCTCCATCAGCAGGCCCACGACGCGCGGCTTCCCCGCCATCGCCATCGGCACCGCGTACATGCTCGCGTCCTCGCGGTGGGCCGTGCCGAACGCGTCGTTCACGTACACATCCCCAAGCGCCGCCAGTTTCGCCGCAAACGCCGCGTCGCCCTTCTTCTCCCCCTTGGCAAACCGCAGGTTGTCCAGCAGCAGCACATCCCCGTTCTTCATCGCCGCCACGCCCGCGGCCGCCGCGGCGTCGGTCGGGTCGTTGCTCGGAAAAGCTACCGGCTTGCCGAGCAGCTCGCTCAGGCGCGCTGCGCACGGCTTGAGCGACTCGCTCGCCTCGTAGCCCGTGCCCTCCGGCCGCCCGAGGTGCGACATCAGCACGGCCTTTCCGCCCCGGTCGATGATGCTCTTGATCGTCGGGATCGCCATGCGGATCCGGCGATCATCGCCGATCACCCCTCCCTCGAAGGGCACATTGAAGTCCACGCGGGTCAGAACCCGCTTGCCGGAGACATCGATCTGGGACACGGTCTTCTTCGACATGGAACTCTCCCGATCAGATCATCCACACAGAAACAGAGGCACCGAGAAGAACGCTTGAATGGCCCTCTCTGTGCCTCCGAGTCTCTGTGGTAAAAGTATTAGTTGCTTTCCATCAGCCCGGCCGCCTTCGACCGGATCTCCGCCCCGCCCGTGGACGCGATGTTCTCCCGCAGCCGTCGGAGCTGCGTCTGCACGCTGCCGTCGATCAGTTGATCCCCGATCTGCAGCCGGATCCCCCCGATCATCGCCGGGTCGGTGTACGAGTGGATCACCGGCTCCTTGCCCAGCATCGCCTGCAAGCGGGCCCGGATCGCCGCCGATTCGCTCTGGTCGATCGGCGCGGCGGTGTACACGTCCACCTCGACGCGACCGTACGCGTGCTGCACCATCTGCTCGAAGGCCGCCACGATCGAGGGCAGATGGCTCAGGCGCCCCTTCTCGTTGAGAACCTGGAAGAAGTGGTACGTCAGGTCGCTCACGCGCCCCTTGAGGATCCTCTCCAGCGACCCGGTGCGCTCCTTGGACCACAGGATCATCGACGAGAGAAACTCGCCGAACTGCGCGTTCGCCCGCGCCATTTCGAGAATGTCCTCAAGCTCCCCCAGCGTCCCCTCGCACGCCTGCGGCCCGCCGGCCCCCTTGGCCAGATCGAACAGGCTCGTGGCATAGATGCGGGCAAGGGCGTCGGGCTCGGATTGGATCAGCGGCATCGGTTCCTCGCAGCAGGAAATAGGTCCCATTCGTCCCATAGGTCCCATCGGACCTCTGCAATCTCACTCAGGCCCGCCCGGCCCCCATCTCCTGCAGGCTTTCCTGGATGAGCCTCGCCTGATCCCCCGCGTTGATCTCTCGCTTGAGAATCTTCCCCGCCATCGCCGTCGCCAGCGAGGTCGCGTGCGCGTGGATGTCGGCGATCGCCGCGGCCCTGGCCGCATCGATCTCCCGCTTGGCCTTGTCCCGCATCGCGGCCAGCTCCACGTCGGCCTTGGCCTTGAGCTCGTTGCCGATCGCCTGCTGCTGCAGCTTCGCGTCGTCGAGCATCTTCTGGGCCTCGGCCCGGGCCGCGGCAAGGTTGGCCTCGTACTGCGCCAGCGCGGCCCTGGCCTGCCGCTGGGCCGCCTCGGCCTCCTCGATCGAGGACCGGATCTTCATCTCCCGGTCCCTCAGACCGTTGACAATCGTCGGCCACACCTTCACCGACAGGATGCCGAAGACCACCAGGAACACACCGATAGCCACCAGCATCGGCGTCACGCCCTGCTGCACGGCGTCGGGGACGTTGGAAGGAACCACATTGGCCTTCGGAGCGGCCGCGTGCTCGCCGGCCGCGTGCCCCGCCTCGGTGGCGCCATGCTGGGCGAGGGCGATGCCCGCAAGCGCGAGCGGGGCGACGATGGCAAGAGCGAATCGAACGGTGGACCTCATCTGGCTGACTCCGTTTGGAGGTGGTGGACTCGAGCGAAAGCGAGGCGGCGGCTCTCGACGCCGCCCCGCGTGAAATCACTTCACGAAGCCGACCAGGAGACCGACGACGACGGCGAACAGGGTCGCACCCTCGATCAGAGCGGCCGCGAGGATCATGTTCGTGCCGATCGGGCCCTTCGCCTCGGGCTGGCGGGCGATCGCCTCAACGGCGCCCTTGCCGATCATGCCGATGCCCAGGCCGCCGCCGATGACGGCCAGGCCCGCGCCCACGGCGCCCAGGCCCTGGCCCATGGTGACCTCGGCGGCCGAGGCCACGGCGGGGGCGGCGATGACGGCCAGAGCCGCGATGCCAAGCTTGCTGAACTTCATTCTCGATCCCTTTCGATTCATTGCACGGGGGTGACAAGCGCCCGGGCCAAGGCCCGGGCGGCGATCCGTTATTCACGCGTGCGCGTGCTCGTGATCGTGCTCGCCATGATGCTCGTGCTCGTCATGGTGAGAGAGTTGGGAAATGAACACGGCGGTCAGGAACATGAACACGAAGGCCTGCAGGAAGGCCACGAACAGCTCGAGGAAGTAGATCGCGATGGACGCGACGATCGACATGACCGAGATCGCCCCGCCCATCACCAGCCCGCTCGCCCCGCCCGCCGAGAGCATCCCGATCCCCTGCACGGCGAACATGAACAGCACCGCCACGAGGATGTGCCCCGCCGTCATGTTCGCGAACAGACGCAGGGCCAGCGCGACGGGCTTGATGATCGTCCCCACGATCTCGATCGGGATCATCAGCGGCCACAGGTACACCGGCGTCCCCGCCGTCAGGTGCCTGAGATACCCGCCGATCCCCAGTTCCCTGATCCCCGCGAGGTTGATCACCAGCGCGGCGATCACCGCCAGCGCGGCCGTCACGAAGATGTTCTGCGTCGCCGTCGCGCCCACCATGCCCGAGAAATAGTGCCCGCCCGCGAAGTGGTCCACAAGGTGCGTCGTGTCCGTGATCGGCACCAGCCCCAGCAGGTTGTTCACCAGGATGAAGAAGAACACCGTCCACAAGAACGGCATGAACCGGTCCGTCCGATCTCCCAGCAGCGGCCGGCACGTGCTCTCCCTCAGGTACAGGCAGACAACCTCGATCGCGTGCGCAATCGGGCTCGACGTCAGATACCGCCCGGACCCCAGATGCTCCGGCCCGGTCTTGATCTTCGACGCGGCCCACCAGAGCAGCGCGACCGTGATCACCCCCGAGAGCACCAGCGTCCCCACGTGCGCGTTCCACAGCCACACGTTCTCGAGCCCGAAGAGCCTGCCCATGCCCCACGTCGGAACCGAGTTCACCACGTGGTCAACCGGGTTGCTGCCCGCGCCGAGCGTAACCATGAAGTCGCTGAGCATTCAGACCGCTCCGTGCTTGGCCGGCTGCGCGGGACGCCCGCTCGCCGGGGAAGAGTTGATGACACGCACCGCCCACAGGGCCTCGGCCACCAGCGCCACTAGCCCCGCCGAAAGAAACGTCACCCAGAACGTGCGCCCGTCCGGGTGGAGCATGAAGAACACCATCAGGCCCGCGAACAACGCGCCCATCATGCGGGCCATCGACGACGCCAGAACCCCCATCCCCAGCCGATCGACCGACAGCCCCGTCCCGATCACCAGCACCTGCACCCCGACGAGCGCGCCCACGATCCACACGATCCCCGCCAGCCCCGCCGCATTTGTCAGCACGCGCCCCTCGGCCCACCCGATCTGCATGCAGAGGACCGCGCCAACGAGGGCCCCGACGATCACCGAGACCATGCTCACGCCCATCGGCGTGCGGGCTTTGAAGGTCGCGGTATGGGCGCCGGGTGGGTTCATTCGGGGTGTAGAAACAGCGTTCAACCGGGAGGCAAACGCCCTCCCGTGAAAGGGGGCAAAGAGTAGGGCGGGTTCGGGTGCAATTCGAGCGGCATCCCCCCGCCAAGGGGACCCCCAAACCGGGCTTGGAAGCACGACCTACGGCGTGTTGTTGGCCTTCAGGGCATCCCGGATGAACTTCCCCATCCCCACGAGAATTCCCGTGATCAGCCCGACCAGCAGGGGCCAAGGGGCCGCGCTCGCCCACACCCACGCCTGAATCGCCCACCCCAGCAAACCCCCCGCGGCCACTGTCCACACAAAGTTCATGGCGATCGCCCACCCCGCAGCCTGATTCGCCGTGTCGCTCCCTCCACGGCGCTCGCCCCCGCGGGCCGCGCGCTCGTACTCCTTGAGCAACTCCGGCTTTCTGACCGGTGTGGTGAGGATCTCGGGAATTTCCAGCCGCGGATCGCGCCCCCGGGGTGCCGGCGGGGTGGGGGGGGGGGTGGGTGGGGTGGGGGGGGGGCGCCCGGGATCAGCCATCACAGTCCCACCAGCTTGCGTGCGTGCAGGTTCGCCGTCTCGATCGCGTCCTTCACCTTCGCCAGGTTCGTGCCCCCGCCCGAGGCCGACTCCGGGCGCCCGCCCCCCTTGCCGCCCACAACCTCGCTGGCGATGCGCACCCAGTCCCCCGCCTTGAGCCCCTTGTGGATGATGGCCATCGGGACCGCCGCCGCGATCGACACCTTCCCGCCCTCCTCATCGGGCGAGAAGAGCATCACGGCCGAGCGCGGATTCACCTGCACCACCGTGTTCACGGCGTGCTGGAGCGCGTTGCGGTCGCTCCCCGCCTCGATCGTCGCCACGATCACCTGCTCGGCGTTCTTGGCCGCGTCCTCGGCGATGACCTTCGCGCGGGCCGCGGCCTGGTTCGCCCTCGCCGCGCCCGCCTGCTTCTGCTCTCCCTTGACACGCTCGGCCAGCGAGGCCAGCTTCGTGCGGAGCTCCGCCTTGCGCGATGCGGGCAGCGTCAGCGTCTCCAGTTCGCCCGTCAGCTCCTGCACCGCCGCCGCCAGAACCTCCCCCTGCGTCGTCGCGGCCGAGGAGATCTTCTGGAACATCTGGTCCGCCGCCTCGAACGCGGCGTTCGCGGCCACGCCCGTGAGCGCGGTGATGCGCCGGATCCCCTTCGCCACGGCCTCCTCGCTCACCAGCGCAAACGTCCTGATCTGGCTCGTCGTCTCCACGTGCGTCCCGCCGCAGAACTCGACGGACACCTCCTGCCACGCCGGGTTGTCCGCGCTGTCGAGCAGGTCGCGCACGGGCACGCCGATCGACACGACCCGCACCGGATCGGGATACTGCTCCCCGAACACCGCCCGCAGCCCCCTCACATTCTTCGCGACATACAGCGGCGCGATGTCCGCGTACACCGTCAGGTCCTCGTGGATGTCGTGGCGCACCTTCGCCTCGATCTTCGCCAGCGCCTCGCCATCGACGGCCTTCGGATGCGAGAAGTCGAAGCGGAACCGATCCGGCGCCACCAGCGACCCCTTCTGCTCCACGCCCTCGCCGAGATTCGCCCGCAGCGCGAGGTTGAGCAGGTGCGTCGCCGTGTGGTTCGAGGCGATCATGCCCCGCCGCTGCGCATCCACGCGGCACTCCACCGTGTCGCCCACGTGCAGCTCGCCCTTGGTCATCAGCCCCGCGTGCAGCACATACCCGCCGAAGTTCTGCACGTGCTCCACGCGGAACTCCCCGTGCCGCTTCTCCATGTTGATCGTGCCGTGGTCCGTCTCCTGCCCGCCCATCTCCGCGTAGAAGTTGGTCACGTCCAGGACCACCCCGATCGGCTTGAGCGTCCCCGCGCTCGCCTTGGCGTGCTCATCGAAGTTGTGCCCGTTCCAGATCGCCTTCACCGTCGCGCTCACCGTCCGCCCGTGGAACTTGTCCGCGTCGGCCGTCTTGGCAATCCGCTGGTGCTCGAGCTTCGCCAGCGTGTCGGGCTGGAGCACCATCCCCGTCGCCGCGGCGGAAAACTTCCCGCCGCTCCCGGCCCGGGCCTTCTCCCTGGCCGCCTCCATGAGCGTCTCGTACCCCGCCTGATCCACGCTGATCCCGCGTTCCTCGGCCATCTGCACCGTCAGATCGATCGGGAAGCCGAACGTGTCGTGGAGCTTGAACGCATCCTCGCCCGAGACCTTCCCGTGCTTGGCGGCCTCGTCGAAGAGCCTGATCCCGCGATCGAGCGTCTTGCCGAACGAGTCCTCCTCATCCTTCAGGATCTCGATCACGCGCCCCGGGTTCTTCGTGAGTTCCGGGAACGCATCCCCGAAGTGCTCCACCACCACCGGCACCAGCCGCGAGAAGAACCCCGCCTCGAGCCCCAGCGTCTGCCGCCCGTACCGCACCGCCCGCCGCAGGATCCGCCGCAGCACATACCCGCGTCCCTCGTTGCTCGGCGTCGCGCCGTCGGTCACCGCGAACGTGAGCGTCCGGATGTGGTCGGCGATCACGCGGAAGGCCGTGTCCGTGTGGTCCTTGTCCGCCGCGCCGAGCCGGCCGTGGTACGAGTGGCGGCCCTTCGTCAGCCTCTCGATCTCCGCGAAGATCGGGAAGAACACATCCGTGTCGTAGTTGCTCCGCTTGTTCTGCAGGATCGACGTCAGCCGCTCCAACCCCATGCCGGTGTCCACGTGCTTGGCGGGCAGTTGCTTGAGCCCGCCCCCCTCCTCGCGGTTGAACTGGATGAACACGTTGTTCCAGATCTCGATGACATCCGGATCCCCCGCGTTCACCTTCCCCGGCACGCTCCGCTGCTCGATCCCCATCGCCGTGATGCGATCCACGTGGATCTCGGTGCACGGCCCGCACGGCCCGGTCTCCCCCATCTCCCAGAAGTTGTCCTTCATGTTCCCGGGAATCACCCGCTCGGGCGGGAGGTACTTCTCCCACAGGGCCTTGGTCTCAAGGTCCGGCTCGAGCCCCGCTTCCTTATTCCCCCCGAAGTACGACGCATACAGCGCGGCCGGCGGCAGCCCATACACCTTCGTGAGCAGTTCCCACGACCAGTCCACCGCCTCCTTCTTGAAGTAGTCCCCGAACGACCAGTTCCCCAGCATCTCGAAAAAAGTGTGGTGGTACGTGTCCTTGCCGACATCATCCAGATCGTTGTGCTTCCCCCCGGCCCGGATGCACTTCTGCGAGTTCACGGCCCGCCTCAGCCCATGCAGCGGCGAGCCGGGCTTGGTCGAGTTGAGAAAGCACGGCTTGAACTGGTTCATCCCCGCGTTGGTGAACAGCAGCGTCGGATCATCGTGCGGCACGACGGGGCTCGACGCGACAAACGTGTGCCCGTTGCCTTGGGCAGGCTTCGACTTGAAGAACTCAATGAACGTCGAACGCACCCTGGCCACGGGCCACCCCCCTTGAGCGCGGCCGGGGGACAGGGGCGACGGATGGCTCGGGTGGGTCGAAGTAGGCATGCGGCCGCATGGTAGGAACAGGCTCCCCCCCTGCCCAACCAGCAGCCCGACCGTCGGGGGGGGCGGGGGGGGAGGGCCTCGGGGTGCGCGGCTCGCCCGCTTGAAGACCAATGCCGCACGCAGAGGTTCGCGGGGGTCACGCAGGGGAGCGCGGAGAAAGGCAGGGACGCGAAGGGGACGAAGGGGGAACGGGGGTCACGAAGGGGAAGGGGTGGGAGTGGGGAGTGGGGAGGGGGGGGAAGGGGGAGGGGGGTGGGGGCGAACGTGGCACCGATCCCAGGCTTTGAGGGATCGGTGCGCAGCTGTTGGTGTGAGCCAAAGGCAGCACCGATTCCCAGAGCGGAATCGGTGCTGCGCAATCGCGGGGATCGAGGCCACCAGCCGCGAACCGCCGCCTCCTACCGTCGCCGCCGCCGGCTCACCAGCGCGAGGCCGAGCAGGCCCGCCGCGGCCGCCGAGGGGGCGGGGACCAGCCGGACGTTGTCCACGCCGATGAGCGCGCTGGTCGGGCCGGGGTTGTCGAAGCGTGCCTCGATCCAGCCGACGCTCGAGAAGAGCGTCGCGAACGAGGGCGCGCCGGGCTCCTGCGTCCACCCGTTGGCCGTGGCCATGACGTCGCTCCAGGTCGGATCGAACACCGGCGTGAGCAGCGAGACCCACGAGTTGCTCGCGGGCATGGCGCCGAAGTTGTAGTGCCACCCGTTGGTGCCGACGTCCGGGCGGAAGCGGATCTGCGAGCCGTCGAGCACGGTGTTGAACGTGACCAGGTCGAACCCGGCCCGGTTGATCCCCGCGGCCGCGTAGTTGCCCAGGAACTCCGGCGTGACCGAGGTGCGCGTGCCGAGGGGGAACGCGTCCACCGACGTCACCTTCCGGATCTGCACGAAGCCGTCCGGGTTGCCCCCGGTGCCGAGCCAAACCTGCACGGTGTCGGTCGTGCTGGCGACGAAGTTCTCCGCGTTCAGGGTGAACGGGGCGACCACGGGCGCAGCGCCAAAGGCGGGCGCGGCGAGCGCAAAGACCGAGACCATCCCCATCGACAGGATTTGGGTACGCATCGTGAAGGCTCCTTGAACAGAGAGAGAAAACCGCGATCGCGCCCACGAACCGGGCGCGACCAACCACAAGGCATCTCTCTCAACTCACACGAGCCCCAACCCGCTTCCGAGCGGGCGGCGGCGGCCGCACGGATCGCACGACCGCCACGAGGACGCTCATCCAGTATACAGGAAGACAGACCTGGTTCAAAGGGATTTTGTCGCACGCCCGGGAAAGCCCGCCCCGACCCCCCCGCACCCGGCATGCGGAGGTTCGCAGGGGCCACGCGGGGGTCCGCGGGGATGGCCCAGGCCGAGGGCAGTTGGAAGGCATCACCGCGAAGGAGGCGAAGGGGACCGAAGCGGGCGAAGCGGAGGGGAAGGGGGGAGGGAGCGCGGGGGGGCGAACGTGGCACCGATCCCAGGCTTTGAGGGATCGGTGCGCTGGTGGCGTGGGGGGTGGGGGGTAGGGGGTGTGAGCCAAAGGCAGCACCGATTCCCAGAGCGGAATCGGTGCCACGCAATCATGGGGATCGAGGCCACCTGCCCCGGGGATCCCGTCCACCGCCCAGGAGAATAGGATTCCTGTGTTGGTGTTCGACTTCAAACAGAAGTGGAACATTCGCCAGGTGATTGGCGGGGCGGAGCTGGGGACGATGATCTCGCCGCCGCAGCACCTTCCCATCGAACCCTCGTCCCGGCGATTCGGGAGCCACCTCACATGCATCTCCAGCGCCCGCAGAACCGCTCTCTTGCCGTCGTGCTCACCGTGGCGTTCGCTCTCGGAATGCAATCTCATACCGCTCGCACGGCGTGTGCGGACATATTGACGCATCGCTTTACCGGCAACGTTTGGCACAATCAGAATCTGTCAGGTCCATATTCCGCCATTCCGACCGGCACTCCTGTCGTAGTGGAATACACGTTTGACACGCAGACCTCCCCCGTGAACTCCTCTTGGCGAGTCACCGGGCCGATCCACGTCATGATCGGCGGCTTGAACTGGAATCTCGCCTCTGACCAGGCGTTCCATCAGACGTGGCGAAACTACTCGGAAGAAGCCGGTGTGGGCGACAACGGCGTCATGCAATACGCAGTCTCCGATTGGTACGGGTTCGGCGCCCACGACACCGCTCTTCAAGACCTCCGCATCGAAGCCTTCCTCAACCTCCACTTCACACCGGTGGTTCCAACTTCCACCTTCTACGAGTTGCCCGCGTCTCTCTCCGGTGGACCGGAGTACTTCGGCTCGCTTGTTGGACTCAGGTTCCGATTCCAAACCGTAACAACTGTCCCGGGTTCCACCGTCGCTGCCGGGTTTGGCTTGATCGGTATGTTCGTCGCTCGCAGAAAACGGCGGGTGGCCCCGATCAACGACGATGTGCCACGGTTCGGCGGCACGACGGATGGAGCGTGTGCCGCGCGGCGGTCTCCGCACATGGTGGACCGTCATGCGCACACCAAGCCCGCCGACCCGTGCTGAGTCCATCCAGCGCCCCACCACCCGCTCCCCCATCCCCCCCGTCCGGCACGGATCGCCGGGCCCGATGCGTACCCAGTGGCCCCAGTCAACGAGCACGGGCCGAGTGATCCGCACCCCGCTCGTCATCCCGGCGATCCGTGGCACATCGCCGGTGATCGCAGCTACCCGCCGTGAACAGTTCAAAGTTCACAGTTCACAGTTCGAGTCCGGGCAGAGAGAATGCAGCCCCGGGCCGTCGGTTCGGGGCTGTTCATTTGAACTGTGAACTGTGAACTGTGAACTTTCCGCCCTTCCCGGTCCGGGAAACGCCGATAAACTCCGTTCCGTCCTTCCCCCCTCCCCCTTCCCCCCTCCCCCATGCGTCACTTCGACCTCGTCGTCATCGGTTCCGGCCCCGGCGGGCAGAAGGCGGCCATCCAGGCCGCGAAACTCGGCAAGTCCGTGGCCGTGATCGAGCGCATGCAGTTCGTCGGGGGCGTGGCCATCAACACCGGGACGATCCCCAGCAAGGCCCTCCGCGAGGCCGTCATCACCCTCGTCGGGGCCCGCCAGCAGCGCATCGACGAGTTCAAGGCCCTCGACCGGCGGACCCGCGTGGGCAAGCTCGTGGAGTCCTGCCAGCGCGTCATCAGGGCCGAGATCGACGTCGTCCGCCAGCACTTTTCCTCCAACGGCATCGAGCTCATCCGCGGCACCGGCTCGCTGGTGCAGAAGGACGTCGTCGTCGTCGAGAGCGAGCACTCCGTCGAGACCGTGGGAGCCAACAAGATCCTCATCGCCGTCGGCACCACGCCCACGCGTCCCGACACCATCGCCTTCGACGCGGACAAGATCATCACCAGCGATGAACTCCTGAACCTGCCGTACCTCCCCGGCTCGATGATCATCGTCGGCGGCGGGGTCATCGGCACCGAGTACGCCAGCATGCTCGCCGAACTCGGCGTCCGCGTCACGCTCATCGAGGGGCGGCCGCGCATCCTCGACTTCCTCGACGCCGAGATCGGCGAGGCCCTGCAATACCACCTGCGCCAGTCGGGCATGACCCTCCGCATGGGCGAGAAGGTCGTGAGCATCAAGCGCATCCCCGTGCCCCAGGGGTCGCGCGGCGCCGAGGCCATCGACGCCGACGGGCCCGTTTCCAGCGACCTCGTCGAGGCCACGCTCGAGAGCGGCAAGACCATCCGCGCCGACTGCCTCATGTACTGCGTCGGTCGCCAGGGCGCGACCAACCGCCTGAACCTCTCCAACGTCCCCGGCATCTCCGCCGACGACCGCGGCCGCATCAAGGTCAACGAAAACTTCCAGACCGAGTCTCCCGACGTCTACGCCGTCGGCGACGTCATCGGATTCCCCGCCCTCGCGAGCACCAGCATGGAGCAGGGCCGCATGGCCGCCTGCCACATGTTCGGCGAGCGCTACGAGTCCTACGCGGAACTCTTCCCCTACGGCATCTACTCGATCCCCGAGATCTCCATGGTCGGTTGGACCGAGGAGAAACTCACGCAGGCCGGAATCCCCTACGAGGCGGGCATCGCCCAGTACAAGGAAACCGCCCGCGGCCAACTCCTCAACGACGAGGACGGCATGCTCAAGATGCTCATCCACCAGGAGTCCGGCGCGGTTCTCGGCGTGCACATCATCGGGAGCCAGGCGACGGAACTCGTCCACATCGGCCAGGCCGTCATGGCCTTCAAGGGCACGGTGGACTACTTCGTGAACACGGTCTTCAACTACCCGACCCTCGCCGAGTGCTACAAGATCGCCGCCTTCAACGGCCGCAACAAGATCCGGGCGATGTGACTCTACGAGCCCTTCGCGCAAGCGAAGGCCGAACTTCCGGCGAGTTCAGGACCACCTCCGACGGTACTGCCGAGCCAACTCGCGTATCCTCGGCTGATGGCCAAGCGAGCCCCCAAACCCTCCGCCGAGGTCGAGCCCATGCTCGCCCCGCCCGCCGCGCCGGCCGAGGCCCCGCCGGTCCACCCCATCACCCTCCTCGACAAGGTCATCGGCCACCCGCAGGCCAAGAAGAACCTCCAGACCGCCCTCCACTCCGGCCGCGTCCACCACGCCTGGATCTTCCACGGCCCCGCCGGCGTCGGCAAACTCACCACCGCCGTCGCGTTCGCCGCCGCGCTCCTCGACCCGACCACCCAGCCCGACCTCGGCGGCAACCTCGCCCCGGAGCCGGGCAGCGCCGTCCAGAACCTGATCCGCGCCGGCACGCACCCCGACCTCCACATCATCGCCAAGGAACTCGCCGCGATCAGCCGCGTCGATCAGGTCCGCAAAAGCAAGCAGCAGGGCATCGCCAAGGACGTCGTCGAAGAGTTCCTCATCGAGCCCGCCACCAGAAGCCGCACCCTCCACAACGACTCCCGCGCCGGCAAGGTCTTCATCGTCGATGAGGCCGAGCTCCTCGGCCCCCCCGCCCAGAACGCCCTCCTCAAGACCCTCGAAGAGCCCCCCGCCGGCACCGTCATCATCCTCATCACCAGCGCCGAGGAGCGCCTCCTCCCGACCATCCGCAGCCGCGCCCAGCGCGTCCCCTTCTCCCCCCTCGACGAGCAGGAGATGCTCAAGTGGCTCTCCCGCCGCTCCGGAGACGCCGGCATCGGGGCCGTCGAGCCCGCCAAACGCAGTTGGCTCCTCCGTTTCGCCTGTGGCTCCCCCGGCGCGGCCGACATCGCCCTCGCCAACGACCTCTTCTCCTGGGATCAGGCCCTCCGCCCGGCCCTCGACCAGATCGAGCGCGGCCAATACCCCGTCGGCGCCGCCTCCGCCATGGCCGCCCTGATCGACGACCGAGCCGGCGCGTCGATCAAGGGCCGCCCCGAGGCTAGTAAGGACGCCGCCAACAAGGCCTGGGCCCGTCGGTTGCTGTCGTTTGTGGCCGAAGATCTGCGATCTCGCCTCCGTCTCCGCACCGCCAAGAAGTCCTCCGCCGACGTCGAGGGAGATGCCCCGGCCCAGCGACTCCTCAGCGCCATCGACGCTGTCGCCGCTGCCGAGGGCTATCTCGCTTCCAACGTGAATCAGACCATGGTGATCGAGAATCTCGTCGCCCAGATGGCCGCGGAGCCCGTTGGAACCGCCTGATCCTTCCGCGAGTTTGCGTAAATCCGAGAAAGTGCTGCCTAGGGGCAGTTCGGGAACACGCAATCAATGGACGGGGTGTGTTTGGTGCGTATCATCGAATCACTGTCGGGGCGGCGGGGGAATACCCATCGTGGGGATGCGGGGCGTGTACCCAGGAGATTCTTTTATGAAGCGTTCGCACCTGTTGCTCTCGGCTTGTTGTCTCACCGTCATCGCCGCCGGCGTCGCCATCGGCCAGCCCGGCAAGGACAAGGCCCCGGCCATGCCCGAGATGACCCCCGAGCAGATGAAGTGCATGGAGGCCATGCAGGAGGCCGCGACCCCCGGCCCGATGCACGAGTGGCTCGCCAAGGGAATCGGCACCTGGGACGGCACCATCAAGATGTGGGAGAGCCCCGACAGCGCCGAGGCCCACGAGAGCCCCTGCTCCTCCGTCGTCACGTCCATGATGGACGGCCGCTTCATCAAGGACGAGGTCTCCAGCACCATGATGGGCATGCCCTTCCAGGGCTTCGGCATCTACGGCTACAACAACACCACCCAGCAGTTCGAGGCCAACTGGATCGACAACATGGGCACCATGCAGATGCGCATGACCGGCAAGCTCGCCGCCGACCACAAGTCCATGACCTGGACCAGCCGCTTCATGTGCCCCGTCCAGAAGAAGGAAGTCGGCATGCGCGAGGTCCAGACCTGGACCGGTCCCGACAGCATCAGGCTCGAGATGTACGGCCCCGACATGAGCGGCAAGGTCGCCGAGTACAAGATGATGGAAATCAACATGACCCGCAAGGCCGGCTCGGCCCCCAAGGCCGCGATGCCGATCAAGAAGATGGGCCACTAAGCCCGCGTCGTCCGGCGATCCGAAAACCCCGAAGACCCCCGCGAGAGCGGGGGTTTTTCGTTCCGCCAGCCGGGCCGGCCCAGAGGTCGGCCGCCGAACTCTCGGACCATGGGATGGTCCGATTCCTCGGGCCGGCATCACACTCTGCGGTCTCTGCAAGCCGGGAGCGAGCCCCCCGATCCGTCCCCCCGCTCGCCCCACAGGCGACGCTCCGTTGTGTCGATGCCCACGGTCCCCGCCCAATCCCCCGGAGCCCACCGATGAGCAGTCCGACCCCCACGCCATCCGCCTCGCCCACCGTCACCACGCGCCGCCAGCGGCTGGCCACCTTCAACGCCCGCCACAGCCACGAGCTCTTCTCCATCGCCCGCGCGTTCGTCGATCGCCTCGCCCCCGTGTTCCCGCCAGTGGTCCGGTTGATGCGCCTCGCCGACAAGACCAGTCGCTTCGATTTCGGCTGTGCCGTCTCGACGCTCTGCAAGCACGCCGACGATCTGTCCGCCGTCGCCCCGATGGTCGAGACGATTGGCGGCCACTTGCACGACAACGGCTTCACCGCGAGCCACGCCCCCGCGGCCCGCGCGGCCTTCATGGACGCCCTCCGGGAATGCTGCGGCCCCGACTGGACTCCCGAGATGGAACGCGACTGGTCCGAGGTCTGCGCCGACTTCTTCGCTCGCATGAACCTCCGCGCCCCCGCGATGCCCGCCCGCCGCGCCCCGCTCAGCATGGCGGCGTAACGCACTCAATGGACTGGGACACGGGGTGCTCCCCTTACTTGGTCGCCTTCCCCAGCACCTTCGCGATATCAAAGTCAATAAAGTCCGCATGGTGGAAGATCCACGACTCGATCGTCCGCTCCACCTTGTCCCCCTCGTGGCTGTGCGTCGCCACGATGTGCATCACCTCCGGCGGGATGCCGTGCTTGAAGCACAGCGCCACCCCGCTGAACGGGTGCCGCAGCATGTCCCCGTAGTGCCCCTTCACCACCCCGCCCGATGCGTTCTTGTCGAACTCCAGCATCTTGCCCACATCCGCAAGCAGCGAGCCGGCGATCAGATAGTCCAGGTTCACCGGAACCCGCGACCCGAACACTTCCTTGAGCACCCCCGAGATCGCGATGCACTGCTTGCAGCACGAGTTCAGGTGCTCCACGAACCGCAGGTCGATCTTCCCCGCCAGCAGCGTGAACGGAATGGCCCGGATCTCCTCGAACGTCCACCCCTTCCCGCAGATCGGAAGAGCGTCGTGTCGGGA
>CALMPG010000106.1 GCA_937871915.1 uncultured Phycisphaerales bacterium
GCTGTTGGGTCGGGGGCGGCGGGGAGGGGGGGGGGGGGGGGGAGGGGGAGGCCGGGGATGAGGAATCGTGGGGGTGAGACTGGGCGCGGGTGGCGTGCGGGCCCGTCCGTGGGCTGGGGGTGGCGCGGGCTGCGGATCGCTCGCCGCGCGGCGCGGGGACGGGGCGTGCGGCTGGCAAGGCGTCCGGGCCGTCGCGGGGGTCTCGCCGGGTTTCATGGTAGTCGATGAGCGGGAATGCCGGGTCAATCCCGCCGCGGCTGGCACGGGTTGCTGCCCGGAAGCGCGTCAACCTGTTGTCAAGTCGCTGGTACGCTTGCCCCCGTGGAACTCACCCCTCTCCGGTACTTTCGGGCCATCGCGCAGCACGGGCACATGACCCGGGCCGCGCGGGCGATGGGGGTGACGCAGCCGGCGCTCTCGGCGATGCTGCGGAAACTCGAGGGGGAGGTCGGGGCGGAGTTGCTGCACCGGACCGGGCGGGGCGTGGAACTCACGGAGGCCGGGCGGGTGTTTCTCTCGCACGCGGAGGATGCCCTGCGCGGGGCGGAGGCGGGGGTGCGGGCGGTGCGGGAACTTGTGGGGCTGGAGCGCGGATCGATCCGCGTGGGCGGCGGCGCGACGGCGACGACGTATCTGCTGCCGCCGGTGGTGAGCGCGGTGCGGAAGAAGCACCCGGGGCTGCGGTTCTATGTGCGCGAGGCGGGGAGCACGGCTGTCGCCGCGGCGGTGATGAGCGGGGAGTTGGATCTGGGCATCGTGACTCTGCCGGGGGGAGGCGGGTTGCGGAAGGGGGAGGAGGAAATGGTGACGATCCCGCTGGTGGAGGATGAGTTGCGGCTGATCGTGCCGACGACGGATTCACCACCGAGAACACCGAGGGCACTGAGAAGGGCGGGGAGAAAGAGATCGGATCAAGCCAGTCCGAACTCTCCCTCGGTGTTCTCGGTGTTCTCTGTGGTGGAGTCCGGATTTCGTTGGAAGGATCTTGTCGGCGTGCCGGTGGTGGCGTTTGAGGCGGGGACGGCGGTTCGGGGGATTGTGGATGCCGCGGCGATGCGGGCGGGGGTGAGTCTGAGCGTGGTGATGGAGTTGCGGTCGATCGAGTCGATCAAGGGGATGGTGGAGGCGGGGATCGGGGTGGGGTTTGTGTCGCGGTTTGCGCTCGAGGATGGGGAGGGATTGGTGTGCACGGATGGGGGGCTGGCGCGCCGGCTGGCGATCGTGCGGCGGCGGGATCGGGTGCCGAGCGCGGCGGTGGCGGAGTTTGAGAAGACGCTCACCACAGAGACACAGAGGCACTGAGAAGAGGGCTGAGACGCGGAGGGGGCGCGGAGGGGGATTGAGGAGGTTGGCGATGGCGAAGAAGAAGACGGCGAAGAAGAGCGCGAGCAAGAGCAAGACGGTGGCGGGCACTGGGCGGACGGACGGAGCGATGGGGAAGCGGGCGGACCTTGGGGCGGCGGTTTCGACGTACTCTGGGAGTTTGCCGGGATGGCAGGCTTCGCTGGCGCGGCGACTGGATCGGGTGGTGCGGAAGGGCGCGCCGAGGGCGACGGGGGCGATCAAGTGGGGCATGCCGGTGTACGAGCACCACGGGATGCTCTGCTACATCCGGGCGCAGGCGAAGTACGTGACGCTCGGGTTCTATGCGCAGGGGACGAGCCTGGAGGATCCGAAGGGGCTGCTGGAGGGGACGGGGAAGGCGATCCGGCATGTGAAGATCGGGGCGGCGGACGTCGTGGACGAGAAGTACCTCGGGGAACTTGTGCGGCAGGCGGTGTGGGTGAATGAGGCGGGCTGAGAGCGGCGTCTCGGACGGTCGATGAATAGAATGAAGCGAACCATGGCACCGACGCCGCAGAATCCTCGGATTTCGATCGACCCGGCCGTCTGTCACGGCAAGCCCGTGATCACCGGAACACGGGTTCCGGTGGAGGTCTTGCTGTCGGCCATCGCCGGGGGCGATGAGATTGCGCAGGTGGCCGCGGATTACGGCGTGTCGGCCGAGGATGTGCGTGCGGCGGTGTCGCACGCGGGATTCGACATGGGGCGGCTACGCTCGCACCGTGTTCAAGAACGCACAGGGCAAGTTTGACGGCAAGGTGTTCATGGGGCTCATGATGGGGCTCGGGGCCGGGGTCGGGATGGTGATCAAACTCTGGGCGTCGATGAGCGACTCCGTTGCGCCGTTCTGGCTGTGGGCGGTGCCGGCGGTGCTTATCGCCGTCGGGTTCGTTGGATGGGTGGGCGGGCGGCGGGAGCGGGCGGAGTTGAAGGCGCGGGTGGAGCGGTCGGCGCGGGTGCGGGGGGCGAATGATCGTCGGACGGAGGGGGGTGTGGAGTTGGAGGAAGTCGAGGGGCGGACGCATGTCTGAGGCCGGCCGGGTATCAGTGTTTGTGATTCTGATTGTCAATGCAATCGATTGGATTCATGGCTGGGTGGGGGCGATAGTTGGTTGTGAGTGGTTGAGGTGAATGACCCTTGCACTCCGGCACGGGTTGCCGCCTCGGAGCAGTCGGCGAACCCGTGGCACGATGAACTGTGGCACGCGAAGCGAACACGATTGGAGCGCACCATGTCGAGCACGAAGAACCCGTTCAACGCGAAGAGGACCCTGACCACGAAGCAGGGCACGTACACGTACTACGCGCTCGGTGCGCTGGCCGAGCAGAAGATCGGGCACGTGGACCGGCTGCCGTTCTCGATCAGGGTGCTGCTCGAGTCGATGCTGCGGAACGTGGACGGGTTCGTGGTGAGCGCGGACGATGTGACGGGGCTGGCGGGGTGGAACGCGAAGAAACCCGCGCGGGTGGAGTTGCCGTTCATGCCGGGGCGGGTGGTGCTGCAGGACTTCACGGGGGTGCCGTGCGTGGTGGACCTGGCGGCGATGCGGGATGCGATGCAGGCGCTGGGGGGCGATCCGAGCGCGATCAACCCGCTGGTGGGGTGCGACCTGGTGATCGACCACAGCGTGCAGGTGGACTCGTACGGGAGCAAGGTCTCGCTGTCGATCAACGCGGACAAGGAGTTCGGGCGCAACCGGGAGCGGTACGAGTTTCTCAAGTGGGGGCAGCAGAGCCTGCGGAACTTCCGGTGCGTGCCGCCGGCGACGGGGATCGTGCACCAGGTGAACCTGGAGTATCTCTCGCCGGGGACGCTGACCAAGCAGGTGAACGGCGAGACGGTGGCGTACCCGGACTCGTGCGTGGGGACGGACTCGCACATGACGATGATCAACGGGCTGGGCGTGGTGGGGTGGGGCGTCGGCGGGATCGAGGCCGAGGCGGTGATGCTGGGGCAGCCGTACTACATGGTGACGCCGGATGTGGTCGGGGTGAGGCTGACGGGAAGGCTGCCGGAAGGATCGACGGCGACGGACCTGGTGCTGGCGGTGACGCAGATGCTGCGGACCAAGGGCGTGGTGGAGAAGTTCGTGGAGTTCTTCGGCCCCGGCATCGCGGCCCTCTCGGTGCCGGACCGGGCCACGATCGCGAACATGGCCCCCGAGTACGGCGCGACGATGGGGTTCTTCCCGGTGGACCGGAGGACCGTGGACTTCCTGCGCTTCACGGGGCGCACCGCCGAGGCCGAGCTCACCGAGGCCTACGCCCGGGCCAACATGCTCTGGAGCGAGACCCCCCAGGCCGGCGCGCCGGCCCCCGAGTTCACGGAGACGCTCGAACTGGACCTGGGCTCGATCGAGCCGAGCCTCGCGGGGCCCAGGCGCCCGCAGGACCGAGTGGCCCTCACGCAGATGAAGGCCGCGTGGCGCCGGGAGCTCGTGGAGTCGTTCGTCAAGCAGGTCCCGCACAACGCCGTCAATCTCAACCGCTGGGTGGGCGAGGGGGGCAACCCGGCGGGAGCGCAGGTCAATCCGGAGAAGGCCGCGGCGACCAGCGCAGCCCCCGAGCACGCCGACCCGGGCTCCGACGGGGTGATCGCCCGGCGCGACGGCAGGTGCTTCCGGCTGCGACACGGGGACGTGGTGATCGCGGCCATCACCTCGTGCACCAACACGTCCAACCCGGACGTGATGATCGCGGCGGGGCTGGTGGCCCGCAAGGCCCGGGCGCTGGGGCTGACGGCCGGGCCGTGGGTGAAGACGTCGCTGGCTCCGGGCTCCAAGGTGGTGACGGCGTATTTCGACAAGGCGAACCTGTCGGCGGATTTGGATGCGCTGGGCTTCCAGACCGTCGGGTATGGATGCACGACGTGCATCGGGAACTCCGGGCCGCTGCCGGAGGAGATCGACGCGGCGATCAAGGATGGGGACCTGGTGGTGGCGAGCGTGCTCAGCGGCAATCGCAACTTCGAGGGTCGCGTCCATCCGGCGGTGAAGGCGAACTACCTCGCCTCCCCCCCGCTCGTCGTGGCGTACGCCATCGCGGGGACGGTGGACATCGATCTGGTCAAGGACCCCATCGGGGAGGACACGGCTGGCCGGCCGGTGTTCCTGAGGGACATCTGGCCGACGCACCAGGAGGTGACGGCACTGCGGGACTCGTGCGTGACGCCGGAGCAGTTCAAGGAGGAGTACGCGAACGTCTTCAACGGGAACCCGACGTGGAACGAGGTGGCGGTGAGCAAGAGCGATCGGTACGCGTGGAACGACAAGAGCACGTACATCCAGAACCCGCCGTACTTCGAGGGGCTCACGGAACAGCTGCCCGTCCGCGCGGCGATCACGGGGGCGAGGGTGCTGGTGCACGTGGGCGACTCGGTGACGACGGACCACATCTCGCCCGCGGGCGACATCGCCGAGGCCTCGCCGGCGGGGGAGTATCTCAAGTCGCTGGGCGTGGCGCGGGCGGACTTCAACTCCTACGGCTCGCGGCGCGGCAACGACCGGGTGATGGCGCGCGGGACGTTCGCCAACGTGCGGGTGAAGAACAGACTCGCCGACGAGAACGGGAAGATCCGGGAGGGGTGGTGGACGAGGGACCTCTCGAAGGCGGGCGGCGGGAAGGTCTCGACGATCTTCGACGCGAGCCTGAACTACAAGGCCGAGGGGACGCCGCTTGTCGTGCTGGCCGGGAAGGACTACGGCATGGGCTCGAGCCGTGACTGGGCGGCGAAGGGACCGATGCTGCTGGGGGTGAAGGCGGTGATCGCGGAGAGTTTCGAGCGGATCCACCGGAGCAACCTGGTCGGGATGGGCGTGCTGCCGCTGACGTACAAGGCGGGGCAGACCGCCGAGAGCCTCGGCCTGTGCGGGACGGATGTGTACGACATTCATCTGCCGGCGGATATCGAGCCGCGCGGCGAGATAAAGGTGCGGGCGACGATCACGCAGGGGCCGAGGAAGGACCAGACGATCGAGTTCGGGGCGGTGTGCCGGCTGGACACGGCGGTGGAGATCAACTACTTCCGCAACGGGGGGATTCTGCAGACGGTGCTGCGGAAGCTGCTCAAAGAGAGCCGGAAGGCCGCGCACGCGTAGGGATTTGGCGATATGAGTTGCGGGAGCTCGGCGGGTCGTGTATAAACCTTCCATAGGAAGGCGCGCCGGTGTTGCGCTCCCGAATCAGGGATAGACAATGGCCAAGGAGCATATCGATGACCCCAAGACCCAGCCCGGAGGCGGTGGTTGCCGCTCTGGAGTGCGTTGTTCAGGCGTGTCTAGGCGGGAGTTCCGAGTTACGCGAGAGGGTTGCGATATTGGCGGATTGGGTCGGGAGTGTTGCGAGAACTCGGCCAGACGATGATGGGACAGTGAAGACGGCGGCAGACCACTCGGGCGATGGGGCCGGCACGTCGGCGGGAGCATTCTCGGAGGTGCGAGTTTGTGCTCCCGAGAGCCCGGCACCGGCCCCCACGCACACAGTGATCGTGACGCGGTCGCCGGATGAGCGCCGGCCGGTGAGTTCCGCGGTGGTGCCGCTGAAGATCGGGGATGCGGAGATTCACCTTCGGGTGGAAGGATCGACGGCGGAAATCGGGCACGCGCGTCGGGCGGCCGCGATGGAGACGGAACCGAAGGGGGTCGGTGCGGGGGCGGGCGAGGCGGACCTTGGGATGATCGCGCGCCGGTGCTCGCTGAAAGCGGCGTCGTGCGAGGCCGCGCTCAAGCGGAACGGGGCGGCGGCCGGATCGGAGGAGGAGTCCGTCCTCGTGGGGCGAATCACGACGATGATCGCGCAGGCGAAGGCGCTGCCGCACTGCTTCTTGTGGGCGCCATTCCGACAGGCGGTGCTGCCGCCGGCGGGGGTGGTGGAGATGGCTGGGAGGGCGTACGAGAATCTGGGGGCGGCGGCCGCGCTGGCGGAGCGGGTGCATGGGCGGCCGGAACTTCGCGGGCATCTGCCCGACGCGCTGGACCTGATGGCCGAGGCGCAGTCGGCCCTGCGGGTGATTCTGGAGCGGACGTGGCTGACGCGTCCCGACCAGGACCAACTGGACGCGTTTGTGTGGCTGCGTCGCGTGACGGAGGCCGAGCGGGTCTACGTCGGGCGGTATCTGACGCTGGAAGACCCGGCGGACCCGGCGGGGCACGAGGGGCTCCGCGGGCGGATCCGGGACGTGGAGGCGCAGATCGATGGAGCGGCAAGGCGAGTGAAGGATGTGACGGCCGCGCTGAACAAGTTGAAGTACCACGTCCGACGCGCGGTCGAGTCTCCCGAGGAGGGCGAGATGGCGGGCGTGCGAGCGGCGGGGGCGGTGCTGGAGGCACAGGGTCTGGACGCGGGGGACCGGCGGGTGCGGGAGATCGTGAGGCCGCTGGTGGATCTGGCCGAGGGTGGGGCGGACCTGGGCCCGCTGGTGGGCGAGGCGATCAGTCTCATGCGCGAACGGGCGGGGGAGGACCACGGGGCGATGGCGGAGCCGCGGGCGTACAGCCCGACGGTGGGGCGCGTGCGGGACGCGCTGCGCGGGTCGCGCGTGGTGATGATCGGGGGGACGGCGCTGGCGCACCAGCGGGAGCGGCTGGCGGAGGCGTTCGAGTTGGGGGAGCTGGACTGGGTGGAGCAGACCGAGCACGGGTCGAGTGCCCTGTTCGAGGCACCGATCGCGCGGGCGGACACGCGGCTGGTGATTGCATTGGTGAAACTGGCCGGCCACGAGCACATCGACGCGGTGCGGAAGTGGAGCCGGCAGTATGGCAAACCGCTGGTGCTGCTCAAGGCCGGATTCAATCCCGAGCAGGCGGCGGCGGCGATCATGGAGCAGGCGAGCGAGCAGTTGCTGGCCGAGTGATCGATCGCCCGGACGGCCGGGGGAGGGCGAGGGAGCCAACGATTCGGCCATGACGATTCCAGAGGTGCAGATCCTGATCCAGGCGCTCTCGGCGACGGCGATCACGGGGGGCCTGGTGTACTCGGCGCTGCAGTTCCGCAAGAACCGGGATGCGCAGCACTTTGGCAACTTCGCCAAGCTCGTGGAGATGCAGATGCACCTGCGGGAGATGCGGGTGGGGGACCCGTCGCTGGCGCGGGTGTACCGGGGGGACGTGGCGTTCACCGACGACCTGCCCACGCCCGAGGAGCGGGAGCGGGCGATCCGTGAGTACTTCTTCAACCTGATGCAGCTCTCGGTCTTCGAGATCGTGTGGTTCGGGTGGAAGCGGGGGCAGGTGCCGGAGGACTATTTCCGGTCGTGGGAGACGCGGATGCGGGAGATCGTGGGGGAGCGGTCGTTCCGGGAGATGTGGGGCTCGCCGAGCATGAAGTTCATGCACGACGAGTTCCACGAGTTCATGGTGGAGATGGTGCGGGCCACGCCGGCGCGCGGGGCGGATCAGAAGTAGGTGGCCCAGACCCACACGATGAGAAACCCGACGGCCACCTTGATGAGGAATGTGACCACCGCCACCAACCAGGCATCTTCCAGCGCGAGCTCCATGAAGTGCATGAGCAAGCCGAGGTAGACGGCACCCGCGATGATCCATCCAACGAGCAGGCCGAAGACCGGGATGGGACTCACCAGACCGCTCACGGCGTCGGTGACGGCGTACACCGCGCCCAGCCGCACGAAGGTGACGCCGAGAGGCTCATCGAAACCGATGAAGAGCATGCTGCACGCGACGTAGGCGACAAAGCCGATCACGAGGGAGACCGGGAAGTAGAGCAGATACCTGGCCGTCGCGTCTCCCCCCACGGCGGCCCCGCCCGTGGCCGCTCCGATGGCAAACCGGACGAGGAAGGAAATGGCAAGGCCGATGGCGATGATGAGCAGCGGGCGGAGGTACATCTGGCGGAGTTGTTGTTTTTCCGATTGCCGGCCCGCCTTGAGTCGCGGGTTGATGGTGCCGCACTCCGGGCAGCGGGCGGTCTTGAGGCCCGTGAGGTCGTACCCGCACTTATTGCAGGGCTTGGGGGGCTTGCGCGGGCGCGGGGCCGCGGGATCGTGCCCGGCGGGAAGGGGGACGTTGGTGCCGATGTGCTCGCCGGTGACGCGGCTGAACCCGCACCTGGTGCAGATGACGCTCGATCCCCAGGGGGAGCCGCAATCGGGACAGAGTTCGAGGTCGCGGATGCCCACCCCCCCAACGCCGCCCTGTCCGCTGGTCTTCGGCTTGTGGAGGAAGGCCTCGTCGCGGGCGGTGAGCTCATCGGCGAGGGCGATGGTGCTGTCGGAGGGATCGGCGTGCGCGGGCGCGGCGGCTGGGACGTCCGGGTGGGCCGGGTGGGCCCGTGGAGTGCGCCGGGCAGCGGCCCGGAGTGCTTCGGCGCAGGCGGCGCAGAACAGGCGCCCCTTGCCGTCCTTGAAGCGTCTGGCGTGACGGACATCGATGCCGCACCGGGAGCAAGATTGGGTGTCCGTTGACATAGGGCTATGGCGAGGGAATCTACCCGAAGGGTGGTTGGGCTTGCAAGCGGATAGGACCCAACGGGGAATGGCGGGCGGGTGACCTCTTGTTGAACGCTGAAACGTGCCGAAGGCTGCGGAAGCAAAGAGGGGGCGTCAGTCAATGTGACGACCGGGGATTTGGGCTTGATGTGTCGGCGTTTGTTTGGTATTGTGCTGACTCTTGGGAACTTCATCGGCACATCGGGCGACGGGCACGGTTGAGAGCGGGCTGCGCGAGCGGATCGCCGGGGTGCTCTCGTCGTACTGGGGATTTGAGGAGTTGCGCTCGCTGCAACTCGAGGCAGTAACGGCCGCGCTGGCGGGGCGGGATGCGCTGGTGGTGCTGCCGACGGGCGGGGGGAAGTCGCTGTGCTACCAACTCCCCCCACTGCTGCGGGCGGAGGGCGAGGCGTCGCTGTGCGTGGTGGTGTCGCCGCTGATCGCGCTGATGAAGGACCAGGTGGACGGGCTGAAACTGGCCGGGTATCCGGCGGGGGCGATGCACTCGGGGGTCTCGTACGAGGACAGCGCGGCGATCCGGCGCGAGGTGGAGGCGGGGAACATCAAGTTGCTGCTGGTCGCGCCCGAACGGCTGTTGACCGACTCGTTCCTGGCGTGGATGGTGCGGCTGGGGCAGAAGGATGCGTCGAAGGGGATCGCGAGCATCGCGATCGACGAGGCGCACTGCATCAGCCAGTGGGGGCACGACTTCCGGCCCGAGTATCGGCGGCTGGCCGAACTGCGCGAGGTTCTGCCCGGGGTGCCGATGCAGGCGTTCACGGCGACGGCGACGCCGCGCGTCCGCGAGGACATCGTGCGGCAACTGCACATGCCCAACCCGGCCGTGCTGGTGGGCGTGTTCGACCGCCCGAATCTGACGTACCGGATCGTGCCGCGCCTGGGCAGCGGTGAGGACCAGATCGAGGAGATCCTGAGGCGGCACCAGGGGGACGGGAACATCAGCGGCGACGCGGCGATCGTGTACTGCATGAGCCGGAAGCAGACCGAACAGATCGCGGCGACGCTCTCGGCTCGCGGCTTGAAGGCGGAGGCGTACCACGCCGGGATGGATGCGCGGGCGCGGACGCGGGTGCAGGACGCCTTCGCGGCCGAGCGGCTGAACATCGTGGTCGCGACGGTGGCGTTCGGGATGGGGATCGACCGCGGGGATGTGCGGTGCGTCATCCACGCGACGATGCCCAAGAGCGTGGAGGCGTACCAGCAGGAGACGGGGCGGGCGGGGCGGGACGGGCTGCCGTCGGAGTGCGTGCTGCTGCACTCGGGGGCGGATGCGCAGCGGTGGTCGTCGCTGGTGGAGAAGTCGGCCGGAGAGAGCGAGGTGCACGTTCCGCCGGAGGTGGTGGCGGCGCAGATCGAGTTGATCCAGCAGATGAACCGGTTCGCGGCGGGGGGGCGGTGCCGGCATCGGTCGCTCAGCGAGTACTTCGGGCAGGAGTATGCACCGCCGCTCGATCAAACCGCCCACGCGGAGCGTGGGGGTACCCCGGCCGGTTGCGGGGCGTGCGATGTGTGCCTGGGGGAGATGGAGGCGGAGGAGGACTCGACGACGATCGCGCGGAAGATTCTCTCGTGCGTGGCGCGGCTTCGGGGGACGGGGGATCGGGAGATGGGCTTTGGGGCCGCGTACGTGGCGGATGTGCTGCGCGGGGCGGGGCTGGGGAAGATCATCGAGCGTCGGCACCATCTGCTCTCGACGTTCGGGCTGCTCAAGTCGGTGGCCCGCGAGAACATCATCGGGCACATCAACCAACTGGTGGACATGGGCGTGCTGGCGCGGGCGCGCGGGGAGTATCCGACAATCCATCTGACGGGGGAATCCGGGGCGGTCCTGCGGGGCGAGCGGGCCGTGAGCCTGCTACGGGCCAGGTCGAACGAGGCGGTGGCGACGAGTGATCGCAAGCGCAGGAGGGTGGACTACTCGGGCGTGGCGGCCTCGCCGCTGAGCGATGAGGAGAAGGGGCTCTTCGAGGCGCTGCGGAAACTCCGGCGCGAGATCGCCGATGGGCTGGGCGTGCCCCCGTTTGTGGTGTTCGGGGATGCGGCGCTCGAGGAGATGTGCCGCGTGCGGCCGGGGACGCTCGGCGCGTTTGCGCATATCAAGGGTGTCGGGCGGGCGAAACTGGAGCAGTTCGGGGAGCGGTTTGTGGCGGGGATCGCGGAGTTCTGCACCGGCAACGGGATGGGAATGGATGTGGGGATGGGCTCTCGGCCCCGCCCGGCGTTGTCGGCGGTGGCGCGTGAGCCGGCCGTCTCGATGACCGACTCGAAGAAGAGGGCGTTCGAGATGTTCGCGCGGGGGATGGGGCTCGAGGATGTGGCCGCGGCGATCGGGCGGGCGAAATCAACGACGTCGGACTATCTGCTGGAGTTCGTCGAGGTGAAGAAGCCGGCGGACATCGGGCCGTGGGTGGGCGAGGCGGACCGGGCGAGGATCCTGGACGCGGTGGGTCGGCTGAGGGCGGAGCGGCTCAAGCCGATCTTCGACGATCTGGGCGGGGCGGTGTCGTACGAGCAGATTCGGATCGTGCTGCACCACAAGGCGACGTGCGGGTAGGTCGGGGTCGCGGCGTGGTGTTGCAGAGTCGCACCGGTGGCCGCTCCGAGCAGCGGCAACCGGTGGCACGTCATGCGCAGCAGGATGGGCCGCAACATGCGCGAGAAGACTCCCCTTCGCGGGGCTTGCGGGCCGTGAGATCGAGGCTGGTGACGTAATCGGCGACGGTTTTTCCGGCCGGGAGGGCCGCGGCGATCTTCTGGTAGAGCGGGTCCTGCATGTTGGTCAGGGCCCGGATGTACTCGGGCTTGGGGGTGAGGACGATGTCGGTGAGGCCCGCGGCCCCGGCCATCCGGCGGGACTCATCGACGAGGACCGCGCCGGCGATGCACCCGACGAGGGCCTCGATGCTGGATGCGACGGACTCGGGGAGCGGGCGGAGCAGGGCCAGATCGGAAACGGCGAGGCGCCCGCCGGGCTTGAGCACGCGGGCGATCTCGCGCCAGACGCGGGGCTTGTCGGGGGAGAGGTTGATGACGCAGTTGCTGATGACGACATCGACGCTCGCATCGGCGACGGGGAGATTCTCGATCTCGCCGAGGCGGAACTCGACGTTGTCGAGGCCCGCGCTCTCGCGATAGGAGTCGATGTTGCGGCGGGCCTTGGAGAGCATGTCGGGGGTCATGTCCACGCCGATGACTCGCCCGGCGGGGCCGACCTTGGGACCGGCGACGAAGCAGTCGAAGCCGCCGCCCGCGCCGAGATCGAGGACGACCTCGCCGGGTTTGAGCGAGGCGATGGCCGTGGGGTTGCCGCAGGAGAGGCCCATGTTGGCGCCCTCGGGCATGACGGCGAGTTGGGCCTCGGTGTAGCCGACGCTGGCGGCGACGGCCGCGGCGTTGACACCGCCGCAGCATCCTCCACCCCCCCCACTGCCCGAACCACAGGAGGATTTGGGCGTGCCGGGGTCGCTGACCCAGACGCCCTCGCGGGCGATCTTGGCGTAGCCCTCGCGGACCTTGTCAAGAACGGACTGGGGTGTTGGATTGGGCATGGGTGTGCTCCTGCGTGGTTTGGATGGACTCGGGGAGGGTCTGGACAAAGGCGCGGATCTCATCGCGGATGCGCCGGTAGTGCGTGAGGGCTTCGTCCTCGGACGCGGCGTTGCGGGCCAGATGGGGCGGATCGTCGAAGCCCACGTGGATGGTGCGGGGCGCGCCGGGGAGGATGGGGCAGGACTCACGGGCGGAGTCGCAGACGGTGATGACGAGGTCGAACGGGACGCCGATGTCCTCGGGGCGCTTGGATGTGGCGCGTGAGATGTCGATGCCGACCTCGCGCATGACCTTGACGGCGAGCGGGTTCAGGCCCTGGGGCGTGGTGCCGGCGGAGTGGGCGTCGATCAGATCGGGCTTGAGGCGCCGGGCCCACCCCTCGGCCATCTGGCTGCGGCAGGAGTTGCCGGTGCAGAGGAAGAGGACGCGGGGCCTGGCGCCTTTGGCGTCGGGCGCGGCGGTCGTGCAGCACCGGCCGGGCTCGGCGGTGCAGACGATGGTGCGGATGCGCGTGGCATCGGCGAGGAGTTGTTTGTCGGTGGCCTTGGCCAGGCGGACCCAGTCGAGGGCATCGCGGAGGGCGCGGGCTTCGGGGTTGCGGTTGGCGCGATAGTGCATCCAGCGGCCGTCCTTGCGGCCCTCGATGAGGCCGGCGTCGCGGAGGATGCTCAGGTGCTTGGAGACGGTGGAAGGGGCGAGATCGACGAGGTCGGTGAGGTCGCAGACGCAGACCTCGCCAGTGGCGGAGGGGGCGTCGATCACGGCCGCGAGGAGGCGGAGGCGGGTGGGGTCGGAGAGGGCGGAGGCGGTCTGGGTGAGGGAGTCGAGCATTGTTCGCTATTTCGCCAACTGACGAAGTGTAGTATGCCGCCTCTGAAAGGCAAGGGCTGCGGGTGCCGTATGAAGGGTGAATCGAAACGCACCCGCCACGGAGTGGCGGGGGAGCCCGGCGGGCCGCCCCCCCCGCGGGGCGGGGGGCCCGGGGCCCCCCCCCCGGGGGGGGGGGCCCCCCCACCGCGGGGCCCGGCCCCCCCCCGGGGGGGGGGGGGCCCGGGGCCGCCCCACCCCCGCCTCGAGCGGCTCCGTGCGCCGCTCGACCAGGCCGTCGGTGTACAGCAGCAGGCT